>JAQWYJ010000001.1 GCA_029254005.1 Porticoccaceae bacterium | reverse complement strand
CTAAGGTTGCTCAAGCTAGACCCACGATAGACAAGAGCACTACTGCAGATATCGTTGAGAGTGGCGATCTGTTAGGTATAAAGAGACAGGCCTTAGGTGATACTGCTGCGAGTTTTGGTCCGATGAGTAAAGGTTTTAACAGTCTGAGTACAGAAGGCGGAGTTAAGCGCGATCAGCTCAATAGTGCTATCGCTGCAAACGTAAGAGCTAGTGCTGGGAGGATGGACGGCACCTTAGCACCAGATTCAATATCATCCGTAGCGCAAGGTGGATTGTCGAAACTTGATATTCCCTATTCTTCAGTAGATTCTGCAGGAGCATTACAAATGCGGTCTTCGCTTTCTCAATCAGGCGTAAGTACTGAAAATAGGTTAAAAAATAATACGGTACAGGTCTTGGGAAAACCTGACATGTCTATGACAAATTCACTTGCCCTCAACAAAGATACAGTGTCTTTGGCAGATGCCCTTCAAAAAGCTACTCTAGAGGCCGGTGATAACATAATTAATAGTGAGAATAGTGATGTACGTCGTAAGGCTTCTCAAGCAATAGTAGATACGAAACTTATGTTTGAGAGGACACAAACGGCTGTTAAGTCAGATCATCTCGTTCTCAAATTGCCTCCTATTGATTTATTGTCGCCTACATCACGACTTTTAGACTCTGCGGGCGTTAATTCTGTAAACTTGATCAACACTTTAGCTACCCAAGAGCAAGGATCTGCCTTATTAGGACAAACTACTAGTACTGAATTAAGGTCAGGCGCAGCTTCAGTGGGAGTAGAAGCTGAGACTTCAGTGTTAGCTGAAAAGGGGTTGCTCAGTCGCCAGGAGCAATACTTGGATCTTTCTCGTCGATTGACTGATGCTCTAGGTCAAAGGCTGACATCGCAAATACAGAAAGGAGCATGGCAAGTAGAATTTGATCTGCACCCAAAATCACTAGGACGGATTGAAATTCAATTAGAAATGAAAAATGGTGAACTGGAGGCTTATTTTAACGCTTCAAAGCTGGTCACTAGAGACTTGCTGCAAGAAAGTATGGCAAAATTAAAAGATGAATTGGGAGAACATGGCATAGAAACTGCTTATGTAGGATTAAGCAACGGAAATAATGCTAAGAGTGACGAGAATTCGACAGCGTCAGAGGATGCTAAAGATCAAGCAGTGGTTAAAAATGACGATAAACAACAAGCGTCAATAGAGTCGCATAAGAGTGTGTCTTCTAACGATGGTTTGGATATAACTGTGTAACCTAGGCTTTAAAATTTTCATAGGGAGAATAATTCATGGCTGATAATGATGGTGATGCGCCAAAAAAAAGGTCGATATTAAAAATCATATTAATTGTCGTTATAGTATTAGTTTTGCTTGGCGGTGTCGCAGGAGGCATTATGTATGCCATGGGCATGTTTACTGAGGCAACTGACGCAGAGCAGGCAATTGCAGCGATGGAGGCAAATAGTGCTGATCAGGAGCAACCTAACCAAAGGGTTGAAAAAGAGTATGATGCGGGGCGCAAGCCAGTATATTTTGAAATTAAGCCCGAACTTCTGTCAAATGTTTATAATTCTCAAAAAGTTATTCAGATACGTGTGGCTCTCATGTTTAATGACAACGATGCAGGAGAGGTTGTAGAGGTCATCCAAGAACACAATTTTCCTATTCGAAATGCGTTATTAAAGGTTCTTTCGGAGCAAAGAGAAGAAATGATTTCTCGTATTAGATTTCGTGAGGATTTAGCTTTTGAGTTGAAAAAAGAAATAAATGATATTTTAGAGGCTAGTATAGGCAGCCGAGAAATAAAAGAATTATATTTTGCAGAACTTATTGTTCAGTAAAATCAAGTGTATAAAATTTTAAAATTATAGTTAATTGTGAGGGCCATCATGGCTGAAAATGAAAATGTCTTGTCCCCAGAAGAGCTAGACGCGCTCTCGGCGGGCCTTGAGGATGGTTCGATAGAGGCTGATGCTGGACTTAATACGCTTGCAAAAGCGGTAAAGCACGACATTGTTAAAAAGGACTCATCAAAAGGTATTAATATTGATGCAATTAACCCGATTAACGATCGGTTTATGGTTCGATTCAAAGATGAGTTGTCAACAATATTGCGCAATAAAATTAAAGGGGCACCAGAGGTTGTGAGGCTTATCCCTTATGGAGATTACTTGAAAGAGATTGAGCTTCCAGTTGCCTCTAATGTGGTGCGAATTAAGCCTCTGTATGGTAATTCGCTCGTTATTATACAGCCCAAATTATTGTTCCGCTGTTTTGACAGTTTTTTTGGTGGCGAAGGCGATCGGTCAGAAAAACTTAGTGTAGCTAGATCGTTCACACCCACGGAAATTAGCATTAATAATATTTTAATAAACATTATTTTTTCGTCCTTGGAGCAAGCCTGGTCGCCAGTGGAAAAAATTCAATGTTCTGCAGTGGCATTAGCTAATAGTCCAAAATCCGCGGATATTGCGGATGCTAATGATTTAGTGCTCGTTTCAAGAATAAACATCGAGCTGGGCGAAGGTGATGTAGGCGTTGTTGATATCATTTATCCTTATTACTCATTGAAAACAATTAGAGAATCCTTGGTTCGTCCTTCGTCTGAAAATGTTAAAGACGATCTTGCAACTCAATGGAGTCTTGACTTAAAAAATGCTGTCCTTGATGCTGAGCTTAAAACAACGGTTAGTCTTGCGCAGATTGAGACAACGCTCAAAGCTTTTGAAGCTTTGCGCGAGGAAGATATTATTTTTTTTGCAAAACCAAATTTTGCAACGATGGATGTAGAGAAAGTGCCAGTGTATGAAGGCCACATAGGAATGCAATCTTCTAATATGGCAATACAGTTGGTGAGGCCACAATCTCGCTCTCAATAAACGGTATAATGAAAAAACAGACCAAGATGTAGTAAGGGTATATATGATGGAAGACTTAGATAATAACGCGGAGTCAACACCGGAAGGTGTCGGTGAAGAGGCCAAAAAAAATAAAATAGATTCGGACGTGTTGCAAAATATTGCCGTTACTATTTCCTTGGAAGTGGGTAGAACCGCGCTTAAAATCAGAGATATTATGAGCCTGAGTCAGGGTAGTGTTGTAGAATTAGATAAGCTTGCTGGTGAACCTTTAGATTTGCTTATTAATAATACTAAGGTTGCTCAGGGCGAAGTTGTTTTGGTGGGTGATAAATACGGCGTCAAGCTAACCAATGTGGTGCCAGCATCTGAACGCGTAAAGCAGCTTTAGGGCCTTTGGTAGAATGGAAGCGGTAGGTTTCAGTGATCTTATGACAATGATGGCCTCTTTTGCGGTCGTGATAGGCCTATTGGTAGGTACTTTATTCGTTATCAAAAAATATGGCATGGGTATGAATCTTTCTGGCGATCGTCAAATTGAGATAATAGAAGTCAGAAATATTGGTGCCAGGCAAAAATTATTGTTGGTTAGTATCAAAAGTGAAAAAATACTCATTGGTGTAACCGCCAATGGCATGACTAAGTTAGGCCAATGGGATCTTGAATTAGACGCGCGTACAAGCGTTGATGCTGACAGGATAGATCCCGTTTGAGGGTACAATAACCGTTCGCGACTAGGAGCTGGGCATTGAAATGAAAAATATAATTTTCTTGGCAGTTATACAGCCCACATGGCGAATATAATGCCCTCGCTTAATACAAGCTTTCCTAAGCGATGCCTACTGCTCTGTATATGTCTCTTGGGTATTGCCGCGGTTGTTCCAGCATTTGCTCAGAGTGGTCTGCCTATTGTAAATATGGTCGATGACGGGAGTGGCGGCACTAAATATAGTTTAACACTTCAGCTGCTTGCTTTAATGACTGTGCTGACGTTGCTGCCATCATTGCTACTGATGATGACCTCGTTTGTGCGTATTATTATTGTAATGTCGCTGTTACGACAGGCCTTGGGTACCGCACAAACTCCACCCAATCAGGTGTTGGTGGGGATTTCTTTATTTCTTACGATCTTTATCATGTCTCCGGTGCTCACTGATGTTTATGACAATGCGCTGACACCATATTTTGAGGAGACCATTGAATTTGATACAGCATTGGTCAATGCGGAAGCGCCCTTTAGAACTTTCATGCTGAATCAAACCAGAGAGTCTGATATTGCGATGTTTGCAGAGATTGCGGGTAATGAAGATATGGAAACTCCTGCAGACGTGCCCTTTGCCACTTTAGTGCCCGCGTTCATTACTTCAGAATTGAAAAGTGCTTTTTCAATCGGTTTTCTGATTTATATTCCTTTTATTGTCATCGACCTTGTTGTGGCCAGTGTTTTAATGTCAATGGGTATGATGATGCTGTCGCCGATGATGATTTCTATGCCGTTCAAATTAATGTTGTTTGTTTTAGTTGACGGTTGGACACTCATTATGGGTTCTTTAACGGGCAGCTTCACTATTTCTTAGAGGCTTATTATGGATCCAGCACAGGTTATAGATTTAGGGCGCGAGTCTTTATGGATTGCTGTGTTAGTGGCGGCACCATTACTGGGTGTGGCCCTAGCTGTAGGCCTTATTGTAGGTGTTTTTCAGGCGGCGACCTCTATTCAAGAAATGACCCTCAGCTTTATTCCTAAATTGGCAGTAATGGTTTTAGCGCTGGTGATTTTTGGTGGTTGGCAGATCGCTGTTATGGTCGATTTCTTTCGACGCATTTTTGAACGAATACCCACTCTCTTCTTGTAATGAACCTTCTTGTCGCCGAGGTTATTGAATATTTTTATACATTGCTATGGCCAATGATAAGAATCTCAGCCTTTTTGTTATCCGCTCCATTCTTCTCTATTCGAGCTGTGACTGTAAGAATTCGCGTATTATTAGCAACATTATTAACTTGGATGGTTTTTCCGCTGACCGAGTGGCCAACCATTGACCCTGTTTCTGCGGCGGGCCTGCGTGAAGTTTTGTCTCAGGTATTTATTGGTGTCACTATGGGGCTTCTCCTACAAATCGTGAACGCAGCTTTAATTGTTGGTGGTCAAGCAATTTCTTCATCAATGGGCCTAAGTATGGCTAACATGGTAGATCCAAATATGGGTAATGTCCCAGTGATAGCACAGTTTTTGATAGTTTGCTCAACCTTGATTTTTCTTGGTATGGGTGGCCATGTAATCGTTATTACTCTGGTATTAGATAGCTTTGCCCTACTACCTATTGGGCAAATGTTGGATATTACTGCATTGGCGGGGCTGACAATTCAATGGAGCTCAATGATATTTTTAGGTGCGCTTTTGCTTGGTATGCCTGTTATCTCCTCATTGTTGCTCATTAACATTGGTTTAGGCGTCATCACCAGGGCGGCGCCAGCTCTTAATATTTTTGCAGTGGGATTTCCGGCGATGATTATTGCTGGTATGGTCCTGCTACTTGTATCTATGACTAGTATCGGTTTTCGTATAAATTGGTTGTGGCAGCAGGCGTTTGAAGTGCTTGGTCAGGCTTTAGGTATCAGATAATGTCAGATGAAAGTAGCAGCGAAGAGCGTACTGAAGAGCCTACCGCGAAGCGGCTTGAAAAAGCCAAAGAAGATGGGCAGGTTGTTCGGTCTCAAGAACTATCAGTAGCTGCAATGATGATTGGCACAGCGTTATTTCTTTCTGTTTTTGGTGGCATGATCATACTTCGATTGAGCGAGGTTTTTGCCAATGGTTTTGTATTTGATAGAAATGATGTGTTTTCAGATAATTTACTACCTTCTACATTTGGTCGCCATGCTGCAGACAGTATGTGGGCTGTGTCCCCCATATTTGCGCTTGCAGTATTCATTGCTTTTGCAGCGGCGGGCATGCTTGGTGGATATATCTTTTCAGCGAAGTCTCTAGCGCCCAAAGCCAGTAAGATCAATCCTCTTAATGGATTTAAAAGAATGTTTGGTACTAAAGCCTTGGTTGATTTGACCAAGGCGATCACTAAGTTTGCGCTGGTTGGCGCGGTGCTTTACTTGGTAGTGTCGGCAAACTTTGATTCTTTAATCTCTCTTGGTTTTATGGATATCCGTTCTGCGCTAGCCGGTGCCGGCGATATTATTGCCACCGGCGCTGTTTGGGTGACATTAACATTAATTATAGCGGCAGGCATTGATGTGCCCTATCAATTGTATGAACATAATAAAAAAATGAAAATGACCAAGCAGGAAATCAAGGACGAATTTAAAGATACTGAAGGTCGACCAGAAGTGAAAGCTCAAATCAGAAGAAAACAGCGTGAAATGGCAATGGGACTGATGATGGACGCTGTGGCTGATGCCGATGTGATAGTTGTGAATCCTGAACACTTTGCTGTTGCGCTTAATTACGATCCATCGAGCAGTGGGGCGCCAATACTAGTGGCAAAAGGAGTGGACTTTCTTGCGCAGGGTATTCGGGAAAAGGCTAAAGAACACGGCGTTTCAGTGTTTACTGCGCCTACCCTAGCACGAGCGCTTTACTTCACTACAGAGTTAGATGAACCCATTCCAGAGGAATTATATTATGCAGTAGCGCAGGTTATTGCCTATGTGTTTAGTCTTAATAGTCTGGAGCGGGGGGCCTCAACAGCGGATAGACCAAATCCAGATGTTCCAGTGGGGATGCGTTACAATACTGACGGAACCCTGCAGTAACAACGGGAAATGCCTTTGGAGGGTATTGCAAGATGGAACAATCAGAAAATGACATTAATCTTGATGCTGATCAATGTTTTGAAAGCGGTGATATTTTTTATAGCATTACGGATAAGAAAAATCTTCGTTTTGCTATCAAAGCACTTGTTCAAGACAGACTTGGCTTGGCTATTATTGGTAATAACGAGTCATTGCTGACGCATTATTCACGAATGTTAATATTTCGTTTGCGCAAGTTAAATAAGTTTCAAATGGATATTTTTTCGCCTACTGATACTAACTCATTATTAGACCGATTCAATGAAATGCTTGCTAGCATGACTATGAAACAAGCACGACAGCAACCTGATCCAGAGGTGCCGGCCACGTTGCTTGTTGTGAATGACGCAAATGCAGTGGATGAGGAGCAGTGGGTTCTTTTAATGCGATTGTTAAAAGACTTCCCAGGTATTAATGTTAGGTTAATTTTATTTCTAAATAAAAATAACTGGCCAGGATATGATCAGGTATTGAGGCCTATTAGTAGGCAACTTCATCGTTGGCATCTTCATCTTCCTTCAATCCCAGAGGCTACCGCGTTGATAGAGTCAGCCAGAGACAAGGGTTATGAGGAGCAAACTAAACAGCTTTTGAGCAATGTTGGATTAAGCTTTATTTTTGAAAAGACGGCTGTTGTAGATGAAGGTGGTAGTGATCAGCAACGTGGTAATTTAGCTGCATCAAGAGCATTATTGTTGGCACAGACTCAGTCTGCACAGAAAGCACAGAAAGATAAGTCCGATCAAAATAGAGTATCAAGACTTTCCGGCGTTGGTTCTAAAATATTACTTCTGTTTGTCGTTATTTCAGTTTCACTAGCTGTTGTGGCGCAATTGAATCCAGTAGGTGCTGAAAAATATAAAGGTTATCTATTTAGTATTATAGCGACGCCAAGTACAACTAATGAACAAGCGCAAATGTCTGAACCTAACCTAAAGAGAGTTGTCTTAGAAGAGCCCAGTGAAGCACTTCCCTCACAGCCCATTGAAGAAGACGGGGAAAATATTGAAGACAAAGTTGAGGTTGCTACTGCATCAAAAACCATGCAGGGTACTACTGAAGTGGAGTCATCTGTTAAGCCGACACTTATTTCAACCACTTTAGTCGCTGAGGACCAACCCATAGTTGAAACAAGTCCTATGGAAGTAGTTATGGTTGAAAGCGAGACGTTAAGCGGTGCCAAGCAGCCCATATTAACGTCCTTACCCAAAGACTCATTTTTCGTACAACATGCTGTTGTTACAGGGTCTACGCGTCTGGCAAGCTACATTGAGAAAAATCCAGTGTTAAAAAATGCATCAACACTGGCTATAACTGCGAACGGCCAACAAGCCTACGCTATTATATCGGGACCTTTTTTGTCCAAACTCGAGGCTGTTGGTTTTACTGAAAACCCTCTTATTCCACCAGATTTTTGGATTTGGGAGTCGAGTCAATTATTTCGGTGGTGCAAAAGGAACGAGTCTTGTCAATTATCCTTCGATTAATTCTGATTAAAGCCGACGTCGGTGCTGTCGATAGTTAACTAAACAAAGGTTTATATTGTAGTTTTAATGATTTAATAAATGGAAAGACTATGGCCGACGAAGACGACAAGACAAAAAAAGAAGCTGAGGTAGAAGAAGCACCAGAGTCCACTGAGCAAACAGCAGACCCAAAAATTGAAACTGCACCAGATTCTGAGAATCTTCAAAAAATCGAGCAGATGTTGGCCTCTCGTAACGCGGCAAGCAAGCAGATGTACGTTGGAGCCATGGCTACATTGTTCATTGGTGCCGGAGCCTTTATTTTAATGGCCGCTCAGTTAACCAGCAAGGTAGGTCAAGTCGATGACATGTTAGAGGCTCTGACCAAGCGCGCTGTTAATATGAACGCAGCGCTGTCAGCCTTTGATGAGCTCAACGAAACCATTCAAGAGATGGGGATTGTGCAGGCTCAGTTCTCTGACCAACAGAGTCTTTTGTCAACTGCAGTAACAGCGCTCAAAACTGAGATACCTGAGATGGCAGCTAGGAAAGTAGCTATTGAAAATACTGTAGTTGCTAACAAAATAAGTGTTTTAGAATCGTCACTCAAAGGCCACGGCGAGCACATCAACAAAGCGTCGGCATCGATAGCATCGCTATCTTCACGTATTAATCAGTTTGAGGGAAGCTTGAAAAACGTGGCAAATTTGAATGCAGACGTTAAAGCATTGGTAACTCTGGAGCGAGAAAACTACTTGGCTGTGTTGAAAAGACAATCTGTATTACAAAAAGCCCAATCGGGAGAACAGGTCATTAAAGTCCCTCGAGATCCGAATTTGATTTTCTATTCGCTAAAAACACCCTAGCTACTTAAATGACTCTACGCTAGCCTCTGTTATAAGTGAGCGGAACAGTCTTTTTAGGGGGTAGTTACTCTTCGTCAGCCATCTTTTTTCTGAGAGCTTTGACAGTAGCAGACAAAACTTGGCTAACGCGAGACTCACTTATTTCAAGAACAGCACCAATTTCTCTAAGATTCATTTCTTCTACATAATAGAGCGCGACAATAGTTTTTTCTCGCTCGGGAAGTAATTCAATAGATTCTGCAAGTGACTCCATCATCTGATCTTTCGATAGTATAGACTCTGGATCGTTATCATCAGAACTTGGAAGGTCGATGGGTTCAGCAACCTGAGATTCTAGTGAAATAGTTTGAAATCTGTTGGCATGGTTTCGTTCTTTTTGATATTCCTCAATGTCCTTTTCCATGAAGTTGGCCATTTCAGACTGTGTAGGCTCTCTGCCTAATTGCCCAGCCAGTAGTTGTTGCGCTTCATTATGCTCTCTGATATTAACCATGGCTGATCGTGGCAAGTAAGACATTTTTCGGACTTGATCTAAAATTGCACCACGAATACGATTTTTAGCAAAAACCTCAAATTCCACTCCTTTGCTGGAATCAAAAGATTTGGTTGCTTCAATTAACCCAATCATTCCTACTTGAATTAATTCTTCTAGTTCCATGAAGTTAGGAACTCTGGTTTTTAAGTGCAGAGCTACTCGCTTTACAAGACCAATATTTTTAAGCAGTCCTTCATTAGACTGATTAAGGTTTTGAATATCTGCATAATCGTTGATATCAGGCATATATTTACCTTAGTTGTTGGCCGTTTTTTGCAACGCTAGTCGCTCAAAGAAGAATTGTAATCCACCAGACATAGTTGTGTCATAGGGGAGTTCTGTCACGGTTTTTGCCAGTGCAGTAAAATCTCTGGTTGCGGCGCTCGAAGGAGCAAAGCTGAGCAATGGTTTTGATGATTTGATTGCTCTAAGTACCATTTCATCAGATCGAATGGTGCCCAAATTAGAGACACTGGCGCCTAAGAATGTTTTGATTACAGAATTAATACCTAAGAAGAGTCTTTCGCCTGCTCCATGTGAGTCCATGCAATTTGGGATGATAAAAATATCATTTAGCTGAAGATCCTGAATCATAACCTTTATTGTGGCATAAGCATCTGCTATGGATGAGGGGTCGTCTTTGACAACAATGAAACGGTATTGGCAAGCGCTTAAAAAAGTCATTACCGAATCAGATAAGCCTGCTGCGAGATCAACAATTAGGTAATCTAGATCTTCACTTATATCTGAGAAAGATTGAACTATTCCTGCGGCTTCACTAGCGCTTAACGAGGCCATATGTTGAATGCCACTGGAGCCAGGAATAAGTTTTACCCCCTGTGGTCCCTCTACAATTATTTCTTGAACAGTTTTTTCTCCACTCAGAACATGACTAAAATTATATTCAGTTCTACATCCAAGCGCTAATTGAGCATTAGCTAGTCCAAGATCGGCATCGAACACCATGACTTTTTTGCCGACAGCAGCAAGTGCTACAGCAAGATTGGCAGATACGGTTGTCTTACCGACACCCCCTTTACCACTGGCGATACCGATTACTTGTGTTGGGTTAGATTGGCTCATATTTTTTGCCCCAAAGGCCGTCCAAAACGTACATTCACCTTATCATACTCCTGATTTTCTTTCATAGCTCTAAATCGTCTTCGAATGATCATTAAATAGCGCTTAACGGTAGATTTAGTAAAGCATTCTCTGTTAATGAAAAGCCGTCTACTGAAATTGCTTCTTTTGTAACCGAAGAAGATGATGATGCAAGAGATAATGGCACAGGGGAAGCCATTAGTGTATTTACAACAGCCCAAGGGAAGACGTCTGACTCTAGTTGAGTTAGCATTACAGAAGTCCAGTTAATAGCCTCGTTTGCGAGGTATCTGTTCGCTGAGGTTTCTGAGGCATCTGCGGATATCACTAAGTGTTGCTTTGCTTGTGGTATTAGCTTTGCAAATGTTTTTAAGTTAGCTTCCAGTTCGAGACCAGTTGTTTCAATCATAACTAATTCATAAGAAGATAGCTGAGACAGCATTTCCATCAGCATAGTTGGCGTACTAGCCCTATATGTCTCTATACCTGAGTTAAGTCCAAACAGCTGAGTTTGGCTCCAATTATCCGACTGATTATCAGTATAGCTGATCACTGCGACATTATTGGTTCCATAATTGATGGCTTTTTGTCGCGCTAGACGCATAGCCATGATGCTATTCTCAATACCTAGGCGTCCTGCAATGATATGAACGCCACGCATATCGTCAATAACATTTAGATGGTTGATAGCATTTCCAAAGGCAGATGAAATGGTTTGGATTGCAGACTTTACATTTTTATCATCAGCAACAATATCATTGACAAGTATTCTCAGCGCAGCGGGCATTCCCGTGGACTGCAAGGCCTCTTTGAGAGAGGGTAGGTGAGAAATACCGCCTGTAGTTGTTGATTGTGCGTCTATTTGCTGAGAAATCTTGAGTTCTCTGCGCATAGCATGAAGCTCTAATTTCACTAGGTCTACGAGCTCTCGTGCTTTCAAGTAGTCTTTGTTGTCATCCTGAGCTTTGTTCTGAATGTTGTTTTTTACAATGATGGACTCATCTAAATCTGAGGATTGGTCAATAGCAGTAACGGACGGCGTAAAAACCTTTGATTCCATAATTTTTTGGAAATCAGTCCCTATTGTTGGTGTCGGTATAGGCAATTCTTGTCGTGGTACTTGCAGATCATTAAGCATGGTCTGCGCATTAGCTGCTATCTCTATAGCGACGATGACCTCAGTTTTACCCTTCGCTTTTTTATTAGACACTACTAAAGCATCGCTGCCATAAAGCGCATGAACTTGTTCCATTGCTGAGCGTGTGTCTTTTGCGAGAATTCTTTGTAACTCCATTTTTCTTAACCTTTTAATTAATTGGTATTGTCTACGTCAATTGTGGCGACAACCTGCACTGATTGATCATCAGGGATTTCGCTATATGAGAGTACCGTTAGATCTGCAAGCCGATGTTTAATAATTTTTGCTAGCCAAGGACGTATTCCCGGTGATACAACCAATACAGCTGGGTGTCCTTGATTTTCCACTTCCTGAGAATTAGTCGCCAGTGATTGGAAAAGACCTTCGGCAAGTTGAGGCTCAATCACAGCATTTTGAGGATTACTGCTCTGCTGAAGTACATTGTGCAGCATCTGCTCTAAACCAGGATTGAGTGTCATCACTGGTAGGCTGTCGTTTACATCAACAAGGCTTTGTACGATCATTCTGCCAAGTCGAGGTCTGACCGTCGCCGTTAATTCGTCTGCGTCTTGAGTTCGCGCACTCTCAGTAGACAGAGCCTCAATAATAGTCCTCATGTCGCGCACTGAAACACCTTCGTTCAAGACGTTTTGTAAAACCTTAGTTACCGTTGCTAGTGGTAGTTTACCTGGCACCAGATCTTCTACTAATTTGGGTGAGCGTGCGGCGACTTTATCCAGTAATTGCTGAGTTTCATCATGACTTAAAAGCTCTGAAGAGTTATTTCTAAGTAAGGTATTTAGATGAGTTGCAATCGCTGTGGCTGAGTCAACTACAGTGTATCCCAGGGTTCGCGCATAGTCTCGTTGAGAGGGATCAATCCAAATTGCATCAAGTCCGAAGGCAGGCTCTTTAGTAATCTCTCCCTGTAAGGCACCGAAAACTTCGCCTGGATTAATTGCCATTTCTTTACCGATCTTGATATTGCCCTTACCGCGAACTACACCATTCATAACAATATGATATACGTCTGGATCAAGATCCAAGTCGTCTCTAATTCTTATTGGTTGGATTAGGAACCCAAGCTCTGCTGAAAGTTTTTTACGAATACCTTTCACACGAGGCAACAACTGTCCTCCCGTTTCAGGATTGACCAGCGGGATTAGGCCGTAACCTATATCAAGGCCTACCAGATCTACTTGCTCAACATCATCCCAGTTTAATTCTTCAAGCATTGGATCTGGAGTCTGCTCAGTTTGCAGTTCACCAGCCGTTTCAGCTGCATTGGAATCAGTAGGATTTTTGTACAGCCACATACCGCCAGCGGTTGCGGCACCCCCAAGGGCTAAAAATATTAGTGTTGGCATGCCTGGAACCAAGCCGAGTAAAATAATAATGCCTCCAGCAATAATTAATGCAACAGGGTTGCCAAGCTGATTTTTAGCCTGGCTGGTCATTGTCTCTGCGGTGGTTACTCGAGTGACGATGATAGCTGTTGCAAGGGATAGTAATAGCGAGGGTATCTGGGCGACAAGACCATCACCAATAGTTAACAAAACATAAATTTTGCCAGCTTCGGTAAAGCTGAGATCATGTTGAGTTAAACCTATAACAAGGCCTCCGACGATGTTAATAATCAAAATAAGTAGGCCAGCAATCGCATCACCGCGAACAAACTTAGATGCACCGTCCATTGATCCAAAAAAGTCAGATTCTTGTGATATTTCTTCTCTGCGGTTCCTAGCGGTGTCTTGATCAATAACACCAGCATTTAAGTCAGCATCGATGGCCATTTGTTTGCCAGGCATGGCATCTAAGGTAAATCGTGCAATAACCTCTGATACTCGCCCAGCACCTTTGGTAACAACGATAAAATTAATAATCATTAGGATCGAGAATATGATAAAGCCGACAAGATAATTGCCCCCAATAACAAAAGCACCAAAGGCTTCAATGACCTTTCCTGCAGCATCTGGGCCTTCATGACCTTTTACTAGCACTAAGCGTGTAGAGGCAACATTCAAGCCTAAGCGCAACATTGTAGCGATTAGCAATATAGAAGGAAAAGATGAGAAGTCCAAAGGTTTGGAGCTATTGATGGCAATCATAATGATCACCACACCAATAAGAATGTTAAAGGTGAATAAAAAGTCTAGTAAAAAAGATGGCAGCGGCAGAATCAACATTGCAATAATCAACAAGACTATGAATGGAATCCCCAACCCTGACAGTTCGATTTTCGACATATCCTGTCGTAGGGTTGACAGCAGTGCAGTGGACATTAAATAAAAACCTATATATTTCAGTTAGTTAATATTTTAAGCTGGAGGATTAGAGGCTTAAAATAAGTAGTTAGTAATATATAAGCAATATGTGTGCCATTTTTAGCGGTTATTCTATAAACCTTATTAAAGCCTTCTAGTGAGGTTTTAAAGTCATTTACGCTCAAGGCTTTAACGTAACTGTCGATAATAAAATTAGACGACAATTATTTTGGCGACTGCCTAAATAGACGGATCTCTAACGAGTTAATTTGACCCACCCAACATGCACGGTAGGAATTACAATGAAAAATAGCCAGTCAGTAATAAGTTCAGTACAGAAAAGACTCACATTGGTTGGTGCCGTTCTTTTATTATTGTCACTGGTAAGCTGTGCGACTAATAACGGCGATTACAATGCTGCAGTAGTATCAACCATTGTAGATCAGAACGATAATATTGTTGCCACAGGCTATGCCGTGATTAGTATTCAGGCGGGAGATAATCCAGCCCACCAGCGACTTCTATCAATACGTGCATCCAAGTTAGATGCCTACAGGGCACTTCTTGAGCAGGTTTATGGCCAGTATCTAGACACTACAACAACCATTGCAGAGATGGTCGTTAAGAGCGACACTTTTAGATCACGCGTTCAGGGTGTTATTTACGGCGCTCGGTTAGTGAGCATTACTACCGTCGGAGAAGATACTTATGAAACCACGTTGTCGCTGAATAATTCTATCGTCAATGACTTGCGAGAGCTTTATCTGGAGTCTATGGCTCAGCAAAAGCTGGCAAGGCTGTGATTCAATATGAACTATTAATGGGTAAGTAATTGCTGAAAATTCTTTAAAAGGCGCTAATTCATGCTGCTAACTACCACTAAAATTGACTCCTTGAGTACTCCTCATTTCTTGGGGAGTAAATTAATTCCTCAGTGGGTTACATTTGTCATGTTACTTATTTTTGGGACAACTTCCGTTGCTCAAGATTCTGCGGAGATTAAGTTAAGGACAGTTAAGCAGGCATTAGTTGACCTGGCGTTGGGCGCTGAGGTGCAAGTCGATTCAATGGCATATATGGATAATACTGGCAAGCTACATGAGTCATCAGTGCTTTCTAGTAGCGCTGGGATTCGCGGAATTCGTGTCATGTCATATTTAGAGGAAGCCAAACGAGGTTCTAAGGCAACTATTAAAGCAACTGTTATGCCTGATCGGTCATGCCGTGAGGCAAAAATCAATCTTCGCAGGCAGGTACTGGTCAACATTGTGGATTCTGATCACCTGCATGGTCAAGCTAACCAAGTGGGAGATCATTCGCTTTTAGAGGTCGCACGATTTTTAGAAAAGCAGCTAATCAACAGGTTAAGTTTATCTAAAGATTGGTCAGCAAGCTCTAAGGTAAGCTATGCATCGTCCTATGACCAATACTTATCTGGCACATCAGTTGATGGAGTGCCCTATCGGTTAGACATCAAGATTAATCATGCCGAGAGTACTGGTATGTCTGATATTGGTTATTCTCATTGGGTAAGGCGCAGTGTAGCGCGGTCAGCAAAATTTCTTCAATCTACTGCAGTGCAAGTTAGTGGAGGTTCGGAAACAGCCTCGTGGCCAGCGGCGGACATCACTTATGAGTTTGTTTTAGTAGATCGCACCACCAATTTATCCTTGTGGAAAACTCATGGTAATTTACATTATCCAGCGATTGATAGAGGCTATAGCAAAGGGAAAATACCATTACCATTAGAAGCGGACACATCAACCATAGCAGCTGATTTCGTCCAAGGGTTGACTAATTCTTTGGCCTGTAAGCCTCATCAATTTCAAATCATGGATGGTCACTTGGATAAAAACACACTGGTTATTAATGCTGGGCGAGTCGCTGGAATTACTGTAGGTGATCAGTTTTTGATAAGTACCCACCCAGATTTACTTAAACAGGCGCTAACTGATGAAGGGTTATCTAGCCTCACGTTAGCAAAAGTAGAATCGGTCAATACACACTCCGCAGTGTTACAGCAGGTGGCGGGCCCACAGTGGAATAGAAAAAGTGATCTTGCAACACTGGTGGCCACTTATTTTTAAGATTTTTATTCCGCTCAATAGTTTACATTGAGGTTTGATTTATATACCAGTGGTTAATAGGTGAGATGAATAAAGGATGAGTAAATAATGATACTTAATATTAAGCAGCCGGTTTATTTTCTGCTCATTACAGCAGTTGCCATGTCTGGCTTAACGGATAGGCAAGCAATTGCAGATATTGCCGAGGCAGAAGCAGCCTTACAGTTTCTTGTGGGTGAGCCAGAAGACCCTAATTGCAAATGCAGTAAATCATCCTCGTCGGTTACGAATTGGTCTTCAGCTGGGCTTGAGACGTCAGTTTTACAACGATTGGGTAATATGGGCAATCATGGTTATCAGGTTCAGTTTGGTGATACATTAGACTCAATTATTAAATCTCAACTTCCAGATTTTCCAGTTAAGAAAGTAATTTTAAGGGATGCAATTGTGGCGGCAAACTCTCATGCGTTTAGACGTAACAATCCCCATTGGTTATACGCTAATAAGACACTAAAATTGCCAACTAGCGCTGATATACATCAGGCAATTTTCAAGACAGCAGCACCAGACATTGCCACTGCAAAGCGCAAACGTAAAAACTGGATAAGCTACCCTTAGTGTTTATTTTTTCATGAGTTAATGGGTTAATAGCCAAGGCTAAAAAATGTTAGGTCCGGAGCAACTCAATATGGTACCGCGACTTTCTCCGGTGTCTATGGAGAGTGTCACAGTTGTGCGCGTTTCTGAGCAGCTTGCCAGAGATGTCGGATTAGCCGACAATCAAGTGATAAGAGGTATTATTGCTTCGCGGAACGGGGCTGCAGTTTTATTATTGAATAACCGTGAATTAGAGTGGGCAGCTGGTAAGCGTTTTAAAGAGGGCGATCGCATTGATTTTCGCGTTGAGTCAACCTCTAATGGAAAAACCCTAAGGCCCGTTGCCGTTCATCATGCGGCTACACTGGCTGCACCGGTTGCAGGATCTGTGGTGGCGACCTCGCCCCGATTATTAAACCTTCTCTATCGTCCTGATCAGCCATCTATTCAGGCGGCACTCTTCCAGCCCGGTGCTATGCAAGCTTTTCTTAGCCAAATAGGTGATGCAGGGGTTACTCAGCGTCTCAGTCAGTTACTGCTAAGTATGGCCAATGTGTCGCCTGACAATATACGCCAAGCATTAGTTGCATCGGGATTATTTGGAGAATTTTTTCTATCTCGCCAAATGCAAAGTCGCTTGGATGTGAAACAACTCATGCGCAAATTATTGGTCGACGGAAAATTGACTCCTGAATTAAAGGTGTCTGTTGGGCAATTAGTTGATGAAATAGAAGGCAATCAAATAGAGGGCCTTCAAGCAAGGCAGAGTCAGCAAATCTCCTATCATTTTGTAATCCCTTTTAATGATGCTAATCCAGTGGAAGTTGACTTTGAGCGAGGTGTCGCTAAAGAGGATGGAGGCTCCTCAGATTGGGTTATAAACCTCCACACAGATTCTGAGGATTTAGGACCACTTTGGCTGAAAACAACGGTTAAGGCCAATAAAGAAATAGATATGATTTTGTGGGCGTCTTGGTCTGATTCCGCTAGCAAAGCAGAGACCGCATCGACTATCTTACAGCAGTCTTTGCAAGGGTTTGACTTAACCCTAACTAAATTAACAGTTCTTAATGCTGCACGACCGAGTATAGATTCATCGTTAACTGGTCCCGGGCAAGTACTGGATGTCAGCACATGATATATAAATCTAAAAAGAAGGCAATCGCCATCGAGTATGGTGAAAATCCTGTTCCTATTATTACCGCTAAAGCTGATGGCATTAACGCCGAGAGTATTATTGCTGAGGCAAAGAGGCAGGGAGTATACATCGCTGAGGATCCTCAACTAGTCGAATTGCTGGGTGACTTGGATCTTGATGCTGAAATTCCAGAGCACTTGTATGTCGCGGTGGCGGTTATCCTATCTTGGGCATATTGGTTAAAAGGTATAAATCCCGCAGATAACACACCGTAGCTATACGTTGCGAGCCCGCTTTGGTCCCCGCCTAGATTTCATTTTGCCAAGACGATCGTATACATCAACTGATGGTGAAGTACTGGGAGACTGAATGGTTTGTAATGCGCCTTTTACCGATTCGATTTTTCGATTGATCAAAATTTGATTGCGTCGGTGAAGATCTTTGCACTCACCAATTATAGTGATAATGTTGTCCCATGATGCTAGCGCGGTATCTTTTTCAGTAGACACTTCTGAACGAGCCTTCAGGTAGCTGGATAAAGAGTCGCTGGCTAAAAATGTCAGTATATCCAGCTTCTCTTGCTGTAGAGACTCAAAAACATCCAATTGTTGTACTTTTAATGCCTCAAACTCGTCCTCCAATAGGACTTTAAGTGCAGCAGCCTTATTCAAAGCTTGGTTCAATAGTGTTTTATCGTCCATAAAACTAACTCATTTTTTCAGGGATAGTATTACATTAGTTCTGTTAAATCATTCACACAGCAAAAAACACAAGGACTACTGACCTTGTGTTTGGGAGGCTAACTTAAGAACGGCGATTTACTTTCCGTAAATCATACTCTCAAGAGCAACGAATTTCTCTGCAACTTTCTTAGCATCAACCGGATAGTTACCTTCAGCGATAGCTGTTTTAATGCGAGAGACTAGCACTTCATCAAACTCAGCACTCGAAAGTTCTTTTTCAGCCTGAGCGCTAAGAACAAACTCATCAGCTTTTCGTTCAGTTTTAGGCGCTTCAGCTACTGGTGCTTCAGGCGCAGCTTGTTTAGGCTTTTCAGCGTTTACAGTGGCAGGTGTCACCGGCTTGTTTAATTGCGAAATAGCGTCTGTCATGATTTTTCCTTTGGGCGGATACCCTTTTTCCTCTTCGTTTACTAAATCGGCACTACTTTACTATTCTTTAATATATTTTTGCATTTATTTTATTTAGAGGCCGGAAGCCTTTCCAGGCCCAATAATCACTCCTTTGACTTGTTCGCCTGATTCAGGATTGATTAGTGTAATTTGTTGACCAATTTTGCCATTTTCTTTTGCGACCATTGGTGTAGATATTTCAAGGGCACCTTTGCTTATGACTAACAGTATACTATCACCTTTTGTAACTAAAGTGCCTTCTTGTAAATCAGATGCTCGAATGACTTGACCTGCTCTGATGGTTCTACGCGCTTGCATAATAATGTTGTTCGGAGGTTGGATTAAAGCATCGTTTGGGACCTTCCCATAAAAAGGTTGCACCTTTACATTTGCGCTGGACACGATTTGCCCTCGCTGGATTGTTGCAGTGCTCATAACCAAAAGTGTTTCAATGTTTACATCTTTTTTAGACAGAATAGTTCCCGCCAGCAAGTTACTAGAAGCAGTAGCACTTGAGAGTAGGCGCAATGGAAATTGGTGTTGCTTGCCAATTTTTTTTATTGACTTTTCAACAAGGGTTACATCATCGATGGTGATTTTCTCTCCAGAGAGAATATCTTTCTTTAGCATAAAGACTGTGGCGGTATGGCCCACCAAGCTTTGTAATACCAAATCACCTGTTTTTACGTCTTTTTTAAGCGTCATTCCCTCTGCAACAGCTTTGCTAGAAATAGCGCCTGAAATTCGATTTGGAAGTTCAATTGAGTTAAGGCTCGCTCTTGTAATCTTGTCCCCAGCTGACATATTTCTGCTAAAGGTAAGTACCTTCGAATATTTTATTAGTTTTACCCCGATAAATGCCGACCAGCCTGTATCAGGGCATTCTACTCGAATTGATTCTTGGCTTGTTGGAAAGGAAAAAGCGATATCAAAAAGGGACGGGCAGGTCGGTATTTTCAGTCGTCGATCGGTTGCTTTAATGATGACTTGATCCTTATTAACCTCTGCTTCTAGAGCGACCCAGTTCACGGCCTGATTAATAAGCGCCTGTTTGTCAAACCCTAATCCAGGGGTGCCCTGAGCAACACAGCACCAGAGCAATAGGGATAGTAGTAGAGCCCGATTTAATAATTTCATACCCTCAGTATGGAGTACCTAGACGAGTGACGCAATACCGACAGGGTGGCAAATAAACACGGCAAACATTGGCCGAAGCGGCAAACTCTTTAATTTATTGAATTTTAATAATTATTTAAGTATTTGATTATTAACGTTTAAATTTAAAAAATGAATAAAAATATACTTTTGGCATTGCATTTGCATTGTCCAAGGAAAGAAACCCTCTTTGTCAGATAATCGACACAAGTTGGTGAAACTTTAATGAGGATGTTATGAAATTATTTGATTCAACATTAGGCCTTCATGGACAAGCGCTCAGCTTGAGAAGCGAGCGTATGGAAGTATTGTCTCGAAACATAGCCAATGCTGATACGCCAAACTTTAAAGCGCAGGACCTTGATTTTAGATCAGCGCTTAAGGGTGTGCAGCAAGGTAACGAGATTAAAACAACCCATGCTGGCCATGTGAGTTCCTTTGAAGGCGCTAGTCCAAATTTATTTTATACGAAGCCGTTAAATGCATCCTCAAATGGCAACACAGTGGAGATAAGTGTTGAACAGGCTAAGTATGGTAGAGCCGCAGCGGAATACCAAGCAACTCTCAGATTTCTTGAGGGTGACATTTCCGCGATTAGAAAAGTGTTAAGAGGAGATTAAGAAATGTCATTTAATAATATTTTTGGAGTAGCAGGTTCAGCTTTAAGCGCACAAATGATTCGCATGAACGCCAGTGCATCAAATATGGCTAATGCAGGCTCCACAGCACCCTCTGAAGCCGAAGCTTTTAAGGCAAAGCGCGCAGTTTTTCAAACAATGTTAGCTGAACAACAGAATGATGGACAGCAGCCAGCCGTTGGCGGCGTTAGAGTTGTTGAGATAACCACTGATAACACACCGAACGGGAAAATTCATGATCCAGGAAACCCAAATGCAGACGATGACGGGTTTGTCTACATGTCTAATGTCAATGAGGTTACCGAAATGGTGGAAATGATGGCGGCAGCTAGAAGTTACCAAAATAATGTCGAAGTGGTCAATACAGCTCGTCAATTGATGATGCGAACCATCGAAATAACTAAAGCTTAAGGATCAGAATTATGGTTGACACATTAACAACGAGTTCCTTTTTGACCAGTGCACAATATGCTGATCAACAAATGAGTACAGCAGCAGAGGATGACCTGTTAGGTCGTGATGCCTTTTTACAGCTGCTTACAACGCAATTGACTAATCAGGATCCTCTGGACCCTATGGATAATGAAGCATTTGTTGCTCAGCTAGCTCAATTTTCGTCTGTTGAAGGGATTAAAGGGATGCAGACTTCTCTTGAGTCAATGTCTTCAGCAATGCGTCAAGATCAAATGATAGCTGGTGCTAACCTCATGGGTAAAGGGGTACTAGTCCCTGGGGGGGCTTTCGCTAATGCTGCTGGGCAACACGCTGAGGGTGTAGCCAAGCTGGATTTCGGTGCTGAAGCGCTTCTTTTAGACATCCATGATCAAGATACTGGAGAGCTTATTTATTCTGAAAATCTTGGTAGCCGTGGTCCGGGTAATCATGATCTTTCTTGGAATGGCAGAACTAATGCAGGTGAAGTTGCGCCTAACGGGAATTACATTATGAGTGCGAATGTAGCGCTCAATGGTGAGGTGAAGGGCGCCCCGGTATCAACAGTTTCGCAGGTAAAAAGTGTCAAGTGGGATGCTAATTTGCAAGAACTTACATTAGAAATCAACGATGGAAAGTACGTGTCGTTATCACAGGTAGAGCGCATCAGCGCTTATTATTTGAACACAGATTATTAATAACAAAAGGAATATATAAATGTCATTTTATACATCATTAACAGGTTTAAACGCAGCAGCAACGGAGCTGTCTGTTACCTCTAATAACATTGCTAACGCAGGTACTACGAGTTTTAAGCGTTCGGACGCAGTTTTTGGAGATATTTTTGCAACCTCTACAACACAAAAGTCTTCAAATTCAGTGGGTAGTGGTGTTTCTTTGTTGGCGGTAAATCAGCAATTCACTCAGGGCAATATTGAGTCTTCTGCTAATACGTTGGATTTGGCTATTGCCGGTGATGGTTTTTTCCCGATAAAAACCCCTGATGGTCAAGAGCTATTTACGCGAAATGGTGCGTTCATGCTTGATGAAAACGGATTGATGGTGAACGATGAAGGCAATGGTTTACAAGTGCATCCATTAAACACTGATGGCACTAGTAACTTTAAAGTGGCTACTCAGGGTTTAACTATTGCCCGTGACTTCCCAGCTGCTGCAAGTACTACGGGAACGATTACGCTCAATTTCCCCTTAGATGGAGTAGCGCTTGTTGGGCCACCCACCCTTGACCCTGCGGACCCCACCACCTACAACGAAGCGCAGACGTTCAGTCTTTACGATGATGAAGGTAATGGCTATCAGACAACTGTCTATTACCAGAAAACAGCCGATGTTGCAGGTAACGGTGTCGGCGATGACACTTGGAAAGCGACAGCCTATGTTGATGGTGTTCAGGCTGGCCCATCTGTTGATTTAACCATTGCCAATGCTACTGGCACCGGTACTGGTGCGACGATTACTTTAGCAGCAGTTAATTTGCCAACCAGTAGTCAAGATGTTGTATTGACTGTAAACCCAAACGGTGTTGCAGGTGGTTTTAAAGCAGTTAGCCTGACGGAGAACGGATTTCCCCCCGGTGGACTGGTAAATATTGATATTGCCGAAAATGGTTCAGTGAGAACTACCTATTCAAACGGCGAGCAGCAAGATGTGGGCCGAATTAACCTTGCTAACTTTAGTTCAACACCCGGCTTGAAACAAACCGGTGGAACCAAGTATGCCACTACGGCCAATTCTGGTGGTGCGACTTATGGTGCTGCAGGTTCAGCTGGATTTGGTACGATTCGATCTGGCGCTCTAGAGCGATCTAATGTTGACTTGACAGCAGAGCTTGTTGATCTTATTAGCGCACAGCGTAATTTCCAGGCCAATGCAAAGGCAATTGAAACAAGTTCAACGTTGACCTCAACCATTATTAATATGCGCGGATAATTGAATCCGCATTTGTAGGAGCAGTTCATGGACAAGTTAGCTTTCACCGCGTTAGCCTCAATTAAAAACCAGGGGCAACTTCGAGCTCAGATTACCAACAGCTTAGCCAATGTATCCACCGTAGGATTCAAGGAAAGTTATGCTTTGGCTGAGCAAGCGCGAGAAGCAGACGGTCCTGGATTTAGTACGCAATTTGCGCCAGGCATGGCCGCCCAAGAAGTTATTAAACTTCATCCAGGGGCAATTAATATGACTGGTCATGCATTGGACGTTGCCATGAACGACAAGACTGTGCTGGGTGTTCAGGCAACTAATGGCGATGTGGGTTTTACCCGTCGTGGAGATTTAAGAGTGTCGGCGACAGGTTTGCTTGAAAATGCTACTGGCCAAGTTATTTTGGGTGAATCAGGTCCGATTACTGTCCCTCCAGGACAATTAATCAGTATAGGGCCAGATGGCACGGTTCGAGGACAATCCCTTGCCACGCCAAACCTTCCAGCGACAGAGATTGGCCAGCTTATGCTCAGAGATGCTAGCGAAACGCCTCTAATTAGGCGCACTGACGGTCTTTTTGAGCCTTTGGATGAAGATTATCGTGGCCAAGATTTCCCTGAAGGCCCTGAGCCTGCCACTTTAACCACAGGTGCATTGGAAGGCAGTAATGTCAACCCTGTAGAAGCCATGGTCAAACTTATGGATTTTAGCAGAGCATTTGAGGCAAAAATTAAAACTGTATCAGAGGCTAAATCTATTGATGAGACTGGTGCATCAATGATGCGTATTTCTTAACTGTAGATAAAAAAACAAGATAGTTTAATAGAGGATAATAATTATGGATGCTTCACTTTGGATTGCCAAAACCGGATTGACCGCGCAAAAAACGCGTATGCAGGTCATTTCCAATAACTTGGCTAACGTCAACACAACAGGCTTTAAAAAAGACAGAGCTGTGTTTGAAGATCTACTCTACCAAAATATAACCCCAGCAGGTGGTCAAACAGATGCTGATTCACAGGCGCCCACTGGCCTCATGCTTGGTACAGGTACGCGTGTTTTGGCTACTGAAAAACTCCACGGACAGGGTAATATTATTACCACTGAAAACGCTCTTGATTTAGCTATCACCGGTGATGGGTTTCTATCTGTTCTTCAGAAAGATGGCACTTTTGCTTACACCAGAGACGGCTCATTAAAATTATCAGCTGACGGTAACCTTGTCACTGCAGGTGGTGAAGCCCTCAATCCACCTATTAATATCGATGCCAATGCTGAAAGTATTACCATCGGCCGAGATGGCACAGTTACTGTCTCATTAGCTAATGGTGGCGGTTCGGCTCAGGCAGGACAAATTCAGTTGTCTCGGTTCCCTAACAATGCGGGACTTAAGCCGCTGGGGCGAAATCTGTATGCCGAAACTGAGGCAAGCGGCACAGCTCAGGTCGGAAATCCCGGCGAAACCGGCAATGGCATGTTAATGCAGGGATCTCTTGAGGCTTCCAACGTAAATGTCGTTGAAGAAATGGTCAACATGATTGAGACACAGCGCGCTTATGAGGTGAACTCAAAAGCAATATCTGCAGCTGATGGCATGTTGCGATTCCTTAATAACAATCTGTAGAGCACTATTATGAACTTACTTAAATCACTCATTGTTATCGGTATTACAGGTTTACTGTCAGCTTGTGCTGGACAGCCACAGATGATGCCAACGGCAGAGTTTTCACCCATTCAGCCGCTGGCAGCTAAAAAACCTGTTCAGGTAAATGGGTCCATTTTTGCCAATGGCAGAGATCTATTTGGTGATCTACGCAGTTACCAGGCTGCAGACATAAGTGTCGGTGATTTGGTAACAGTATTGCTAAGTGAGACGACTCAAGCCTCAAGAACATCAAATTTAGCTACCAGCCGAGTGGGTGCCAATGATGTTATAAACCAAAGTCGCATTGATGCTGTAGTGAATAAGTTTGAGACCGAGAGCGGAAGGGGGTTGGGTGGATTTTTCGACCTTTTCCCAACTACTGGTTCTACCGTCACAAGTACAGGCTCAGGTACCGCAGGTCAAGGGGCCTCCTTAACCGGATCAATATCCGCCATGGTGGTGGAAATTTTGGCTAATGGAAATCTGGTGATTATTGGTGAAAAGCAATTGGCGCTTACAGAAGGAAGCGAATTCATCCAGGTTAAAGGGATCATCCGTCCTGCAGACATACAGCCTGATAATACGATATTGTCCCAACGCATAGCTCATGCACAGATTTCATATAGAGGTACTGGTGACCTAGCTAATGCGTCAAAGCCATCATGGGGCAACACCTTACTGTACAAATTTTGGCCCTTTTAGGAGCTTATAGCATGTTAAGACTTAAACTATTTTTCGTGACAATCGCACTAATATTAAGTGCTGATGTTGCAGCAGACCGGATTAAAGATCTTGTTAATGTCGCCGGTGTACGAACTAACAAATTAATTGGTTTTGGCCTAGTTGTCGGTTTGCAGGGTACTGGTGATGGCAAAGATATACCCCTCACCGCGCAACAGCTTAAAACCACTTTGTCTGGATTAGGCGTTAGTGTTGATGGTCCAGTTAGTGATTTTGATTTAGGTTCTGAAATGGCCTCTTTGGCTTCTGCCAATGCAAAGAAAGAAATGAAGCTAGAGAATGTAGCTGCGGTGATGATCACTGCTGAATTACCACCCTTTGCAAAACCAGGACAAAAAATAGATATTGGTGTGTCGGCCATTGGAACGGCAGAGTCATTGCGCGGAGGCAGTCTAATCTTGACTCAACTCCGTGGTGTCGATGGTCAAACCTACGCTTTGGCGCAAGGCGCATTGACTATCACAGGTGTCAGTGTTGAATCTTCAGGCACAAGCGTCCAGGTGGGTATTCCTACCGCGGGAAGAATTCCTAATGGCGCAACTGTAGAGCGGTCGGTTCCGACACCATTTGAGACCGCAGATCACATCGTTCTCAACATGCGAGAGAGCGATTTTTCTACCGCTAATGCAGTTAAAGTCGCCATTGATGAGTCTTTCGGTGAGGGGACTGCCCATGCTATAGATGCAGTTTCTGTCGCGGTGAAAGCCCCAGCAGATTCGTCCCAGCGGGTTGCTTTTTTAAGTATGATTGAAAACCTTCAAGTCATTCCAGGCGACGCTCCAGCGCGAATTGTAATTAATTCGCGCACAGGTACTGCGGTGATAAATCGAAACGTAAGGGTAACTGCAGTGGCCGTTACTCATGGCACAATTTCAGTGCGTATCTCCGCTACTAATGAAGCTAGTCAGCCATCACCCTTTGGCGGTGGTGAGACAACCACGGTCACTAACGCAGATATTAGTGTTTCTGAAGAAAATAACCCTATGTTCCTGTTTAAACCCGGTGTTGATTTACGCGAAATTGTTGATGCAGTAAATGAAGTCGGGGCTACACCTTCTTCGCTGATAGCTATTTTAGAGGCGCTTAAGAGTTCTGGTAGCCTCCGTGCAGAGCTAGTGGTGATTTAAATGCAAGATATTGCTAATGCATCAAAAAGCTATCTTGATTTTGCTGGCCTTGGAGATTTGAAGGTACGAGCCAAAACTGATCAGTCTTCTGCTGCAAAAGAAGTGGGACAACAGTTTGAGGCCATGTTTGTGCAGATGATATTTAAATCTATGCGTCAAGCAAATGAGCCGCTAAAAGATGGACTTTTTGGTTCTAATACCGAAGACAGCTACGAGCAGATGTATCACCAAGAGCTGGCACAGGTAATGTCGCAAACAGGTGCTTTTGGTTTGGGCGACTGGTTGACTAATCAAGTGACAGGTCAAACTAATCCAACTAAAGCAATACAAGCTTATGAAGAGACACCAAGAGAAGCATTGCCCTTGGTGAAAGATGATAAGTCAAAACCTATGTCGTTTAGCAACGACAGTAATTTTAGAATAAAAGGCTAGAATCATGGCAGATCTTCTATCTATCGGTGCCAGTGCTTCTCAGATTTATAAGTCCGCACTATCCACAGTTAGTAATAATATAGCTAACCTGACAACTGAAGGTTACAGCCGACAGTCAATTAATATCAGCGAAAATGCTCCTGACAGGTTAGGTCAAACTTATTTAGGTACTGGTGCTACCGTGGACACTATTACCAGAGGCTTCAACGCTTTTGCTGAGAACAATCTACGACAAAGTAAGGGTGAACTCTCGACACAGGATCAACTTATTAATTATGCCAGTCAAGTGGTTGATGTCTTGGGGTCTGACTCAGCCGGGTTAAATCAGGCTATGGATCGTTTCTTTGCAGCAGCAGGTGATCTGAGCATTGACCCTGCTTCAACCACCCTACGAAGCGCCTTTTTAAATGAAGCCGAGGGCCTTTCCGTGCGGTTTAATGAACTAGCTGGGTACTTAAATGATGTTGAGCAAGATACACAATTTGACATAGATGCAAAAACTGTTCGGCTTAACAATCTTGCACAGCAGTTAGTTGCTATTAACGCTGAATTAGAAGGTAATTTTGATCTGAAGAACCAGCCTCCAGCTCTTCTTGACCAAAGAGACCGAACCCTATTGGAGATGGCGGAGATTGCTAACATTCATGTGACTGAAGGTAAGTCAGGCGCAGTAAATGTCAGATTAGATAATGCATTTGGAACCATGGTTGTCGATAACAACCGGGCCAATCAGTTTTCAACACAGTTTAATCAACCTCAAGTCGGTAGTGTGGAAATTATAAGCAGTTATGGCGTGCTTGGAAATGTCACAGACCTAACCGGTGGTGCTTTAGGTGGTTTGCTCAGTGTGCGCAGTCAGGTATTGCTACCAACGATAACTAAGCTAGATGATCTAGCTAATACCCTCACCTCCGAGGTTAATGCCATTCAAACCTCGGGCTACGATGGTGATGGTATTAATGTGGGTACAGCTATGTTTGGTAATGACGGTGTCACCACCGGTGCTGCTGGTTTCACCTTATTAATTAACGACCCGACGGAGATTGCCGCCGCACAGCAAGCAAACAGTCCTGGTGATAACAGTAATATGGTGTTGCTATCTCAACTTCAGACCAAGGATGTGATGACAGGTGGTGGTTCCCTAACCGATGGTTACAACAGCATTGTTACTAGTGTTGGCAGTCAGGTGACCTTGGCAAAAATATCTAAAGAAGCTTTGCAGGTGGTATACGATCAAGCTATTGCTGAGAACGATCAGGTGTCAGGCGTTAATCTTGATGAAGAGGCAGCAGACTTAATTCGTTATCAACAAGCTTTTCAGGCATCGGCCAAGATTATTGAAGTATCGTCCAAATTATTTGACGCTATTTTAGCGGTGCGCTAAGAAGTAGCATGAGTGTATGAAATTAGTGAAAAAAAATTAATTAGCCTCCAAGGCTAAAGTTTTGGTCATTAGTGTCGATTGACCGAGTGGACCGATTTGAATTGCGCGCTCTACTTAAATAGCGGCATCAGCAAAAGGTTGAGGTAGTAAATGAGAATATCGAATCAACAGTTTTTTGAAAACTCAGTTAATCAGATGACTCAGCAGCACACTAAGGTGGCTGATTTGCAGTCTAGAATTGCTGAAGGTAAACAAATGCTGAACCCAAGTGATGATGCGGAAAAAACAGCGCTAGTTCAGCGCCTAAACAGTGCTTACGGGCGCCAAGAGGTCTATTCTTCGGCGCTTAACGCCGTAAGTAGTCGTCTAGATCTTGAAGAGTCAGTTATCAATGGCAGCACTGATATGCTTCAGCGCTTAAAAGAGCTCGCGTTAATGGTAAACGGTAGCACAATTGATACTGATTTAGAGGCCATTTCTACAGAAGCCGAATCATTGCGTGAAGCGTTATTAGCTCAGGTTAATGAACAAGATATTAATGGTAATTACTTATTTTCGGGTTCTGATGTCAAAACTGCGTCTTTTACAGATACCGCAGGAACTGTTTCTTATACAGGTAATCAGCAGCGCATATCAGTAGATATTTCAGAAAACCGTTACATTGAATTAAATCGTCCAGGTGACGCAGTTTTTTCCAGCATTGACAGAGGCGGGGCTGATGTAGGTTTTTTTCAGGTTATTGATGATTTTATTGGAGCAGTTAACACCAATAATGAGTCAGAGATCACAAGAGCGTTGACAGAAATTGACATCCTGGCTGATAAGATGTCAGCCTCAATTGTTGATATTGGCGCGCGACAACGTACGGTTGATTCACAACAAGATATTATCTTAGATACAAAGCTGCGATATGAGTTGATGTTAAACGCTGAGACAGAGCTAGATTACACCGCAGCGATTACTGAGCTGACTGCAGAAATGCTTTCACTAGAAGCGGCTCAAGCAAGTTTTGCTAAAATTTCTCAACTAAGTTTATTCGATTATATTAGGTAGGATTATAAATGGTAACTTCAACAGGGGTTGATTCGTCAGCTACACCAGCGCCAACTCAGAGCAGTATCGGATCTTCCATACTGCTCACATTAGGTTCTGGTTCTGGCATAAATGTTGAAGAACTCTCTACCAATCTGGTCAACGCAGAAAAACTCCCCGCGGAAAACGCGTTGCAGGGGAAAATTGATAAAACCAATGCAAAAATATCAGGCTATGGTCTAATTTCCTTGCAACTTGATACATTGGCTACCTCTTTTGAGCAGATTAACGATGCTAATGAGATCTATTCTACTGCGGGTAAAAGCTCGAATGAGACTGCGGTCTCTTTTCTCAGTGTAACCAATGATGCACCAGAGGGTGGCTATGATATCAATGTCTATCAGCTAGCTGAAAATCAACGTATTGCATCCAATAGTTACCAAACAAACAGCGGTAATGTTAATGCTAGTGCGGCTTTTGATATTACTCTTTCCATTGGTGTGACGCGCACAGGTACCTATGAGCACTCTATAACTACCGAGCAGCTACAGGCACTTGGCGCTGGTACATCTGCATATATCGAGTACTCCGATGGAGCTAATACCATTCAAATTACTCAGGCTGACATTGATTTAGCCATGGAGTCACTAGAAGGCTCGGGTATTTATACCTTTGAAAACGCAAGTCTTGAAGGGCTTATTTTAGCTATTAATAACAATATTTCTGCCAACGCTGGCTTCGCTAGTAATTTCGCCTCTGCCGAGGTTCACCGCACTAAAGGTATTAGTTTTATCCAGACTACTGCAGGCGCTTCAGTAGCTTTAACACAACCCATTGCGAGTGACGGGTCTGCTTCCTATAGTCTTGGTACCGTTGCTCAAGGAATGATCAGTTCAGCACCGGTAGATGGGTCTCCGGCTAGTTATGTTTTTACTCCTACAAGTGCAGGATCAGATTCTTTAGAGGTATCTGATGGCGTAACTACCGTTAGCGTTGCGCTGACGGATTTTACAGCACGTACCGACTACGAACTCTCCATTACAGAATCAGAGTTACAAACAGCGCTGGCAAATAGTGGTACGATATCGATTGCAGGCAGTGATGGCAGCGGGAGTGACGAGACAGTTACAGTGGCCCTTAGTGATATGACCACCTTTGGCCTGCCTATCCCTTTGGGTGCTTTGACGCTTCAGGACCTAGCCAATGCCATTAATAATAAAGCATCTGCAGATTTCCAGACTACTGCGGTGGTTGATGATAACAAGTTAACTTTTGTCCAAAAAAATAACGGTACTGGTGCAATCAGTTCAGCGACTAGATCGGATGGTGCTGCTATTACCAAAACAAGTGTTACGGTAACTTCTGCTGAACAAATGGCAGAGGCTATTCAAGATTCTAGTTATTATGACAGCCTAAAATTCACCGTCTCTGCAACTACAACCAATCTAATTTTTGACTACAAAAGCGATGGCGTTGTTAGCTCGCCTACTTTTACTCTTAATGGTGCCGCACAAACCGCAAGCAGCTCTACGGGGGGAGTTAACTCGGTCAATAGTGCTATTGAAACCACTATAAAAATTGATGCTGGTGGTGATACCTTGGCCGGCATTGTTACAGCTATTAATAATGCAGATACAGGTGTCACAGCATCCCTATTGGATGTGAGTGGCATTGGTAATGATTATCGTATTGTTCTCTCTGGCGCAGAGGGGCTTGATGGAAGTTTCTCAGTAACTACTAGCAGCAGTGTTGCTACCAATAGTCTCGGTTTCGATAGTTCCTCAAACGTGTTACAAGCGGCCCAAGATGCAGAACTAGGCTACGAAGGGCTGTTAATTAATCGTGGAAGTAATGTAATATCTGATGTCATTGACGGCGCTACATTTCAGTTAAATTCCACCACAGGTGTTGCAACATCAGTCGCCTATACTGTTTTAGGTAATGGCTCAGGCGGCAAAGGTTTTGCCTATGATATTTCTAAACTCGACGCTAATACCATTAGATTTGTTCCTAAGATGGCCTATGTGGGACAAAATTTAGGTGCAGGTCCAACAGGTGGCCCGGGCGCTGGGTACACTGCGACAACTATTGCCAATCCTTACGGTTCTGATCCAGCAAACATTACCGTCTATGATGTGACTTCGTTAAATAATTCAGACATTGATAATTATCTGGATGATTCCGCTGATCCTGATTATTTGGGATCAGTCACTTTGTATGACGGATTTGGCGGGTCTTTGGTTCTTCCAAGAAACGGGTTAGGCGGCTTTTGGCCAAATGGAACTACCACTGAGAATGGAGAGACCATAGATCAATATGTAGCCACAGCCCAGGCAGCGTCCATTGCAGCAGGTACAGGCAGTGCTACTACCGGTGGCACCGATGATACCTACACAGATTATACCGGTGGCACTATTAACTCTGTT
>JAQWYJ010000134.1 GCA_029254005.1 Porticoccaceae bacterium | reverse complement strand
TCTGTTTATCTGTTTATCTGTTTATCTGTTTATCTGTTTATCTGTTTATCTGTTTATCTGTTTATCTGTTTATCTGTTTATCCAGCCAAACGCATTTTTTTAGCCAATGTTAGGCCATGTCTTACTTACTCGCATAGAAACAGCGTACCTCTATCGATGACGCAAGGTTATTGGTAGCCCATCTTTAGGCTTTGAAATTGGCGACTGCTGCACTGGCATCTCATAATCAGACGGTACGCTCCAACGATAACGTTTTAATAAATAAAACATAACCAGTTTAATTTGCATTTCGGCAAAATTTAATCCTATACACATATGGGCACCCCCACTGAAGGGTATCCAACTATATGAATGACGCTTGTGCTCCTTGCGCTGATCACTGAAGCGTTCTGGATCAAACAAGGTAGGATTATCCCAGTACTGCGCCTGATGATGAGTATGAATGGGATAAGAAATAACTAACGCACCCTCTGGAATAGTATGGCCCTCAAAATCAAACGCTTTATTACTAAACTTTGGTAGCGTTGATAATGGCGGATACAACCTTAATGCTTCTTTCATCACCCAACTAGTTTGCTCCATTACATTAAGATCTTTAGGCTGTAAATTTTTTCCATCTAAGGGTGCCATTTCCTCCCATAATTTATCTTGCCACATGGGGTACTTAGCTAGAACATACATCATGCTGGTAAGAGCGCTAGTAGTAGTATCATGAGCTGCCATCATTAAAAAATTAATGTGATCAATAATATCTTCGTCGCTGTAACCATTACCGTCCTCGTCCTCTGCACGACATAGAAGCGAGAAGAGATCTTGATCATCGCCCGTTTTTTTAGCCGCAATCATTGGCTGAAAGAAATCACACATGGTTTTGCGCGCACGAATTCCTCGCCAGATCAAGGTACCTGGAAATGCAAAGGGAATTCGCCACATCGATGCCGCTACGGTCTCTTCAAAAGCGTTGTTAATGGTGGTCGCATCCTTGCCTAAGTCCATGCCTAAAAACACAGTGGCAGCAAGATCTAGGGTCATTTTTTTCAATACTGGGTAAGCAATAGTGTGCTGATCATCTTCTTTGTGTAGCCACTTAGTTGTGGCCTGCTCAATCTGAGGCGCCATCTGAAAGAAGTAGCCTTGCATAGCCTGACTCTTGAAGCCTGCTTGCATTAATCGACGATGATAACGGTGGTCTTCCGCATCACGAAGCATCAGTCCATTTGGAAATAGTCGGCCAATAATTTGATCCCAAGCTTTTTTGTTTGACAATATATTGTCCGGATTTAATAAGCTTAACCGATTAGCGTCAACACCAAATAAGTGCACAACATTCATCCTGCCAACTTTTTGAAGCACCACATTGCCATAGGTACTGTGTAAATGCTGGGTGTGCTTTAGTGGGTCAGAGTAACTTAGTGAGATCATCCGATAAGACTCTAAAATACTGAGTTTAATCGGCGTCAAAGGTTTACCTTTAGTTGACTGAACATCCTTTGCAATGTCTGACATATTTTGACTCTCAAAATTTTTAATTGGTTTTGTTATTTTTCTTTAGTTTAATCTAGCAGCGAGCCAACAAGAAACTACCATCCAACATAGTAGCCTCAAGTTAACGTATTGACCTTCAATCACACAAGCCCTGATGTGTTTTTATTTTGGTAGTAAATACCCTTAAAAATGCGGATTTCTGCATGATAGGGGGTTTTTAATACTCTGGGAATGCATTTTCGATGTTAGATAAGTTTCATTTGAAACTCCATGCTACAACCCCATTTATTCGAAGGAGTGAATAATCGTCTCACGTTTATCGTCTAACTAGCCTCAACCGGGGTTGCTATGAAATGCCTCATTAAATAGAAAAAGAGAATTTGCCTCTGCACTGTTATTTTAGCGACTGCTTAATGTAAACTATTTCGTGAGTAAACTATTAAGCAAGCGTGGATCGAAAAATCAATGAATACCGGTACATTATTTATTATCTCGGCTCCCTCAGGTGCAGGAAAAACCAGCTTAGTTACCAAGCTTCTCGAGTCAGTGAGTACCATACAAGCGTCTATTTCACACACTACAAGACCTTGCAGGCCTGGAGAGAAAGATGGTGTTAACTATCATTTTACTGACCATACATCATTCGAATCTATGATTGCAGATGGAGTTTTCCTGGAGTATGCCAAGGTATTTGGTCATTACTATGGTACCTCTGAACAATGGGTTAAAGTATCACTAGCCCAAGGCATCGATGTCATACTGGAAATAGACTGGCAAGGTGCAGAACAGGCAAGAATGCAATTTCCTGAGAGTAAAAGTATCTTCATACTACCACCTTCGATGTCAGCACTAGAGGCCCGCCTTAACAACCGAGGTCAAGATGATGCGGGCGTCATTAAACAGCGAATAGGTGCGGCAAAAGAGGAAATAAGCCACTACATTGACGCTGACTACTTAATTATTAATGACCACTTTGACGTAGCACTTAGTCAGCTAGAAAGTATTGTCATGGCACAGCGCTGTCACATTACAGCTATGAAAAATGAACCTGTACTAAAAGATCTTTTGTCTTAACAGCAAAAATGTAAATGCAGTGCCGGCAGCTGTGTAAAATTCGAAAATTCGCTGCAAGTATTATAGTTATAGTCACTATAACTATAGCGCTGGTTATCGAATTCGCTCGATTAATCAGCCTGCGGCAGTGTTGATAAGACAACGTATACTATTGTAAAAAATATAACGTTAGAGAATATAACGTAGAATAAACCTGCAATGTCTGAAGTATTGACCTTTAACAGGTGTCTTCAGGCGTGTTAAACATGTGTAAAAGTCCAATAAATTAATTTATCGGCACACCAATCATTGTCCTAAGCTATTGATTTAGGTAAAATAGCCGGTTCAAGCGAAGGATAATTTTCGCAACCACAGTAACATTAATAGAATTAACAAGGTCGAGAAAAATGGCTCGTATTACAGTAGAAGATTGTTTGGATCATGTAGATAACCGATTTGAGCTGGTTATGGTTGGCTCTAAACGCGCCAGGCAAATAGCGGTTGAAGGACGGCCTGCACTTGTTGAACAAGAAAATGATAAACCTACTGTTGTCGCGCTTCGTGAAATTGCACAGGGATTGGTTACTGCAGATATCCTAACTGAAGTGGTTCAAGACTACGAAATTCTTGATGCCGAAGAAGTTCTCAATTTAGAAACTCCAGCTACTCCCTCTGAAGAGCCTATGCTTTAGGGGTTATTGCTGTCCTTAGGAGGGTTTAACAGGTGCTTCAGGGTCTTACCGAAAAACTCTCCTCGTATCTTGACCCTAAAGAAATAGCTCGAATCAAACGTGCCTATTATTTTTCAGAAGAATGCCATCTTGGTCAAATGCGCCAAAGTGGCGATCCTTATATAACTCACCCCCTTGCCGTTGCTAATATCCTTGCAGAAATGCATATGGATCATGAGAGCGTTATGGCTGCTCTATTGCACGATGTGATAGAAGATACCGGCGTTACTAAAGGCCAAATAAGTCGTAAGTTTGGGCGAACAGTGGCAGATTTGGTTGATGGTGTCAGTAAACTGGGTGAAATTGAAACAGCATCAAGGGCCGAGCAACAAGCTGAAAGCTTTCAAAAAATGACCTTGGCCATGTCTCGAGACATTAGAGTTATTTTGGTAAAGCTAGCCGATAGACTCCATAATATGCGCACCTTAGGAGTCTTGTCAGCTGAAAAAAAACGGCGCATAGCAAAAGAGACAATAGATATTTATGCCCCTATCGCACAACGACTAGGCATTAATGATATACGGCTTGAGTTTGAAGATCTTGGCTTTGCGGCTATGTACCCTCTTCGGCATCGACGGCTGCGTGAAGCCCTCAAGGCGTCAAGGAAAAATCGTAAAGAAGTTGTATCTGAAATTCATAAGACGATTGAAATGCGTTTAGAGAAGGAACAGATTAACGCTGTTGTGACCGGTCGAGAGAAGCATCTTTGGAGTATCTACTTAAAAATGCGTGAAAAGAAAAAATCTTTTCGCGATATCATGGATGTGTTCGCTTTTAGATTAGTAGTAGACAATGTTGATGATTGTTACCGGGCACTTGGCATTATTCATAACATCTACAAACCAATACCTGGAGAATTTAAAGACTATATAGCAATTCCAAAAGCCAATGGCTATCAATCACTTCATACACTTTTAGTGGGTATGCATGGGGTTATCATCGAAGTGCAAATTCGGACAAAAGAAATGGAGGCAATGGCAAATTTTGGCATCGCGGCCCATTGGGAATATAAATCATCGAGTAGTAATGTAGAAGTTAGTCAGCGACGAGCTGCAAGATGGGTTCAAGGCCTTCTTGAAATGCAGCGGCAGGCAGGCGATTCTTTAGAGTTTCTTGAGCACGTCAAAGCTGATCTTTTTCCCGATGAAGTTTATGTGTTCACACCCAAAGGTCAAATTGTTGAATTACCAACAGGCGCTACTCCCGTTGACTTTGCCTACTCTGTACATACGGGATTAGGAGACAGCTGCATTGCCTGTCATGTTGATGGCGAACTGACACCATTATCAGAGCCACTGCAAAGCGGCCAAAAAATTGATATTGTCAGTGCCAAAGGAGCACAACCAAATCCTAATTGGTTGAATTTTGTCATTACCGCAAAGGCACGAAGTGCTATACGCCATTTTTTAAAGAACCAGCAACATGACGAGTCTGTAGATTTAGGCAAACGACTCCTAGATCACGCGCTGAGTAACTTAGGTACTAGCTATAAAGAGCTAAAAAAATCGCAGATTAAGCGACTACTTAAAGAAACTGAAGCTACAACATTTGAGTATGTGCTGCAACAAATAGGCTTAGGCAATAGGGTTCCCTTTGCAGTTGCCAATCTTATGGTATTGCCTAACCAACGCAAGCTATCCATCGACAATAAAACACCAAACCTGGCAGTTGTTGTCGACTCCTCTGATGGCTTAATGCTTCATTATGCGCGATGCTGCCATCCTATTCCCGGTGATCCCATATTAGGCCATATGACTCCTGGCAAGGGCCTAGTGATCCACCTTGAGTCATGCAGAAACCTTAAGGAAATCCGCTTAAATCCAGAAAAATGCATGCCATTAGTTTGGTCATCGGTGGTCAATGGAGAATTTTCAGTGGAACTAAAGGTAGAAGTAACCCCAGAACGAGGGTTTATTGCAGCTCTTGCTTCAAGGATGACCGAAGAAGAGGCAACCATAGAACAAATTAGTGTTGATGAAAAAGATCCGTCTACCAGCATAGTTGATGTAATTCTTACAGTTAGAGATAGAGTCCATCTTGCAGATATCATGCGAAGAACACGAAGTCTTAAGCCTGTGCGTCGTATTTTCCGTGTTAAAAACAAATAATTAGCGATAAATTAGGAGCACATTATGAGCAACAAAGCCATTATTAGAACAGCCGACGCGCCAGCGGCTATCGGTACCTATTCTCAGGCAGTTAAGGTAAATAATACCGTTTATTTGTCAGGTCAAATTCCCTTAGATCCAGAGACTATGGCACTAGTAAGTGATGATATCGGCGCACAAATTCATCAGGTATTCAAAAACCTAACAGCCGTGTGTCATGCCGCTGGTGGAGACCTAAGTGATATTGTGAAATTAAATATATTTCTTACAGATCTAGGTCACTTTCCGGTTGTAAATGAAATCATGAGCCAGTATTTTCAAGAACCTTATCCCGCTCGAGCAGCAATTGGGGTTAGAGCTCTACCTAAGGGGTCACAAGTAGAAATGGATGGAATCGTTGTTATCTAGACAAAGGTAATTTTAGTTTAGTTAGGTTAAAAAAACATTTTTCTAAAATCTATCTTACTCGGGTCTTGACACTAAACCGAATGTGAGTCGAAATTCAGATGCACTCCAGTTAAAGGCTCATAACAACAGAGGGACATAACCCTCACGGAAAGTAGCGTACTGAAGTTTGTAACCGCTCTGGCGTAACCTTTTGTTGTCGCAGCGACGATTGGGCAAGCTGGACGTGTTTTTGGAAATAACGTCCTCTACCAAGGTAACCCCGAGTTTCTTTGCAAGCCAAACTCGAATATCGTGCTGTGTTACAGGCTCGTTGTCGGACCCAATATAAAGTGCCTCCAAAGAGGCACCTGCAATTTTTTGTCTAATTAAATAGGTTAAGAAACCGGCGCAGTCTTCACTGTGAATTCGGTTAGTCCAACGTTCAGGTGAGGATGGCTTACCAAGGCCTTTTTGAACGCTAGCAATCAGCGCAAGTCGACCAGGGCCATAAATGCCAGAAAAGCGCACGATAATTGTGTCGCTGACACTACGCGTTATTGCTTGCTCTGCATTAAGTAGTGCTCTCCCAGAATAGGTAGTGGGCGTAGCGGGCGTTTTTTCATCAACCCAAGCCCCTTTATGCTCTCCATAGACACCTGTACTGGACACCCATATAACCAACTTTGGCGGACAATCTGTTTGGTTAATAACACGAGCAAGACTGGACGCGGTATCAACATATGCTCGTTGGTATGCAGCTTCATTGCGCGCATCAGGAGTCATTGTGACCACCACCACGTCAAAGCCTTGTTTAAAAACAGTCAGCAGAGCTTTTGCATCGCCAAGATCCGCAGCAATGGGAATAATTGAACTATCAAGGTCAACAGGATTACGTTTTAAACCATAACATTGATGGTGGCCTGTTAGTTGCATAGCAATTTTTTGACCGATGTCGCCACAGCCAGCTAGTAGTATTTTCAATTTACAGCGTTTTCATTATGCAGTGTTCTCAATAAATGGGACCCTTGATTAAGGATAATCTTAGTTTAAAGTATCTTAATCTTAAATTTGATCAATTAAAATGTATTCATCAATAAAAATTAGCTATTATTGGCTCAGGCCATGGTGAGAAAAAAATGACGCTAACCGAACTACGATATATTGTTTCACTAGCCCAATATCAGCATTTTGGGCTCGCAGCCGAGCATTGCAACGTCAGCCAGCCAACAATTAGCATTGCGCTTAAAAAACTCGAAACAGAACTTGATGTTAATATTTTTGAACGGTCCAAAAATAATGTTATCCCAACACCCATTGGTATAGAAGTTGTTAAACAGTCGCAACGAGTTTTAGACGAAGCATCAGCTATTAAAGATATAGCACAATCTGGCGTCAATCAGCTCAATAGTGCGCTTCATGTGGGGGCTATTTTTACTATTGGACCCTATTTGTTTCCACATTTTATTCCACCGCTACAAGAAACTGCTCCAAACATGCCTCTAATAATTGAAGAAGGCTATACCAGTTCGCTAAGAACACGATTGCGTAGTGGTGAAGTAGATGTCATATTAATCTCTATGCCATTTAGTGAGCCAGATATTGTGGTGCAACCTCTGTACCATGAATCCTTTGTATTACTGATCCCTAGCAACCATCGACTTGTTACTAAATCATCAATTGAAACAGTTGAACTGGATCATGAAAATGTTTTAATGATGGGAGAAGGACATTGTTTTCGAGATCAAGTCGTGGACGCATTTCCTAATATAAACAAACAGCATAGTGACAAGGCCAGCATAAGAACGATGACGGAGGGAAGCTCTATTGAGACTCTTTGCCATATGGTAGCCTCTGGCTTAGGGGTGACTGTTTTACCCAAATCCGCTGCTATGGGGGCAACGGCAACTAACAGTGGACTAGTGATAAAACCATTCAGTGGTATCTGTCCTTCTCGCACAACCGCAATGGCATGGCGTTCAAGCTTTCCTCGACATAAAGCTATTGATGCGTTGCGCAAGGCTATTTTGTCCAGTTCACTAACCGGAACAACAACAAAACCATGAAAGACTTAAGTTTTCATGGTCCCAATATAGAAACTTTACGTGGTGTAGGACCACAGCTAGCTAATAAATTAAAAAAACTTAATTTACATAATTTACAAGATTTACTATTCCACCTTCCGCTACGCTACATAGATCGAACACAGATAACGCCCATCGGCGGCGTGCAGGCACAAACGTCTGTAGTAATAGAGGGTAAAGTGATGGTCAGCGACGTAGTGTTTGGTCGCCGCAGAAGCCTTGTTTGCAGACTACAAGACCATACAGGCACAACTACACTGCGATTTTTTCATTTTAATAGAGCACAACAAGAACAACTTAAACCAGGCTCTAGATTGCGCTGCTTTGGCGAAGCGCGTCGAGGTAAAGCAGGCATCGAGTTTTACCACCCAGAATATCAGCACATAAATGACACCGACAATAAACCTTTGGAAACAACGCTAACACCTATTTATCCGGCCACAGAAGGGATTACGCAAACACGCCTGCGAGATTTGTGCGGACAGGCTCTTAAAAAACTTGATCAACTGTCTGTTAATGAATTACTCCCACAATCTTCGCACAGTGGTCTTAAGCAGCAACTGTCCTTCTCTCTTAAAGCAGCACTGATGCTTTTACATAACCCGCCACCAGGGACTGCTCTGCATTTGTTAGCCTGCGGTGAGCACCCAGCGCAACAACGATTAGCAGCTGAAGAACTCATCGCTCATAATTTAAGTTTGCTACGTCTGCGTCAAAAGATTCAACAGCAACCATCCCCAAACCTTCTTCAAGATGACACCGCGAAACTAACTTTTTTAAACCAATTGCCTTTTGCACTCACCTCAGCACAGGTAAGAGTAACTGCAGAGATAAGTGCTGACATAAGCTCATCTTCGCCAATGCTTAGGTTAGTGCAAGGTGATGTAGGATCTGGAAAAACCGTCGTTGCCGCATTGGCTGCAGTACAGGCGATTGCCAACGGTAAACAGGCTGCATTAATGGCTCCTACTGAGATTCTTGCCGAACAGCACCGAGTCAATTTTGAACAGTGGTTCCAACCATTGGGTATCAGAATTGCCTGGCTCACTGGTAAAATTAAAGGTAAGGCTCGTCAGATACAACTTCAATCAATTGCAGATGGCAGTGCCAAAATGGTTATTGGTACTCATGCTTTATTTCAAGAAGCAGTTGAATTCAATGATCTTGGCCTAAGTATTATTGACGAACAACATCGTTTCGGAGTGCATCAACGCCTGGCACTCAGACAAAAGGGCTTTGCTGGCCAATCTGAGTCTGGCGAAATAGGTATTGTCCCACATCAGCTTATTATGACTGCTACTCCCATCCCGCGAACGCTAGCAATGAGCGCCTATGCTGATCTTGACTGCTCAGTAATTGACGAGCTACCGCCGGGAAGAAAATCTATAGGGACGTTAGTTTTTAATAACATTCGACGAAACGACATTATTCATAGAGTTCGTGCCGCTTGCAGTACCGGACGTCAAGCTTACTGGGTATGCACCCTAATTGAGGAGTCAGATGTTTTAGAAGCTCAAGCCGCTGAAGTAACCGCTAGCGAACTACAGTTACTGCTTCCAGAACTATCAATTGGTTTAATTCATGGTCGTTTAAAACCCAGAGAAAAAGTTGAGCTCATGAATGCCTTTAAAGACGGCGCCATTAATTTATTAGTAGCTACTACCGTCATTGAAGTCGGTGTAGATGTACCCAACGCAAGTTTAATGATTATTGAAAATGCTGAACGTTTAGGCCTATCTCAACTCCATCAGCTGCGAGGGCGAGTTGGCCGAGGGTCGCAAGAAAGCCACTGTGTACTTCTATACAGCTCACCAATATCAGTAAATGGCAAGGCTCGCCTTAAAATAATGCGCGAAACTAATGATGGTTTTAAAATCGCAGAGCAAGATTTAGCCTTGCGTGGTCCAGGAGAAATATTGGGCACACGCCAAACAGGAGATATGCAGTTGCGAATTGCTGACCTTCAAAGAGACGGGCACATGTTACCGGAAATAAAGAGTATCGCTGAAAATGTGTTAATCAATGAGCCGCAAAATGTCGACGAGCTAATCCGACGATGGTTAGGACGTAGCGATCAATATGCTCAAGCATAAACAGTTTTGTAACCCATTGATAAAAATATGTCATTTTTGTGACAACATCCTATAATGCCCAAAAGGAGAGTAAAGCAATGGTTTTTAGTAATTCGATTTCAAATCTGTTTGGTAAATCACCCATCAGACCACTTCAAGAACATATGTCATTAGCGGTTAATTGCGCCTCTCTTCTAGAACCTTTTTTTGAAGCTGTAGTCGTCACTGATTGGGTTAAGGCTAGCGAAATTTTTGATCAAATCGTTGTCGGTGAAAACCAAGCGGATGACCTTAAAAAGCAGTTTCGTTTAAATATGCCAAATAGCTTATTTATGCCCGTATCAAGAGGTGACCTATTGGGGATTCTGGCCCAACAAGATAATATCGCCAATACTGCAAAAGATGTCTGTGGCATTGTTTTAGGACGAGAAATGAATATCCCGGCATCATTGCAGTCGGACTTCATTGGCTACGTTAAAAGCGCAATTGAAACCTGCGAAAAAGCCCGAAAAGCCATCGATGAGCTCGATGAACTTCTTGAAACAGGCTTTACCGGTCAAGAGGTAAAATTTGTTAAAAAGCTGATTCGCGAATTAGATGCTCAAGAGCAAAAAGTTGACAAAAAGGAACGCAAGCTGCGCCATCGCCTATTTAAAATTGAAGAAAAAATCCCTCCTGTACATGTAATGTTCCTTTACAATGTAATTGATAACATCGGCGAAATAGCTGACATAGCTGAGCGAGTTGGCAATCACTTAGAACTTCTTTTAGCTAAATAAAATCTATTTAAGAGACTATTTTCTATGGATCTATTCACTGAGTACGGAACAATATTAATTCTTCTTGCCGCAAGTTTTGGATTCTTTATGGCATGGGGTGTCGGTGCAAACGACGTTGCAAATGCCATGGGCACCTCAGTAGGCTCTAAAGCGTTAACCATTAAACAGGCGATTTTAATTGCTATGGTTTTTGAGTTTGCTGGCGCCTATCTAGCCGGAGGTGAGGTCACCTCGACCATCCGAAAAGGTATTGTTGATTCTGATGTATTTGTTAATTCACCAGATCTATTAGTCTTTGGCATGCTTTCATCTTTGCTGGCGGCTGGTACCTGGCTAATGGTTGCTAGTTTCATGGGTTGGCCGGTATCAACTACTCATTCTATTGTGGGCGCAATTGTTGGATTTGCCGCTGTCGGCGTCTCTGTAGATGCAGTTAATTGGTCAAAGGTAAGTACCATTGTTGCAAGCTGGGTAGTGTCACCTGTTATCGCTGGTACCATTGCATTTGCAATTTTTCGCAGCGTGCAACATTTAATATTAATTCATGATAATCCTTTTGAAAGAGCAAAAAAATATGCGCCTATGTATATGTTTGCCGTGGGGTTTCTCATGGCAATGGTCACCATCCTAAAAGGCCTGAAGCATGTCTTTAAAGACGTAGGGGTGTCCTTAAGCTTCGGTGAGTCAGTCCTCTGGGCTATTGTATTTGGTCTAGCTGTTGCCGTTCTTGGCTCTTTTTTACTAGCCAAAGTGGAGCGAAATGAAGCGCTAGAAAAATCGAACCGCTTTGCTAATGTAGAGCGCGTTTTTGCGGTACTAATGATCTTTACTGCCTGTAGTATGGCTTTCGCCCATGGTTCCAATGATGTCGCCAATGCCGTTGGCCCTTTAGCAGCGGTGGTCAATGTTGTGAGTTCAGGTGGCGATATAGCAGCGAAAAGCGTTATGCCTAGCTGGATCCTGTTGTTAGGCGGTGCTGGTATTGTGGTTGGCTTGGCGACCTATGGATTTAAAGTTATGGGGACCATTGGTCGTAAAATTACCGAGCTAACTCCCAGTCGTGGTTTCGCTGCTGAACTAGGCGCCGCTGCAACCGTAGTTTTTGCCTCAGGCACTGGCTTGCCTATATCAACTACTCACACACTTGTAGGCGCTGTTTTAGGAGTTGGGCTTGCCAGAGGCATCGGTGCCTTAAATTTGCGTATGATTGGATCTATTTTCTTATCATGGGTAGTCACCTTACCCGCTGGCGCCGGTCTTGCTATTGTGTTCTTTTTCTTTTTTAAAGGTGTGTTTGGCTAACAACTAATAGTCAATCAATTCTGTTGCGCGCCCTAACATGAAGCGAAATACAGAGCGTATTTTAGCGCTATGCTTTTGGGCGTGAAAAAAAGACAAATGGAATCGCCACAGGACCAAACAAAAAACCCATAGAAACCCAAAACACAATATCTGTATGGCGGTATTTAGCTACAAAGAAACAAACGGCTGCACTGACTAGGCTAATTATAATAAAAATTAACATTTGAAAACTCCAGCATTTTCGAGCTACAGTGGGAAGCGCATGCCAGTTCTGGCGATATTAAATCCCTGAGCTTCAACAAATTTAGTTTCATCACTGTTTGTATCCAGCAAAGGATTAGTGTGATTCATATGAATAAACCAGACCTTGTTACGCTCCGCTTTGGGTAACCGCGTTAATAGTGTCATGGTCTCTGTCACCAACGGATGGGGTATTTTTGACATGTCTCGGCCAGGTAATTCGCCCTGCCCATAAAACGTTGCGTCAATTAACGCGTAATCAACCTGTTTAATTTCTTCGGCGATATCTTTGTCCCACCTAGACCATTTATTAATATCCGGTATAAACAATGCGGTTTTGTTATTCCCTTGAATTAAAAACCCCACAGTTTCTGAAAATTCATCTCGGTGAGGAACCAAAAAAGGCGCAATACTGAGACTGTCGAAGATTATTGATGTTTTATCTGCGAGGGGCATCACGACGATATTATTAAGATCAACTAATTGGCTCCAGGGGCCGTTATTACGAATAAAATGAGCCATTTTGGGCATCAGGTAAACAGGCACTTGCTCAGACCCCATAACTTCTCTACCCAAATACATAAGGCCACTATAATGGCCCATATGAGCGTGGGTAATGAAGATCCCCTCTAGGGAGAATCCATCTGATGCAGGAGCCTGTTGCTCAAGCATATATAACTGTTCTGGGAAATTTGGTGTTGCCTCAAATAAATATTTTTTACGTTTTGAAGGATCAATCATGGCAAGTGATGTAGCAAAAATACGCTTATCAGCATCATTCCATCCCGGCATACAGTGAGACTGATAGCAACCCGCTTGAGGAAAACCTGCATCTTGAGCAGTACCCAAAACATATAAATAGGGCGCGTCAGCTTCGCTGAGACCATCGTGGGCAATCCCGAGTAAAATCATACCCAACAAAATATATAACAAGCGTACAGCAATATTTGATGACGGCATAGGCATTATTCCAGCAGTGATGGAGAGCACAAATAAGGTTTATTGGACTTTGACTGCCAATCTGGTGGGCCAAAAATATATCCTAAAATATCATAAAAAGAAGCGGCGCTTTTAATATCATTGGCCATGGCAGCGTATGTATGAAAGGTGTTTTTAGTCGGATTGTTTGTCCCTAAATTTTCCACCAAGCCGAAAGTTACAGGTTCTTTTTCCTGTATGTAGGTGCCAAACAATCGATCCCAAATCATTGGTAAGTTACCGTAATTTCGGTCTGTATATTGTGGATTGGTACCATGATGCACCCGATGTGTGGAGGGAGCATTAAAAATTTTGTCCAGCCAGCCCAATCGATCTATCAATTGTGTATGGCCAATAACGCCCCAGAGGGTTGAACAAACTCCTGTTACGGCGGTAATACTTGGGTCAAATCCAATTAGCGGCAAAGCTATAAAAAAAGGCACTTTGGAAAGAGGACCAAACCAGGCTTGACGAAAAGCAATAGTAAAGTTCATCTGGACACTAGAGTGATGACTCATGTGCACTGCCCATAAAAGTCTCACCCGATGTGAGGCTCTGTGATAACCATAAAATACTAGGTCAATAGCCAAAAAAGTCGCTACCCATACGCCCCAAGATGGTAAGTGTGCGCTTACTTTTATAAGGCTAAAACTATATAAATAAAAGTAACCACTGATAATTAGTAGCTGCGACATTGGTGATAGCACGATATTGCCGATAAGTAACCCAGCGGTACCAGTAATATCATTTAAGTGGTAATAATTACGTTTTTTGTATGCCGAAAACATTGCTTCGAAAATAATAAGTCCCGCGATTATGGGGAGCCCAACGGCATAGACATTTGGTATTGTCAGCATTCGCTCTACGTTCTCCGCACGGTAAGACACATCACGCTATGGCTGGCTCACAAAAACGTCCATCGTAGGAAAATATCCACTTCTACAATTATGCAGAAATTATTGTAATGTCCAGCATCTGTGTATTGGTTACACAGGTGGTGAGAGCAAGGGTATCACGACCAGCAGTTTTAGCCGAATAGAGTAATTTATCTGCCGCCAGTAGCAAGTCTTCATACTCGTTGGTTTTATCAGGATAAATCGTCGCTAATCCAATACTCAGGGTCAAGGTTGGTTTAGTTGATGCATTTTCATTGGGAATCTTTAAATTTCGGACGTTTTTCAGCAATTTTTCAATCACTTGCATTGCTCCGGAACTATCTGTTGCACCCAGTAATATAGTGAATTCTTCACCGCCGTAACGTGCACATATATCATCGGGACGGTTAGCTGATTTTGAAAAAATAGACGACAAAAACTTTAAATATTTATCACCAATTCCATGTCCATAGGTATCGTTAACTTGCTTAAAATGATCAATATCGATCATTGCCAATGAAATGGGCGTCTTCATCCTGACACTACGACGCCATTGATGACTAAGAAATTCTTCAAAGCGTCTACGATTAGAAATACCTGTTAAATCATCCAAATGGGCAAGATCTGTTGCTTCCTGCTCGGCTAGTTTTCGTGCAGTAATATCGTGATGCGAAATAACTAAATACTGTGTATCTGTTAAAGAAAATTGGGTTACTCTCATCACAAACCATCGTGATGCTAGCAAGCCATCACAGGGGTATTCAAGGTAATAGACGTCCTGTTCCGCACGCGATACCTTGCGAATCCCTTTAGCGGCCTTAGCTGCAAAATGATCGCCTTTTGCAGCCGCCACATCACATGCTGTTAGGTAGTTTGCAGACTGCCAGTTGCTATCGGTAAACCATTGACTGACTCGACCTAATTCATGCCAACTCTTATTGGTAAATACAAAGGATCCATCGGCCTGAATAACAACCATACTGTCCATCGTGGCATCCAAAACGGCCTTTAAAAAATCATAATTGTCTTTCAATTGTATATCCTATTCATTACCAAATAATAGCAAAGAAATGATAAGGTACCTAGCTTCTCGGTTTGGTCAACCAAGGCTTTTGCGATATATCGGCGTCTACTTTATAGAAAAGCAGTCGTAGGTAATAAGTAAAAAAGGTGCTTTACTATTTTATTTCCGGATCCAATTCTCCGCTGAGATAGCGCTCTGTCATAGCGTCTAAACTTAACGATTTTAACGCACCAGCATGCCCGGCGGTCCCGAATGATTCATAGCGAGCCACGGCAATGTCCTTCATTGCCGTGACAGTTTCTTTTAAAAATGCGCGAGGATCAAATGCAGTCGGATTCTCAGCTAAAAATCGCCGCACTGCGCCTGTAGAGGCCAGTCGCAAATCTGTATCTATATTAATTTTTCTAACACCATGCTTGATACCTTCGCAAATTTGATCAACAGGTACGCCATAGGTCTCGGGAATTTGACCACCAAATTTATTAATAATAGCGAGCCACTCCTGAGGGACTGACGAAGAACCATGCATTACCAAATGAGTACCAGGTATGCGTTCATGTATCGCTTTAATACGATCGATGGCAAGAATATCACCGGTAGGAGGCCGGCTAAACTTATAAGCACCATGAGAAGTACCACAAGCAATTGCAAGGGCATCAACCTGTGTTTTGGCAACGAAATCAGCCGCTTCCTCAGGATCTGTCAGCATTTGATCATGAGAGAGTATACCCTCAGCACCTACCCCATCCTCTTCTCCGGCTTGGCCAGTTTCTAAAGACCCAAGACAGCCTAATTCACCTTCGACAGAGACTCCACAGGCATGCGCCATTTCGACAGTTTTTCGGGTCACATCAATATTATAGTCGTAACTAGCAGGAGTCTTCCCATCACCCTCAAGAGACCCATCCATCATTACCGAGGTAAACCCTAACTGAATAGAGCGCTGACATACCGCTGGGCTAGTACCGTGATCTTGATGCATGCATATCGGAATATGCGGCCACTCTTCAACAGCCGCTTGAATCAAATGGCGTAAAAACGGTGCCCCAGCGTACTTTCTTGCACCAGCAGAAGCCTGCACAATAACAGGGCTATCGGTCTGGTCAGCAGCCATCATTATTGCGCGCATTTGTTCTAAATTATTAACATTAAATGCAGGAACACCATACCCATGCTCTGCTGCATGATCTAACATCTGTCGAAGTGAAATGAGTGCCATAGATAAACTCCTGTCCTATAACTAGTGTAATTCTGTAATGTTTTGATCACAAAGATCTTTAGTCTCTTGACGCCGCTCTCTTCTCTAGTATAGATACCGCCGGCAGCGCCTTACCTTCGACATACTCTAAAAATGTACCACCATCAGTGGAAATATAAGAAATTTTTCGCTCAATTTTATATTGGTCAACGGCGGCCAAAGTATCACCGCCCCCAGCAATAGAAAATGCATCACTAGAAGCAATCGCCTGAGCTAGAATCTCTGTACCCATCGAAAACTGAGGGAATTCAAATACACCGACAGGACCATTCCAAATTATTGTTCCCATTGTAGTCATCATTTTTGCCAAATGTTTGGCAGAATCTGGGCCTATATCAAAAATCATGTCGTCATCAGCAACATCATCTACCTGTTTAACTGTCGCCTGAGCTGTATTAGAGAACTGCTTGCCCACGACCACATCAGTAGGTAATGGAATGCTAGATGCAGCCATTAACCTCCGTGCAGCAGGAATTAGGTCGGCCTCATACAGGGACTTACCCACCGGCTTGCCAGCCGCGGCTAAAAAAGTATTCGCGATACCGCCACCCACTATTAAATGATCTACTTTCCCCGCTAGGGCCTCTAATACCATAAGTTTGGTAGACACTTTAGAGCCGCCGACAATGGCTGCAATGGGCGCAGCGGGTGCCGCTAGTGCTTGTTCTAGAGCACTAAGCTCTTTGGCCAAAAGCGGCCCGGCGCAAGCAACAGGTGCGTACTTAGCAACACCATGTGTTGATGCCTGAGCACGGTGTGCAGTACCAAAGGCATCCATAACAAAGATATCGCAAAGAGCCGCATAGGATTGTGCCAATTTATCGTCGTTGGCCTTTTCACCTTCATTGAAGCGGACATTTTCAAGCATAACAAGTTTATTATCGTTATCTTCAAGGCCATTTTGCCAATTTCTTATCAGTATCACCGGCTCACCCAACAAACCACTTAGGTGGTCTGCAACCGGCTGTAAACTGGCTGTATTAGTAAATTCTCCCTCAGAGGGCCTACCTAAATGTGACATTAAAATCACCTGAGCGGCCTGATCTAATGCCTTACGAATCGTGGGAATCGCAGCTTTAAGTCTAGCATCACTTGATACCCGGCCATCATGAATCGGAACATTGAGATCTTCGCGAATTAACACTTTCGCACCACTGAGATCAAGGCTAGTCATTAAGGTCACAGTCATATTACGTTTATTTCATCCCTTTTTTGCTGTTAGTTTAGGCTGAGTGGGTAAATAAATCGGACCAGGTTTTCAGTGTATCGAGCATTCGATTTGCATAACCCCATTCATTGTCAAACCAAATTAAAACCTTAACAAGCTTGTTTTGACTTACCCTAGTCTGGCTGGCATCAACAATACCACTGCGAGGATCATGGTTAAAATCACATGAGGCTAAGGGTTCCTCCGTGTAACCAAGAATACCATGCAAAGGACCTTCTGCTGCATCCGACAACACCTGATTAATAGTGATTACATCCACCGATTTATTCAGCATGATCGAGAGATCAATAACCGATACATTCATGGTGGGTACGCGCATCGCTTGGGCCTGGAATCGTCCCGTAAGTGCCGGCAAAAGTCTGTCAATGCCTAAAGCCAGGCCAGTGTCCACAGGTATGATCGACTGCATAGCCGCTCGTGTTTTTCGCAAGTCTGTGTGGTGGTAAGCATCAATTACCGGTTGGTCATTCATTGCCGAATGAATGGTGGTAATAACTCCACCCTCTACACCAAAACAGTCATTGAGTACTTTAATAACAGGTACAACGCAGTTAGTTGAGCAAGATGCGGCCGAAATTATCTGCTCAGTACCCAAAAGATTCGAGTGATTTACACCATAAACAATAGTTGCATCTACACTGGATTCAGCAGGTTGAGAAAAAAGAACTCGGCTAGCTCCAGCTTCTAGATGTTGTTCAGCGGTAGCTCTGTCGGTGAAACTCCCGCTGCATTCTAAAACAACATCAATGTTATTATCTTGCCAAGGCAAATCCCTCAGGTTGTGCTTCTGAAACAACTTGATGATATCGCCATTTACCACTAGCCCGCCTTTAGTTAGCTCAACAGTCCCGGGAAATCTGCCATGAGTAGAGTCATACTGCGTTAAATGGGCAATTGTTTTGGCATCAGCTGGCTCATTAATCGCCGCCACTTCAAGCCAATTACGTGACTCTGATTCATACAGTGCTCTCAGAACTGAACGCCCAATGCGTCCATACCCATTAATGGCAACTCGAAGCACTAACCAATTGCCTCCAAAACATTTGTCACCACATTTTCAGTAGTGAAGCCAAATTCTTTCATTAGCTCGCCACCAGGTGCCGATTCACCAAAACTACGCATACCGACAACTCGACCATCAAGGCCAACAAATTTGTGCCAATAATCAGCATGAAGAGCCTCAACAGCAACTCTTGCTCGCAAACCTGGTGGCAAAACGGAATCGCGATAATCTACACTTTGCGCAGAAAATATTTCTGCGCAGGGCATTGAAACTACACGAACACCTACGCCTTGCTCCGCTAGGGCATTAGCTGCATTTACTGCCAACTCAACTTCTGAGCCAGTGGCGATAATTACTGCCGCTGGATTGACACAATCTTGCAACACATAACCGCCGCGACCAATGGCCGTGACTTGGTCTTTACTGCGAGGCATCGGCACTAAACCCTGCCGACTAAATATTAGTGCACTGGGACCGTCTTGATTCTCAATAGCGCTTTTCCAACTCACCGCAGATTCGACAGTATCACAAGGACGCCATGTATTTAGGTTGGGCGTAGATCGCAGTGCACTGAGCTGCTCGACCGGCTGATGTGTGGGTCCATCTTCACCTAAACCGATAGAATCATGAGTGTA
>JAQWYJ010000131.1 GCA_029254005.1 Porticoccaceae bacterium | reverse complement strand
GTTTTTTAGGTATCAATTCTGATGGAAAAGTTTCCGTTATTACCACTAAAGGCAACCCCTATGCCCATGTTGTGCTGCGCGGTGGCAACGGAAAACCAAACTATGATTCTGTTAGCGTTTCAATTTGCGAACAAGAACTCAATGCTGCAGGCATAACTCCAAATATTATGGTGGATTGCAGTCACGCAAACTCAAATAAAGATCACAATTTACAGCCTTTAGTCTTAGACAACGTAGCCAACCAAATTCTGGAAGGTAACAAATCTATTGTTGGTGCAATGATCGAAAGCCATCTATTTGCCGGAAATCAGAAATTATCAAGCAATCCAGAAGAAATGGACTACGGCGTATCAGTCACCGATGCTTGTGTCGATTGGGAGACCACCGAAACTAGTCTGTTGGCTATGGCTGACAAGTTACGAGAGGTACTCAAAACAAGATAAATGATAGTGTGATATGTTTAAGTGCACACTTTTAGTTGTTTTTGTTAGACTGAGTATCAAAGCATTAATTAGTGGAGTTGTATTCAGCCAATGCCCCGTCTCATACTACTAATAGCGTCATTTTTTCTAATCTGGCTTTGGTGGAGTAAGCAAAAGGGATTAGATTCTGATGAGCGTCGCTCGTTCTTGTGGCGAAGTGCTTTTTGGTTGCTTTTAGGCATTTCAGTTGGCCTCGTGGTGACTGGTCGGATGTATTGGGTTGGTGCTGCCTTTGCAGCACTAATTCCATTAGCAAAAACGTTACTTAGCCTCTCTTTTCGAGCGTTTCCGCTACTACAAATGTTAAGCCGATTCAAATCGAGCCCATCTCAATTCAAAACAAATTCTCTGCATGTCACCATCAACTTTAGCAATAGAAAAATGGATGGGGAGATTCTCAAGGGTACCTTCACGGGTCATAAATTATCAGATCTAAATAATGGACAGCTTGATGCGCTTGCTGCTGATTTAAAAATAAATGATCGTGAATCATATGCACTTTTATATGCCTACCGCATACGCAGTGGGAATGCAGGCTCAGAAGGTCAGTCTAATTTCAATACGGACAATTTATCAAAATTATCTAGAAGCGAAGCCTATCGAGTACTTGGTCTTGACGAAAAAGCGTCTAAAGAAGAGATTATTAAGGCTCATAAGCGATTGATGCAGCGCCTACATCCCGATCGTGGTGGCAGTGACTACTTAGCGGCTAAAATAAATGCCGCCAAGGACATTTTACAGGGGTAATGATGCTCACAGATCGACTCTGAGCAAATGAAGTTCATCGCTAAGAATCATTTCGCACTTGAAGTATGAAGTGTACATAGCGGCCCAGCCATTTAAACGGCGCCTGCTGAGAATACGCTAGTTCCGTACTAACAACAGCATCTCTATCGTTGTGCCCCCCTCTAGGAGTCGTAATATAATCGTGAAACACCCGTATCCCAGAGGATAGTAGAACTGATAAACCTTGCTGAGCTGACCACTGTTCAATTTGCTCAGGTTTGAAAGGCGAATGTGGAGTCAAACTCCCGGGGTCAGCTGTAAATTCTGTAGTGAGCAGATTGAAGTTGCCTCTGATCAAATTTCGGTAGACCAAAGCATTATGATTGTAGAACGTAAGAGAAATAAGACCTTCAGCAGACTTAAATTGCATCAAATGATTTATAAGCTCATCCGGTTTACCGAGCCATTCAACAATGGCATGACAAAGGACTAAATCAAAATCTCCTAAGTTCTCATTAGCCAATAATTGATAAGGGCATTGATAAAAGGTAATGCGTGAACCAACGCCCTCAGACGCCGCACGCGCTTTTGCTTTTGAGAGCATAGTTGACGATATATCATTGTAGGTAACATCATGTCCAAGTTTAGCCAGACGGACGGACATCTGACCAAGACCTCCGCCTATGTCCAATACTCTTAAACATCCATTCGTTACGCTGGGTATTGTCTGACAGAGATCACGCCAAATCACCGCTTGCCGAATATCACCTTTAAGGCTTCCGTAGACTTTGCGCTCAAATTTTTCTGCCAAATCATCAAAATTACGGTCTTTCATAGTTATCTTTTTCTCATTCATGCAAAACATGATTTTATGTGTCATTTAAACAAAAACCTACGTCAGGTTATATAGCGAATAATGTATTACACGATTACAATGGTATTAATCAAACTTGAGACTTTCTCCGATGGCTACTTATTGTCAAACCACTGAACTTGCCATAGATCTTATTTCAAAAGCGTCAGTGACGCCAAATGATGCAGCGTGTCAAGCACTTATGATTAATCGCTTGGAAGCATGTGGGTTTGTTGTCAAGCAGCTAAAACACGGTGAGGTTGACAATTTTTGGGCTGTCCATGGTAACGAGGGTCCGATTTTATGCCTAGCAGGACATACAGATGTGGTACCGCCTGGGCCCGATAGCCAATGGCAGTCACCGCCGTTTGAACCAACTATTAGAGATGGTC
>JAQWYJ010000111.1 GCA_029254005.1 Porticoccaceae bacterium | reverse complement strand
TCGATGGTGGCGGGTTGTCTTCATATCCCCACCCTTGGTTAATGCCAGAATACTGGCAGTTTCCGACAGTTTCTATGGGTCTTGGACCAATACAAGCGATTTATCAGGCGCATGTTATGCGATATCTGTCCGCTCGAGGACTGTCCCCCCGAGGCAATAGAAAGGTATGGGCATTTTTAGGTGATGGTGAATGTGATGAACCAGAAACCTTGGGCGCTATATCTTTGGCTGGTCGTGAAGGTCTTGAAAATCTCATCTTTGTTATCAACTGTAATCTGCAGAGGCTCGATGGACCAGTTAGGGGTAATGGCAAAATTATTCAAGAGCTTGAGGGTGTATTTCGTGGGGCTGGCTGGAACGTAATTAAAGTCATCTGGGGAAGACATTGGGATGCGCTGCTAGAAAGAGATAAGAGCGGTTTATTATTACAGCGGATGAATGAAGTCTGTGACGGGGAACTGCAGAATTATAAATATAATGGTGGCGCCTACACGCGAGAGCATTTCTTTGGTAAATATCCAGAGCTTCTTGAGTTGGTCAAAGATATGACGGATGATCAGATTATGGGGTTAAATCGAGGTGGTCATGACCCCTATAAGGTTTATGCAGCTTATTCTGAAGCAATGGAAAATAAAGGAACACCTACTGTCATACTTGCTCATACGGTCAAGGGTTATGGGCTTGGAGATGGAGGCCAGGCAGCAAATGACACGCATTCGGTAAAAAAGTTAGACGTTGAGAATCTTAAAATATTTAGAGATCGTTTTGGGATCCCTATCTCAGACGATCAACTTGAAACAGTGCCTTATTACCGTCCTGCTGAGGACAGTCCTGAGATGCTTTATATGAAGAATCGTCGAGATAATTTAGGGGGTGCTCTGCCGGCACGTAAATCTGATTTTTCCCCGATGTCAGTGCCCTCACTAAAGTCTTTTGATAAGCAGTTAGCTAGTAGCGGTTCGAGAGAAATTTCATCGACAATGGCTTTTGTTAGGGTCTTATCTAACTTGGTAAAAGATAAGGACATCGGCGAGTATGTGGTGCCTATTGTGCCAGATGAGGCAAGAACTTTTGGTATGGAAGGGATGTTCAGACAGTTAGGTATCTATACGTCGGCCGGTCAAAAATATGTTCCTCATGACCGTGAACAGATCATGTATTACAAAGAAGATAAAAAGGGCGTTATTTTAGAGGAAGGAATCAATGAAGCAGGCGCTATGTCTGCATGGCTTGCGCTGGCTACTTCATATAGCACTAGTTCAAGGCCGATGATTCCGTTTTATATCTTCTATTCTATGTTTGGCTTTCAACGAATTGGTGACTTGGCATGGGCCTCAGGTGACAGTCAGGCAAGAGGATTCTTAATTGGAGCGACTGCAGGACGAACCACCCTTAATGGTGAAGGGTTACAGCATCAAGACGGGCATAGCCTGATTTTGGCAAATACAATTCCAAACTGTAAAAGTTATGATGCTACCTTCAGTTATGAGTTAGCAGTGATCATTCAAGATGGCCTCAGATGCATGTTTGAGGAAAAACAAAATTGCTTTTACTACCTTACCACTATGAATGAAAACTATGCACACCCAGCGATGCCAAAAGATGCTGAGGATGGAATAATCAAAGGTATGTATCAGTTACTTATAGGCTCCAAGCCGAAAGCCAAAGATCATAAAGTAACGTTGATGGGGGCTGGGACCATTTTGAATGAAGTTGTAGCTGCAGCGGCACTCTTGAAAGAAAGCTTTGGTGTGGAAGCGGATATTTGGAGTCTTACCAGTGTTAATGAGCTCGTGCGAGAGGGCCAAGCAGTGGACCGTTGGAATCTGTTACATCCTACTGAGACCCCAAGACGTAGTTATATTGAGCACCAATTAGTAGGGTTGGATAATCCGGTAGTGATTGCTACTGACTACATGAAAGCTTATGCTGAGCAACTCAGACGCTATATCTCAGCTCCTCTCCATGTGTTGGGAACAGATGGCTTTGGTCGCAGTGACAGCCGCGAAACCTTACGGAAATTCTTTGAAGTAGATCGCTTTTTCATTGTTGTGTCAGCTCTAAAGGGATTAGCTGATACTGGTATCATTGATACTGCAGTTGTTGCCGAGGCAATAGCGCGGTATGGAATCGATCCAGAGAAAGCCAATCCCCTTTATATGTAAATATCATTTGCAGATACGGCTCAGGGTTAGCATCATTAGAGTAATTAGAGGAAGATTAAGTGGCCAATAAAATTGTAGTAGTTCCAGATTTAGGCGGTGCAGAAACGGTTGATGTTATTGAACTGTGTTTGGCGCAGGGTGAGTCAGTTGAGGTTGAGGGATCTTTATTGGTTCTTGAGTCTGATAAGGCGACGATGGATGTGCCAAGTCCCTCTGAGGGCCTTCTAGTGAAGTATTTAGTCGCCGAGGGCGATACCGTGAAGGTCGGTGATCCCATTGCTGAACTTGACTTGGGTTCCGCTGGTTCTGATGCGGTTGCCGAATCTGAGGAGACCGCCGTGCTTAAGGCCACTCCTGAAGCTCAACTGGGTCTTCAACCTGAGTCTATGTTGGACGAAAAAGAAAACCCGCAAGAGGTCGTGGAATCATTGACAGATCAGCCGTCCAAGGCGCATCAAGACCCCGATGTATCCACAGCGATATTTGATGAAACAGCAGGAGCAAATATTGGCTCCGATGAAAGTGATATTTACGCCGGCCCCGCAGTACGCATGTTAGCCCGTGAATTAGGTGTCGCCTTGTCCGATGTAAGAGGAACTGGGCCACGTGGCAGAATAGTAAAAGATGACGTTAGTGACTACGTAAAACAGGCGCTAAATAAGAAAAGTTCTTCTAGTGTATCAAATGATACAGGGATTCCTGCCGTACCAGTGGTTGACTTCAGTAAGTTTGGCCAAATAGAGACGATTAAATTGACTAAAATTCAGAAAATTACGGCGGCTAACATGCATCGTAATTGGTTGAATGTCCCTCATGTGACGCAATTTGATGATGCCGATATTACCGACCTAGAGCAGTTTCGAAAGTCATTGAAAAAGCAGAGCGAAGCTCGTGGTATCAGAATTTCGCCAGTTGCTTTCATTATAAAAGCCATAGCCGTAGCCCTGGCCGATAACCCTGTTTTTAATCGATCTCTGGCAGCGGATGGTGGGCATATTGTTCAAAAGTTCTTTTGCAATATTGGTATGGCGGTAGACACAGACAGGGGTCTAGTGGTCCCTGTGATTCGAAATGTCGATGACATGGGTATCTGGGACATAGCTCAGGCGGTGTCAGAGCTGGCCAACAAAGCCAGAGAAGGCAAACTAACGCCTGGGGAAATGCAAGGGGGTTGTTTTACCTTGTCAAGTTTGGGTGTGATTGGCGGCAAAGGTTTCACCCCTATTGTCAATTCGCCAGAGGCAGGAATCTTAGGTGTGTCCAAGTCAGAAATAAAGCCTGTATGGGACGGTAATGCTTTTGTTCCTAAGTTAATGCTTCCAATGTCGCTGTCCTATGACCATCGATTGATTAATGGTGGTGATGCTGGTCGGTTCATGACGCAAGTTGTGGCTTTGTTGAGCGATGTTAGACTGCTCGCTCTTTAACTTTATTATTTGGGGTCGTAAAGATGCAATTTCTTCATACTATGGTTCGCATTTCTAATATAGATTCGTCTCTTGATTTCTACTGCAAGGGGCTCGGTTTGATTGAAGTGGCAAGAAAGGATGTTGAAGCTGGCCGATTTACACTTATTTTTCTGGCCGCGCCAGCAGATACAGAATCTGCATTAACCAAGGATGCTCCGCTAGTTGAGCTGACCTATAATTGGGATCCGGAAGACTATAGTGGTGGACGCAATTTTGGCCATTTAGCCTTTCGGGTTGAAGATATTTATGCCACCTGCGATCATTTGAGTGCTGTTGGTGTGACAATCAATCGTCCACCAAGAGACGGTTATATGGCCTTCGTAAAATCTCCCGACGGCGTCTCCGTCGAGCTATTGCAAGCTGGCCAAGCACTTACCCCAAGGGAGCCCTGGCAGTCTATGGGTAATATAGGTACTTGGTAACTTGTGAAGGCAAGCTCACTGTTTAAAGGGTAACATTTTTGTTGCTTGATATATGTGCTGCTCTACAGCGTGGGCTTCTTCGGTAACAAAACGCTCAATAGCGTCCCTGAATTGTACATTCTGAATCCAGTGCATGGAGTGGGTTATTTTCGGTCTAAACCCCCTGACTAATTTATGCTCGCCTTGGGCACCTGCGTCATAACGGCTGAGTCCTTTTCGGATAGCAAATTCAATTCCTTGGTAATAGCACAGTTCAAAGTGTAAAAACGGAAACTCATCAATACTCCCCCAATATCTTCCATACAAGGTTTGATCATCGAAAAAATATAATGCACAGGCGATTGTATCATCATCAATATAGGCCACCGCCATGGCAATCTGGTCAGGCATCTCTTTGGCAATTTGTTCAAAAAAGTTTCGCGTAAGGTAGCCTCTTGTCCCATTTCTCTTTGCGTAGGTACGCTCGTATAGACGATAGAACAGCGCCCATGTTTCTGCATCAATTTGGACTCCAGTTAATACGTTGATGTCTATATTCTGCTTGATTATGTCAGCCCGCTCTTTTTTGATCATTTTACGTTTACGAGAGGTCATTGTTAAAAGATAGTCATCAAAATTTTGATAGTTATCATTGTGCCAATGATACTGAACACCAAGTCGGGTGAGTAAACGGGGATCTTCAAAGCTGGCCATTTGATCTTCACTGGGAAAAAGTAGATGCCAACTCGAGGCGTCGGTCTCCTCCGCTATTGCAATCACCTCATCAATTATCTTGATGGCTTGCTCTTTTAAGAGCGGTTGAGATCCACGGACCCTGCAACCTGTTGACGGTGTAAAGGGTATGGCGGTGACCAACTTAGGATAATAGTCCAATCCATGTTGATGGTAGGCGTTGGCCCATGCGTGGTCAAAAACATATTCTCCCATGGAGTGATCTTTGAGATAAAGAGGCATAAAATCTTCATCGTATTTCACATGAATCGGATGCCAGCCAGTGTCTGTATTGGCGCTATTGCTGTCTTCTAACGCTTTTAAGAATGTTTCGGTTAGAAATGGGTAGGGGAGAGCTGTCACATCGGGTCCTATTTTAATAATGCTAATGAACACGCTAGCTTGTCAGGGTAGTCTTGTCTTCGCACCTATAGAAGAAAATATACTACATTTATGTTGGTTACGGATTGCCAAATAGAGCTGATCACTCGAGTAGGAGTTTTGATGGCATCCCGGACAAGTTTTTTTAACTTGATTGTATAATTAGCGATAGTTTAATAGCTTTTTAAGCGTTTACATAAGGATTTCAGCTTTTTTTAATCCTATTGATACGAACATCCACCGGCTTGAGGTATCATACGCACTCTGTTTTAAGGGCCGTCCGTTAATTTAGTTGTTGGAGAATTGTTAATGATAATCAAGCCTCGTGTTCGCGGGTTTATGTGTATTACTAGTCATCCTTTAGGGTGTGAAAAAAACGTGCTTAATCAGATTGATTATATAAAGCGTCAACCAGTAATCGAGGCGGCTAAGCGTGTCTTGGTGATAGGTAGCTCTACAGGGTATGGATTATCTGCGAGAATAACCTCTGCCTTTGGTTCTGGCGCTTCTACGCTAGGTGTTTTTTTTGAGAAGCCAGGAACTGATCGGAAGCCGGGCACTGCTGGATGGTATAATAGCGCGGCATTTCACAAACAGGCTGCAGCCGATGGACTTTATGCTAAGAGTATTAATGGCGATGCCTTTTCCGATGACGTTAAACAACGAACTATAGACACTATTATCAATGATTTGGGGCAGGTTGATCTTGTTATCTACAGTTTAGCCGCACCTCGTCGACAGCATCCTCATAGCGGTGAAATATTTAATTCGACCCTAAAGCCTGTGGGAAAAGATATCACTATGCGTGGCATTAATACTGACAAAGAGGTTATTCAAGAATTTAGTCTTGAAGCGGCGTCTGAGCAGGAAATTTCGGATACTGTAGCTGTAATGGGTGGTGAAGACTGGCAAATGTGGTTAGATGCCCTTGCAGCTGCTGATGCCTTAGCACCAGGGGCCAAAACTACTGCATTTACCTATATTGGTGAAAAAATGACTTGGGATCTCTACTGGGATGGCACGATAGGCCAGGCAAAAAAAGATCTTGATAGAAGAGTTATCGGTATTCGAGAAAAGCTATCGCATATGAGTGGTGATGCCAGAGTATCGGTGCTTAAAGCGGTAGTCACTCAATCTAGCTCAGCGATTCCCATTATGCCGCTGTATTTAGCCATGCTGTTTCGAGAAATGAAATCAGATAACAGCCATGAAGGCTGTATAGAACAGCTGTATAGACTGTTCACTGAAGGGCTCTATTCTGACGACCCCAGACTTGATGACGAGGGACGGTTGCGCATGGATGAGTTAGAGATGCGACCAGAGATACAGAGTAGGGTAGCTCAATCATGGGAATTAATCTCTACAGAAAATCTTCACGAATTAACCGACTTTGCTGGCTATAAACATGAGTTTTTAGCGCTATTTGGTTTTGATCTAGACGGTGTTGATTACACTCAGGAGGTGAATCCTGAGGTTCCTATTAAGTACCTTGTTGAAGAATAAGATCTTGATTGATAACCGCTCAAAAGGTGCTAAATTTTCTTGGCAGCTAATTGCACCGAAACACTGGCTATTATGGTTCGGTTTGTTAGTCTGGTGGCTAGTCACCAGACTTCCGTTTCCAGTACTACTTTTTCTTGGTAAAGGCCTTGGTCTGCTGTTCCACTGTTTCGGTAGCCAGCGAAAAACTATTACCGAAAAAAATATTGAAGTGTGCTTTCCAGAGATGACTAAAACTCAAAGGGCCTGTTTAGTTAGAGATAATTTTATAAATATGGGTATTGCGGTCATGGAAGTCGGTATGGCGTGGTGGTGGCCTAAAAACCGATTGGCAAAACTTTTACACATTGATGGTTTGGATAATCTTAGCTCCGTGCCTGCGGATCGCGGTGTCATGTTATTGGGTATTCACTATACGACATTAGAAATTGGTGGCGCTGGTGTATCAATGAACACCCAAATGGATGGTATGTACAGAGCCCATGGTAATCCGGTATTTGATTACATCCAAGCTCGAGGTAGAATTTCTAAAGGTAATGGTGAAAGTGTTGTCTTTGAGCGCGGCGATGTTAGAGGGACAATGAAGGCGCTAAAATCTGGCCGAACACTTTGGTATGGACCAGATCAAGATTATGGATTGAAGCAGGGCCTGTTTGCACCATTTTTTGGTATGCAGGCCGCAACGGTTTATGCAACCGCTCGATTTGCAGAAAAAACTGGTGCAGCTGTTGTTCCGTTTAACCATGTTCGTCTGCCGGGAAGTCAAGGCTATAAGATCTCTTTTTTAGCTCCCCTGGAAGCATTTCCCTGTGGCGATGACCTTGCAGATGCAACCAGAATCAATGAATTAATCGAAGAGTTTATCTTACTGCAGCCTGATCAATATCTTTGGGCTCATCGCCGATTTAAAAATAGGCCTGCGGGTGAGGCAGATTTATATCAACTTTAAACTGGGTTATATAATGGTGGTATGGATGAATTTACGTAATGTTTACTTGTGTAGATACAAGCTGCTGCGTACTATTTGCCAGCCGCCATTACTGTTGAGGAAAATATAATGATTACAGGAAGTATCGTTGCGTTAGTGACGCCAATGCATGAGGCAAACCTCGATGTTGACTGGGCATCTTTAGACGCATTGCTTGAATGGCACCTTGACCAGGGGTCAGACGCTATCGTTGCCGTTGGTACCACTGGTGAGTCTGCAACGCTCAGTGTCTCAGAACATGCTGCAGTAATTGAATTTGTTGTAAATAAGATAAGTGGTCGCATTCCCGTGATTGCTGGTACAGGTGCAAACTCCACAGCTGAGGCGATCCATCTTACTAAGACCGCTAAAAACCTTGGTGCGGATGCTTGTTTGCTGGTAACTCCCTACTACAACAAGCCAACTCAAAAGGGTTTGATTGAGCACTATAAAGCAATCGCCAGCGCAGTTAGCATTGATCAAATTCTTTATAATGTTCCTGGAAGAACATCCTGTGACATGCTCCCAGAAACTGTTTTGACACTCAGTGAAATTCCAAATGTTGTGGGTATAAAGGAAGCTACGGGCGATCTGGATCGCGCAAAATACCTATTGAAAAACAGTGCAGATGATTTTGCAGTGTATTCAGGGGATGATGCGACGGCATGTAAAATGATGCTTATGGGAGGGCATGGTGATATTTCAGTTACAGCGAACGTTGCACCGAAACTAATGTCTGAGATGTGTAGAATGGCAATTGATGGTGACGCTGCGTCGGCAGCTTTTTTGGATACTAAGTTGCAGCAGCTGCACAGCTCTTTGTTTCTAGAGGCCAATCCCATACCTGTAAAATGGGCAGTGAGTCAGTTAGGCATGATTGATAATGTCCTTAGGTTACCAATGACCGCATTAAGCCAACAATATTTTAATACTATAACCGCAGCGATGCGCATTGCTGGTACTATCTAATTAACGATTTATTTAAGGGTTCTTTTCAAGCATGAAAATACTGTCATACGTTATCCTTACCACTATTTTTATCAATTTAACAGGTTGTGGATGGTTAGGTCTTAGAGATCGTACCCAAGACTATTTATTAGCCGAAGCAACAGAGCCTACAGTAGTGCCTATTGAGCTTGAAAGTAGCCAATTAGGTCAGCTTTATCCATTACCCGCAATAGAACACTCGACTGAGCAACTTAGTTCTTTTGATGTGCCGAGACCCCAGCCAGCATCCGTAAACACCTTTGAAAAACTAGTTAAAATCCAAAGTTTTGATGAGCGTCGTTGGATACTTATCAACATGTCACCTAGCGAGCTTTGGCCGCGACTGCGAAATGTGCTTAACCGAAATGGTATACCCTCAGCACGTGCGGAGGGGTCTACAGGATTAATAGAGACCGTCTGGGTAACCTTTTCCTCTGATGAAGACAATGCCCATCGGTTTTTATTTAAAATTGCTCCAGGGGTACAGTTTGATAGTACTGAGATTACGGTGATTCATAATCAGATATCTAAAGGGCAGCAAGATGGGGCCCTTTGGGGCGATACCTCAGACAATGATCAACGGGAGCTAGATATGCTCACACTCGTTGCTAATGATCTCGCAGGTGCTGAAAACTTTGCTAGCGTATCACTGCTTGCTCAAGATATCGGTGGTGCATCAAAAGTTGATGTGGTTTCTTCTGAGGCGGCCGATCCCTTCATTGATATTAAATTAAACTTTGATCGCACGTGGGCGTCCGTCCTTTATTCTGCTGAGCGCGGAGGTTTTTCGATCATTGATAAAGACCGTAGCAAAGGTATTCTATTTGTAAAATTTAGTGAGCCTACCGATGATAGTGACGGATTTTTTAGTAAATTATTTAGTAGGGGCGGTGACGATGAAGTTGTAGTAGCTAATTATCGTATATTAGTCACTACAAATGCTGGATCTGTTGAAGTCAGGGTAGTGGATCTTGATGATAATAGTATTGTGCGCGCTAAAGCTTTGCGACTACTGACTATTTTGCGTAGTAATCTTTCCTGACATAGATGGTGATGCGTTTCGCCTCTTTGGGTAGTGGGAGTAAAGGTAATTGCTCGATTATTGAGTTTCAGGGCACAACCATTTTGGTTGATTGTGGCTTTGGTGCTCGTGCTGCCTGTAGCCGGCTTGAATTGCTCGGTAAGAGCCCCCGTGAGATATCAGCGATCATAGTGACCCACGAGCATAGTGACCATTGGAGAGGTGTAGAAGCGCTTTCAAGAAAGTACGATATTCCGGTATATCTGTCGGCAGGCACGTTTCGGGTTCGAAATATGAGTGCCGCCTCCGGTAGCTATATTATTATTGATAGTCACAAGGATTTTACCGTTGGCGACCTCTCAATAACACCTGTTCCGGTACCCCATGACGCCTGCGAGCCACTTCAGTTCATCATTTGCTCAGGTCATCATCGAATTGGTTTTCTCACTGATCTAGGGCACTATACTTCACACGTTGTATCTCTTTACAACGGCTGCGACGCCTTATTGCTGGAGACAAACTATGATGATGATATGCTCGCTTGCGGCCCATACCCTCAATTTCTTAAAGAGCGAGTAAGTGGCGCCTTTGGTCATTTGAGTAACCACCAAGCCAGCGATCTGCTGCGGAAACTCGATCTGTCTAGAATGCAATTTTTGTTAGCAGGTCATGTAAGTGGTAAAAACAACCATACAGAACGAATACTGGAGGCGCTATCAGCTGACGTTATTGGGGAAATACCGTTGTTTATTGTCGATCAAGTTGATGTTACTCCCTGGTTTGAATTGGCCTAAGTCTAAGATTGGCTTAATACTTTTTATTTGGGAATACAAGAGACTTGATATCTTTTTAGCATAACTGAGGCCCAGTTTTTCCACAGATACACTGTAATCTTAAAAGTGTCTCTTAGGTTAGTCCCGTAAGTCATTGATTATTTGCTTTTATATTTATAAGTCATTGATTTTATTGATTATTATTAAATGGTTAAAAAGTAACCAATTTGTCTAACTACCCTGTTTTTAATGCATCTATAGAGAAAAGGCACCGTTAGTCCACAAAGTTATCCACAGAAATTGTGAGTAACTAATTGTTTTATTTTCCACTTAATCACCTATTTTATCCCGCTCTGGACTTCATTAAAGCTCCATTGCAAGGTCTTAACCTATAGTTCACAAAACTTATATGCTGGTGGAAGCTGCGCCACCGTATCTTGTGCCGTGGTGAACCTTGTCACTACCATTTGGAAAAACGATATAAAAATGACTAATACCGCAAAAGTCTCTTAAAGGCTTATGACCAATTGACTCAGTTTACATCGAGTTTACGTTGTTCTAATCGTTAAAGGCATGGCGATAAGTCAGCAAATATAGGCGCTTTACAAACCAATGTATTGATTAGTTGCCTGTTTTTATCTGACTAATTATTAATAATATTGTAAAGAAAAAATCCTAGTGAAAAAAATTACATCGATTGAGCTCTGTGCAAGGTTTCTCGACTTTTTTATTCCTAAGACTCAGGTCATAATTGCATGGGTAATAAATCTTTGCGATAGCTTAACTATGTTTTTATCGGATATAAATGAACAGCTAAGATAGGATCACATTATGGATAATATACGGATAACTTATACTGATAAGGATTGTGCTCATCGTGCAGAGGAGCTTGGTTCAAAGCTTGGCATTGCTGCGGTAGAGCTGGAAAATCAAACTGATAAATTACCGCGAGCTGGAAAATATGTCGATCAATATGATTTACATATCAGTCCCTGTGGGGCCAGTTTATACCCGCGAGATCGAAAAGTTCATGGCCCAATTCAAGTTGATTTTTTCAGTGGTGTCAATAATCACCGTAGGCGATTTGGTGGGGGAAATGGCCAAGCTATTGCCAAGGCTGTCGGGGTCTCCGGTCGTTTTTATCCAACGGTTTTAGATATGACAGCAGGCTTAGGCGGTGATAGCTTTGTACTTGCTTCTCTTGGGTGCAACGTCAAATTGTTCGAGCGTAATCCAGTTATTGCTTATTTACTTGCAGATGGTATTAGCCGCGCGCTTAAGGTTAGTGATCATAGTGCCTCTCTTAGAGACATTATGAATCGTTTTGCACTCACGGAGGCTGATTCGATGAGTCAACTAGACAATGTTACAGGTGGCGATGACTATGATGTTGTCTATTTAGATCCCATGTTTCCTCACCGTTCTAAATCAGCCAAGGTCAAAAAAGAAATGCAAGCCTTTCAAAAAATTGTTGGTCCTGATTCTGATTCAGATTTTCTAGTGGATAGAGCACTTCAGTTGGCACGTTATCGAGTTGTTATAAAGCGTCCTCTGATTGCCGGGTATCTTGCTGACCGAAAGCCCCATTATTCCTTATCAGGAAAGAATACTCGTTTTGATATTTTTGCTTTACAAAAGCTTCCCTCCTAACTAGTTCTTCGCATTACCAAGTAATTCCCAAAAATTGCCAAAGAAAAACCTACCACGGCAAACCAAGTCCACTGATAGTCTTCAAACATAGTCGATAAAATAATGGCAATGAAAGGGATCATTAGCGCGCCATAACTAGCCTTTTCAGGACCGATAATAACCATCAGTTTAAGGTAGGCGCCAAAAGCCAAAATTGTTCCGAAGACAGAGAGGTAAATCAATGAGCTAATGTACTCAAAACGCATATCAAAGGTAAAAGCAGTTTCAGATAGAATGGCAATAACTGTGAGAGCTAACGAGCCATATAGAGTAGACCAGGCATTGATTTGCCAAACTGAAAGTCCTTGTAAGCCACTTCTTGTGGCTGCCATATTGCCTAAAGATGCGCTACAAACGGCAACAAAGGCCAAGGTGAATCCTGTTATAGCTTGGTTGCCAGCACTGACATTTGTCAACTCGGGGTAAAAAAGCAGATATATCCCGCTCAAACCCACAATTCCGCCAAGTAGTGTATTTTTTTCAATTGGCCTATTTAAGAAAATACGCCCATTAATCAAATTTAAAAACACGATAAGAGAGAAAACTACCGCAATAATACCACTAGGTAAAAACATCTCAGACAAATAGATTAGCCAAAAATTAATACCAAAGCTGAGGACCCCTTGAATAATAAAAAACAAATGATCCTGCTGGGATGCTCTAAGCTTTATACCGCGCAGCCTGCAATACATAAACAATAGAATACTAGCCAAGGACATTCTATATATTACCGATATGATTGGCTCAACACTACCTAGTTGAAATGTAATAACAAGCCAAGTAGAACCCCAGATAGCAACAGATGAAATGTACAGCGTTAGAGTTTGTTGCATCGAAAATCCCTTGCAATACGTTTTTAGACTTTAGTAGGTTAGGTAATTACGGTAGCAGTCGTTCTATTATGCCTTGATAAATGGCAGTTAAGCTTTGCAAATCATCTACACTGACGTTTTCGTTAATTCGGTGAATAGTTCTGTTTACAGGACCTAACTCTACTACCTGCGTTCCCATAGTTGCTATAAAACGCCCATCGGAAGTACCTCCAGCCGTGGACAGCTGTGTATCAATGCCAGTATGGAATTTGATACTTTCACAGGCGGCATCAACAAGCGCGCCAGCATTTGTTAAAAACGGCATTCCGCTTAAATGCCAATTGATATAATAGTCAAGGTTATGATGGTTAAGAATTCCATGAACACTCGCCTTTAGCTGTTCAGGTGTTACTTCTGTAGAAAAGCGAAAGTTAAACAACAGCTTTAGGCTGCCAGGAATAACATTGGTAGTGCCAGTACCGCTAGAAATAGTAGATAGTTGAAACGAAGTTGGTGGGAAAAAATTATTGCCTTGATCCCAAACCTCGTTAATTAGCGCGTTTAATGCTGGTGTGGCTAAATGGATAGGATTTGCAGCTAGTTGAGGGTATGCAACATGCCCTTGAATACCATTGACGATCAACTCGCCGGAGAGAGACCCACGACGCCCATTTTTGATCGTGTCCCCACATTTTTGGTCACTTGATGGCTCTCCAACTAAGCACCATTGCGGAGTGATGCCTTCCTTGGTTAGCCACTCAACAACTTTAACTGTCCCATTAATAGCCGGACCTTCCTCATCGCTGGTGATTAAAAAAGCCAATCTACCTGAATGATTGGGATTTTTAACAACAAAGCGTTCTGCTGCGACTACCATTGCCGCCAGTGATCCTTTCATATCAGCGGCGCCGCGTCCGAACAGGTGACCATCTCTAATGGTTG
>JAQWYJ010000090.1 GCA_029254005.1 Porticoccaceae bacterium | reverse complement strand
ATTAGTCGGTTGTGATATTCCACCCGAAACCAGTGTCCCTGCCCCCTTAAGCACAACCACGGCATTATATTTCTCTTGCAACTTGCGCACTGCGCCAAAACGATCTTGCTCTACCTCACTGACACTAATGCCCAATAATCGCGCAGCTTCACCAGGATGGGGCGTAAATACCCAAGATCTGCTGGTTACATCTTTTACAACGCGACCCTGAGCAATAATATTGAGTGCATCTGCATCAACAACCATTGGAAGGTTTGTTGACATAGCTTTCTGTAACAGTTGCTCAGACCAAGAAGACATACCAAGCCCTGGACCCAACACAAGAACATTGGGCTTATCCAGCAAAGGTTCCAGCTCCTGACCGGAAACAATACCACAGGCCATGATCTCTGGCTGGCGCACCAAGCAAGGCGAAACATGCTCCGGACGAGTGGCGAGCGTTGTCAAGCCTGCCCCTAGAGTTAAGCATCCCTGTGAGGCCAGAATAGAGGCACCTCCAGTACCAAGATCTCCGCCAATCACCATGCAGTGACCTCGTTGATTTTTATGCACATCTGCTTCTACCTGCGGCATATAATCAATAAGATCTTCCAGTGACATCAAACGCGCAGACACTAATGCTTGGTGTAGAATACTCTCGTGAATATCAAGTGAATCATAAACTAGCTCTCCGCAAAGTGCCGGCCCTCGACCGGTAAATAATCCTGGCTTCGCAGCAATAAACGTCACCGTCACATCCGCCTTAACGGCTATATCATTTATGGCTCCAGTGCTTGCAAGAACGCCCGACGGCATATCAATAGACAGTACCGGAAGTAATGAACTATTAATACACTCAATAGCCTCAGCATAATCATCACGCATAACACCATCAAATCCGTTACCAATAAGACCGTCAACAATAACGCCTTCAACTAAAGGACAGATCGAATGGAATGGCTGACAATTAACCTTAGCATCAATACAGAGCGCTCTTGCCTGCTGAGTTTGCTGGGACATTTTTGACTTATCGCCCAACTCATATACCTGAACAGCAATATCCGCTTGAGCCGCTAAGTGAGCAACCACATATCCATCGCCACCATTATTTCCTGATCCACAAAAAATATGCAGCTGCATTAGCGGAGCAAAATTTTCAGTCAATTCATCCCAAACACTGCGACCTGCTCTGTACATCAAGTCAAACCGACTAAGATTCGCCTCTTGGCAAGCTAAATGTTCAATATTTTGTATTGTTTTAGTATCTAATAAGGATTGTTGGAGAAGATAGTGCGACATAAATGAAATATCTCAGTAAAATTGGTCGTAGTATAAAACAGAAAAGTGTTGAAACCATGCATGAAATTGAAAGTGACCATCAAAAAATGGAAAAATTATCCCAAAAAATCAAAACTTGGGGTGCATCATTCGGTTTTCAACAGGTATCCATTGTAGAACCTGACTTGAGTCAGGCCTCTGAACAGCTGCAGTCGTGGTTAAAGAAAGGCTTCCAAGGCTCAATGTCATGGATGGCCGAGCACGGTGACAAACGCTATATTGTCGATAAATTAGTTGATCATACCGTCAGAGTGATATCAGTTAGAATGGATTATTTAGCTGATACCAATATGATTGCGGTTTTAAAAGATGATAACAAGGCCTATGTGTCCCGTTATGCATTGGGTAGAGACTACCACAAGCTAATACGCAAACGTTTAGCCGCTTTAGTAAAAAAAATTGAGAGGGAATTGCCAGAACTTAATCTAACCCAGCGCCCCTTTGTCGATAGCGCGCCGGTCATGGAGAAGCCGATTGCTCAGCAGGCAGGTCTTGGGTGGATTGGAAAAAACACCTTACTACTAAATGAATCCGCAGGATCTTGGTTTTTCCTTGGTGAGATTTATACGTCACTTAAACTCCCCGTGGATAACCAAATTCAAAAAAACAAGTGTGGAAAATGCCGAGCATGTATAACTACCTGCCCAACTAATGCTTTCCCAGAACCCTATGTATTGGATGCACGTCGGTGTATTTCATACTTAACCATCGAAAACAAAGATGCTATTCCAGAGGAATTTCGACCGCTCATGGGCAATCGGGTATTTGGTTGTGATGACTGTCAAATTAGATGTCCGTGGAATCGTTTTGCCTCCCAGACCAAAGAAGAAGATTTCACTCCTAGACATAATCTTGATGGGGCTTCACTAACAACTCTCTTTAACTGGGACCCTCAGGAGTTTCTGGATAAAACCCAAGGCTCACCCATCAGACGCATAGGCCATGAACGCTGGCTTAGGAACCTAGCCATAGGCTTAGGTAACGCACCGGGATCAACATACATTCTTAAGCAGCTAGATGCCAGAAAACAACATCCCTCGCCCTTAGTGAGAGAACATGTGCAATGGGCAATTGAACAACAACAGCAAAAACTTAAGATTGAATAAAGACTTCCCGGTAATAGATTAGTTCTGCAATCGAATCATAAACATCATCCATTGCCAAATGACTACCCTTTTTAACAAACCCACCCATTAAGTCAGGCCGCCATCGTTGCACAAGTTCTTTGAGAGTACTCACATCAAGATTTCGGTAGTGAAAAAACTCAGCTAACTCAGGCATATAACGTACTAAAAAACGCCTATCCTGTCCGATAGAATTACCACACATAGGAGACTTACCTTTGGTCACCCACTGTGATAAAAAATCGAGGGTCTGCTGCATAGCATCTGCTTCACTTACATTACTTGCTCGAACCCGCTGTGTAAGCCCTGAGTCCCTATGTTGATTGGTATTCCAATCGTCCATGTTCACCAGTAGACTTTCTGGTTGTTTAATCACCAAGGATGGACCTTCTGCTAAGACGTTTAAATTTGGGTCTGTAACCACAGTGGCAATTTCAATAATTCGCTCTTTGAGGGGGTCTAGCCCCGTCATTTCTAAATCAATCCATATTAAATTAAGATTTGTGTCTCTAATCATGAAATGGTCCTTTACTACTTATGTACCTAGCTTGTTGCAACGTTATTATCACTCAGGGCCACAATGCTATATCCTTAGCACCCGAAACGCCAGAAATGACACTACAACCACGGATTGAAGTACTAATGAGAGTAAAGATTCAAAGACTATGAGCAAACGGAGGCTCAGTAAACACCAAAAAGGGCGTATTCAGTCGATCCAAGATCAACGACGACAGCGGGCTATAGCCAAAAATGCAGTTACAGACAATCAATTGAATGATCTAGCAAAGCTTGGCCCTGAGGTTCTGGGCACCGTGGTCACAAACTTTGGTGCTCAAGTCGATATTGAAGCTGCTGAATCATCCATTGAAGGTCAAATTGTTCGCTGTCATATGCGTGCTAACCTCGACAATTTAGTTACCGGCGACAAAGTTGTCTGGCGCTTCGCAGAACCCTATGGTGTTGTTGTGGCGCGTCAGCCACGCAGCTCAGAATTAATTCGTCCCGATATTTATGGTAAGTTACGCCCTGTGGCTGCCAATGTCGATTTGATTGTTATCGTTTTCTCACCCAAACCAACTGCATTTAGTAATCTATTGGATCGATACTTGATCGCATCCGAAGCCCAAAATATCAAACCGGTCTTGGTTCTCAACAAAACCGATATGCTTGATGATGAGGGGTTTGATGATATCCATCAACTTATTTCTGATTATAAATTCATCGGTTATGACTTACTTCAAGTGTCAGCGAAAACAGGTCAAGGACTTGAGGCACTGCAACATTACCTTAAAGACAATACGGCTATTTTTGTCGGGCAATCCGGTGTTGGCAAGTCTTCCTTGGTTAATCACCTCCAGCCGAGTGCTGAAATGCGTGTGGGTTCACTTTCTGTGGGCAAAGAAAAAGGTACTCACACCACTACTACTTCCAAGCTTTTTCACTTAACTGGCGGTGGTGTGTTAATTGATTCACCTGGTATTCGAGAATTTGGTCTAAGCCATCTTACCAAATCAGAAATCATTGAAAGTTTTATTGATTTTAGACCCTATCTTGGTCACTGTAAATTTCGTGATTGCAGTCATAATAAAGATGTCGGGTGTAGTCTAATAAAAGCGGTGGAGGATAAAAAAGTACTTGCATCCAGGCTACATAATTATCGTCAGATACTTTTGTCCTTGGAATCTGAACGTAAAATCTACCCTTAAACTGTGCAAATTTACTCATCTATTCTTTCGGAGCACTGATGACTTCACTCATGCCAAAACTAATAGAACCTGATGCTTTAGCATTGGTGCTTCATGATGACGATTTGGTTATCATCGACCTATGTCACCCCGCTTTGTATCAACAACACCATGTTCCCGGTGCGGTGCATCTAGCTGGTCAAAAAATAATGTCAGGGCAGACTCCTGCGGCGGGAAAGTGTCCACCCTTCGATGAGTTAAAAATACTTCTAACGGGCCTTGGCATTACGACCAAAAAGCGTATTGTAATTTATGACGATGAAGGCGGCGGCTGGGCCGGAAGATTCGCATGGATACTAGATCTTATGGGTATAGACAACTGGTGCTACTTAAACGGTGGTATCATCCCCTGGATAAAAGAGGGTTTTCCCACAGAAAATGGTGAAAACTCACCCAAATCAATAGATTCGGACATTGGCAGTGACTTTAGTAACCTGTCCAGAAAAATTAGTGCAGATCAGATTATCACTCAATTAGGAGAAGAAAATTTCGCCATATGGGATGCTCGCAGCCCAGCTGAGTATACAGGAGAGATGGTAAGGGCTGATCGGGGAGGCCATATTCCGGGTGCTATCAATTTAGAATGGACCCATCTCATGGACCAACATAATCACTTGAGAATACGATCTGATGCACAAGGTATTTTAGATCGTGCTGGTCTCACAATCGATAAAACTATCGCCACTCATTGTCAACTTCACCATCGCTCTGGCTTTACTTATATGGTGGCAAGAATTCTGGGTTATAAGAACATAGCAGGCTATGATGGCTCTTGGGCCGAATGGGGTAATATGGAAGATACACCAATAAAACTTGGTCCTGAGAAAGTTTATAATGCAAACTAAAATACTAGAGAGTAAAGCCAAATGAGCCACCAGATTGATATTTTCGTCGCCCTGCAGCGTGTACTTCCCAAACACCTGCTATCCCGACTAATTGGTAAGTTAGCTGAGGCTAAACAGCCTTGGCTGAAGAACGTCCTTATCAGACGCGCTATAGCTACATTTGAAATTAATATGCAAGAAGCGATCAGTGATGATTTATCTTCTTATGAGAACTTCAATGCTTTCTTTACTCGGGCACTTAAAGAAGGCGTAAGACCTATAGATGCAGACCATAACAGCATATGCAGTCCGGCTGATGGCGTAATAAGCCAATCCGGTGCTATTCATAATAACCGTATGATGCAAGCTAAAGGCATCGATTACTCACTGCATCGTCTGGTGGGTAATTCCTCTAGCGCAGAACATTTCCGGCACGGAAGTTTTGCCACTATCTATCTTTCGCCTAAGGATTATCATCGTGTCCATATGCCTTTGTCGGGTAAACTAACAACTGCACGTTATATTCCCGGAGAACTTTTTTCAGTCAATGATAAAACCGCTCAAGGTCTACCTGGACTTTTTGCTCGTAACGAGCGCCTAGTATGTGAATTCGAATCAGAACTTGCTGGAAAATTCGCAGTTATTTTTGTCGGAGCTATGTTAGTGGCGGGTATAGAAACTGTCTGGAGCGGATTTGAAGCGCCTGGGCCAGGTTTAGTGAGGGAAACTGACTTTGCCGACAAGCACCTATTTTATGCAAAAGGTGAAGAAATTGGTCAATTTAAATTCGGTTCAACAGCGATCATCTTATTTGAAAAAGACGTAGCCCAAGGTTTGGCAAATCTTAAACCCCAGACCTCTGTCAAAATGGGAGAGAAAATAGCGGTTCTGCGCTAACGTTCGAGGGAAAACTCATGCACCGCGTCGATAAATATCTTTGCATTTTGGGGTTTAATGTCAGGAGTAATCCCATGTCCAAGATTGAAAATATGGCCAGTACCAGCGCCAAAAGACGTTAATATCGACTTAACCTCGGTTTCAATTGATGCTCTATCCCCACGCAGCACTGCTGGGTCCATATTTCCTTGTAACGCAACTTGGCCGCCCACTCTAGAGCGTGCAGAACCAATATCAACGGTCCAGTCCAAGCCAAGACAATCACAACCAGTGCTTGCCATTGACTCTAACCAATGACCGCCCCCTTTAGTAAATAGAATAACCGGCACATCACGGCCATCTGAATGTTTAATCAGACCATCAACAATTTTCTTCATGTAGTCCAGTGAGAACGTCTGATAAGCATTGTTACTTAAGGCCCCTCCCCAGGTGTCAAAAATCTGTACTACCTGAGCACCACTACGAATCTGGGCATTTAAATAATCAATAACCGAAAGCGAAAGCTTTTCCAAAAGCTGATGAAGAATCTCAGGTTGCGTGTAAAGCATAGTTTTCGCACGAGCAAAGTCTCGGCTACTTTGACCTTCGATCATATATGTAGCCAGTGTCCATGGACTACCAGAGAATCCAATTAAGGGCACAGCCCCATTCAGAGCACGTCGTATAGCAGTAACTGCGTCGGTCACATAGGTCAGATCTTTTGCAGTATTAATGATCTGCAGTTGATCTATGTCTTTTTCGGTACGCACCGGCTTACGAAATTTAGGCCCTTCACCTTCGGCAAAATACAGACCAAGACCCATGGCATCTGGGATGGTAAGGATATCAGAAAATAAAATAGCCGCATCCAAGTCAAACCGCTCTAGAGGTTGGAGAGTTACATCGCAGGCTAACTGAGTGTTTTTGCATAGGCTCATAAAATCACCAGCCTGGGCTCTAACCTCCCTATATTCTGGCAAATACCGCCCCGCTTGTCGCATCATCCAAACAGGTGTTTTATCAACAGGTTGTCTGGCCAACGCACGCAAAAAACGATCATTCTTCAATTCAGTCATATGTAGGTCTAATGAGTAATAAAAAATTAATAAACGTCACGTAAATAGCGTTTTTCACGTTTAAGGTTATTGATGTAATCAGTAGCTTTATCAGCAGCCATGTTTCCCTGAGCCGCAACAATATCGCAGAGGGCCCGGTCGACATCCTTAGCCATGCGCGTTGCATCACCACAGACATAAAAGTAAGCACCATTTTCCAGCCACCGAAACAATTCGGTAGCATTATCATGCATCTTATTCTGCACATATACTTTTTCTTCTTGGTCTCTAGAAAAAGCGGTGTCAAACCTTGTTAACAGACCATTTTTTTCCATTTCAAGCAACTGCTCTTGATAAATAAAATCTGAGGCTCTTGTCTGATCACCAAAGAAAAGCCAGTTTTTACCTGAGGCTTTGCGGAACTCCCGCTCTTCCAAAAAAGCTCTAAATGGTGCTACACCGGTACCTGGGCCAACCATAATCATAGACGCTTCATCGTCAGCAGGAATTCGAAATGCCTTATTTGGAGAGACAAATACTCCAACGGTGCTCTTGTCATGCACGCGATCTGCCAAAAACGTAGAACAGACACCTAAATGATCTCTGTCATTGGATTCCCATCGCACAGACGCTACGGTTAAGTGAACTGACCCTATGTGCATATTAGGACTGGACGATATAGAGTATGCGCGATGTTGAAGCGGCTTTAACAACGTCAAAAATTTCTCTGCTGAAAAACTAACCTGCGGATTTATATTGAGAAGATCCAAGGTGTCTTTTCCCCACAAAAAGTCGGCCAGCGCCTCCTTGTCTCCATGTTTTAGTACATGAGAAAACATCTCATCTTTAGCCTTCTCCTGCACTGCTGCTATTAAATTTCGTGATGGTGTTGAAATTTCAAATTGATAAGTGAGCAACTCGCTAAGGGTCCTATCATGACCCTCCACCATCAGTTCGCCACTCACAGACAAGCGCTTGAGCAAGGCCTCTACCAACCTCTTGTCATTGACTGGCATGACGTTCAGAGCGTCCCCTGTTTCATAGGTAATACCACTATTACTAAGATCAAATTCATAATGTCGAATTTCTTTAGCTGAGGATTTTCCCGACAGGAGACTGTTAACTTTGAGTACTGCCGGATATGGATTTTTGCGATTCCACAGAGACTTCACCGGCCCCTGAGGCACCTCAACTGCAGGAGGGGTAATTTTAGCATCACTGGTTAATGGAATAGTTTTTGCGATCCACTCCTCGGCTACGTCCTCGTAATCCACATCACAATCTAGTCGATCTATCAGTCTTGTTGCACCCAGCTGCTCAAGACGCATATCAAGCAACTTGCCAGCCTGACAGAATTCATCGTAACCAGTATCCCCAAGAGCCAGAACACCAAATTGCATCTCTGGTAATTTAGGCATATCGACACTGGTTAAACTTTCCCAAAAGAGGCCCGCATTATCTGGCATCTCACCTTCACCATAGGTAGCTATAGCAACAATCACTCGCTTCATTGCACAGAAGGCATCCATCGTGACATCGTCTAAACCCTGAACGACAGCCTGAAAACCTCGCGCTCTTGCCGCGCTGGCAGCATCCATGGCTAAACTTTCAGCATTACCAGTTTGAGTACCATAAAGAATATTCACCAAGGGTGCGGACGACACCTCCGTCACAGCTGAAGTGCCGGCGTGTTTTTCACCCATAGCTTTGGCAGACTGAACACCGGCTAAAAACCCAGATAGCCAGGACTTTTGGTCACCAGTAAAAGGAGCATCTTCGGGTATAAACGGCAATTTCATGAATTATTCTCAGTGTTAACTAGCATTAGGTAATATATCGTTTAACGCATTATAAGCAAAAAGCTCTTCAAAACTTGGAATACGGCCCAAAGCAGATTTATTTTTCTGTTGTTGGTGAAGAATCCAACCATAGGTTGCAAGACTATCCATCGATAAAATATTTCGCAAACTCAGTGCCTGCTTAAAATCAGTCAGTCGCTTGTTGGCGATCAAGGCCGCTAATTCCGCCTTGCTGTATCCGGATACAGCATCTCGAGCATGTCTTAACAATCCATTCATCAAGGCGAAATCTTCAGTCAAAATAAGATTTCGAGTGGTTTTCAATACTGCAGGGTCCTCTAAAGAAGCTGCCTCAGGAATCTTTTTCATAGCTATTTTTTGCGCCGCATCAAGAACAGAGTAAGTATTTAGAAGCTCAAACATGTCGCCATTTCCAGACGCATCAGGCCTGGGAACCAGTCCCTCAGCTATAGGATCACCCGAACGCCATGCTTTTTTAAGTTTGTTAACTTGAAATCCAGCCAAAGCAACTGACAATTCCTCAGCGAGCTCTTTTTGTGTTTTAGTTTTCAAAATAGCGTCTGAATCCTGGTACTGGAGCAATGCACGTGGAGTTATGAACGCAAAATTAGCGCGCTCTTGCTGCCAATTTTTTAACAGCCAAGACGCTTTGTTAGACCCGGTAGCAGCGACATGCCATTCCAGCATAGTCAATACCGCCTGTTGATGAATCTTTGATTCTTCAGTATTTTCATCACAATAGCCCAAAAGTACAGAATCATGGCTAATACAATCGGTGAAGATTCTTTGCGGATCATATTGATAAGCGAAACCTCCGGACATACCGTTACCAAACCCTTTTGCAAACGCCCCAAGGTTCAGCACTGCACCATTGGTCATATATTCTGCACAAAAGTCTCCAACGCCTTCAACAACCGCTGTAGATCCTGAGTTTCGCACCGCAAAGCGATCACCTGCTTGGCCCTCAATAAAGACACGGCCACCGGTAGCACCAAATAACGCAAAATTGCCGATTAACACATTTTTACCAGGCATATCGCTAGCCCCTGGCGGCGCATGAACAATTATTTCACCACCACAGGCGGTTTTCCCTACACCATCATTACAGGTTCCAGTGTGCTCTAATCTCATACCATCATTACAAAAAGCACCATAGGACTGGCCAGCCGAACCATGGGTAGCTATGTTAATAGACCCTTGACGTAAATATCGTCGGCCGCGGCGATCTTCTAAAACCGCAGGTAGAGCAACATTTTTGAGCTCATAATTAAGCATCCGTTCAATATCAATTGCTAACTGACCACCAACACTCTTATTACAATTATTCAAGTGTTGACTTACTGGGGTAGCCACAGATACTTTTTTATCCTTAACCAGAGCACTACGGACAATGTTAATGAAGCTGTCATCAATTTCAAAATCACGCTCCATGTAAATTGGATCATCCACCTTATGCTCATTGACTAGTGTCAACATGGCTCTTAAATCTAGCTGCCCAACCGAGGATGGATGATCCAACAAATGGAGTAAATCACAGCGCCCTTTTGCTTCAGCAAGAGATTTCAGTCCTAGCTCGGCAAGAATTTCCCGTACTTCATGAGCAATATTGAGTAAGTACTGCCCCAAAGCTCTTGGGTCACCATCAAACACTTCAGGATTTGTAGTCAGCCCAGCGGGGCATTTAATGTTGCAATTTTTTGCCATCACACATTTCAGCATCATCAATGCGGTGGTACCAAATTCGAAGCTTTCACCACCCATCAAAGCGGACTTGACCACATCTGAGCCGGTTTGATGTGCGCCAGAACAACGAAGGATAACTTTATCACGCAGACCATTAGCACAAAGAGCCTGATGTACCTCTGCAATACCTATCTCTGCCGCTCGGCCTGTGTATTTAAGGGAGGTCACGGACGCTGCGCCTGTACCACCGGTATTACCAGCAACATTAATAACATCCGCACCGGCTTTTGCGACGCCCACAGCAATGGTGCCTATACCATCAGACGATACCAATTTGACGATTACTCTAACACGCGCAGCCTTAGCGTCATGAATAAGTTGTGCTAAATCTTCGATAGAATAGGTGTCATGGTGAGGTGGTGGTGAAATTAACTCTACCCCTGGAACTCCTCCTCGTGCTGCAGCTATTTCAACATTGACCTTTGGCGCAGGCAGCTGTCCACCTTCACCTGGCTTAGCACCCTGCCCAATTTTAATTTCTATTTCTTCTAACATTGGGTCTGCTAAATAGCCTGCCCAAACACCGAATCGACCAGAGGCAAACTGCTTGATACGCGAGGCCCGAATGGTCCCATAGCGAGAAAGGTGCTCTCCTCCTTCTCCACAATTAGACATACCACCCACCATATTTGTGCCATGCGCCACGGCCTCATGTGCCGTGGCTACCAGGGCACCATGACTCATGGCGCCAGAAGCCAACATTGGTGTAATTTCACTGGCTGGTTGCACTTCAGTTATATCCACTTTCGGTAGCGCCGGCCGTAACCGACGAATATAATCTAGCGCGCTACCTGACACCTCTACTGTGAGGGTATCTCCGGTGACACTGTGATTAAGAATATCTACTCCGAATCGATCAACAAACGACGTCTGAAGTGCCTTTAGTCTTGCTGAATTATTACTCAATGCTCCGGTCAGTTGAAATGAAAACTGCTTTTCCCCTACTGCTTCACAGGCTAGCCCGCGAACCACAAAATGATTGTTTCCTGCTCGATTGAAGAGCATCATTTCATGTCGAATATCATCCGCTTTTGAAAGAAAGCTGATATCGGCTGGAAACGCCAGCACATCACGCATCGCTGCTGGTCGGCGAGCTCTCTCCTCAGCCATAGCCCGAGAAAAATCTCGATATCCTGGTGTGATGGAAAATTCATCGATAGCCTGCGGCGTGAGACGATCAAAACTGGTGTTGGTATAGCCCTCATCGCTTATGCCAAAGGCGCCCTCCATGCGATTAAGCGTCAAAAGCCGCAACGTGTCTTTGGTAACACTATCTTCTTTTTGGTCAAAGGCGATTGCTTCTTCGGTAAGATCCACAAACCCACGAACCGCAGTCACACCGTAAGAGTGACCAGCCCCTTCAGCGCGCTCTTTGAACAAACCAAGCATAGGTATGTCTGACTCTACCTGACAATTCAATGCGCGTTCATGCCAATCTGCATGGGCCTGGGCGATCTCAGTAAAGCCAACACCACCCACGGGGGACTTCATGTTAGGAAAATATCTCCGGAAGGTATCATCGTTAGTATTCAAAAAGTTAGGCTCAAAAAACTCCCCGCCAGAGTAACTTTCTACCGTACAAAGGCCCACCTTACCCATAGTCTTCATTAAAGCTTTTTCTGCTGCTTTGGCAAACTTTTGATAGGCACCGTCAGCATCAGCTGAGAACTTATCTTCTGCTCGCATCTGCACGCCCATGGGATAAACCGCTGCAGCCCCAAATCCTAATGCGCAGGCTATATGGTGTGATGAACAGATTTGACCACTCTCGACAATAAGAGATACGCGCAACCTAAGGCCCGATTCTATTAAACGCTGATTAATCGCGGAAATAATCAGCGTCATTGATATTGACCCTTTGGCACGAGTAACTTCACGATCACTTATAATCGCTATACCACCTTGAGTTCTGGCAAAGTCTTCTACTTCATTACAGATTGTGTCTATCGACTCAGTTAGCGACGCTTTGTTTTTTTCAATGTCGCCAAATACAGGCGCAAAGAGCATTGAAAACAACCCAACTGGAGTTTCTTTCTGCGTTTTTATCTTGGTTATTTGATAATGATTCAGTATTGGCGAGTCAATGACAATTTGACGACACGAGGCAGCGCCAATATTTGGCTTAACTCCTAGCGCTACTCTCATAGTCATACCATCTATTTCACGAATGGAATCAAGCGGTGGGTTAGTGACCTGGGCAAACCGCTGAGAAAAATATTTAGCCACTCCACCCTCATTGTCTGATAAAGCGTTGATAGCATTCCCGTAACCCATGGCAGATACTTTTTCAGTTCCCGTGGCAAGCATGGGGTCAATCATAAACCGAAAACATTCTTGATTCTGTGAGTAGGCGACATATCTGGCAGCTAATGGAAGATCACCACTATAACTGGATGATGGGTCTGGCTGTTCTGAAGAAACATCTGATAATGCGTCGATATGAATTCTTGCATGTTCAACTAATCCAATATAGTCCCTGTGACTAGCTAACAGCTCAAGTGCCGCATTGGTATCAAAAGATTGCTTCAAGTCATGGTTATAGTAGAGCATTCCACCGGCTTCGATGCGCCCGCGACTGATAACCGGCTCGTCGCCAAAGTCAATTTGTCCTGCTTCTGACATAACTGCGAGGTATGTGTCTGTCTCTGTTGAACGCAGTGGTCTCAAACCGAGCCGATCTAAACGCGCACCGATAATTGACCCGTCACCGAAAATAAGGGCAGCGGGACCGTCATTTTTTTCCTCATATAACGAGAAATATTCCAGCATGGCTCGAACGGCAGGCGACAATGTTCTATCATTTTCCCAGGCCGGTGGCATCATCGACACTACTGCGGTGACCAAATCCAACTCATCTGCAACCACACGGGACTGCAATGTTTGGTCCAAACGACAGCTATCAGATTGACCTTTTGGTCTGATAATATTATTTTCCTTCGCTCGGGCAATGGCGGTTTCAGACAATCGATTTTTTTTATCCGTATTAAGTTCACCATTGTGAGCCATCAACCGAAACGGTTGCGCCATTGACGGATGAGGATCAGTATTTGTGGAGAATCTGGTGTGAAAATACATCGTGTGAACGCTATGATCTGGGTCATTGAGGTCACAGAAGTAAGGAATTATCTCATTGGAGTTAAGCCGGCCTTTAAGAACCTGCATCTGAGCAGACATCGATAACGGATATAACCCTTCAAACTTGTCAGCAGTGTAGGCCTCAGCCTCGATAGCAAGTAAGGCTTTATGAATTATTTGATCTAATTCCTTTCTACCTAAGCCCTTAGGAGTAGAAAAAATCCATTGGGCTATTGGCAACTGGTACTCAACAGCCGCTGGACGCAAAATGGCGTTATCAACTGCTACATCCCGCATAACGATCGTTTTCATGCCATGGCTTAGTAGTATAAGGTTTATAAGATCGCAGGCAGCTTGATGCTGTTTTGGATCATTAGGCAGGAAAAAATTGCCTACGCCAAACTCGCCAAGAGTAAGGTTTAACCCTGTAATTCTATTAAAAAACTCGACTGATAAGTCCACCGAAACTCCGGCACCATCGCCGACGCCCTCAGCAGACATCCCACCTCTGTGAGGCACCGCACACAGTGCTTCATGACCTTTGATTAATAAGTCATGTGTCTGTTTACCGTCTTTTCTGGTGAGAAAACCTACACCGCAACTGCTTTTCTCAAAGGCGCTGTCGTAGAGACCAAACTTAGTCGATTCGTTCATATGTATATTATCTTGATTGAAGGTTTGTGTTTACCGTAAAAAACTCGGGGACGCTCTGTGCTGCATCTCAAACGGCGATCAAGTCTACATGGGAAATCATGCAACGACAATTTTATACGCAAGAATATACTTATCTAGGCCATATTTAGTGAAAATTTTAGATTAAAAAACTGTATTTAATATATTTTTCAGAATAAAAATCTAAAAGCTTGAAATTTATAGTGCCAATATTTTTATAACTCTCCACAAGCATTATCAAGGGCTAGTTCAAGGTCCTCCTGGGAAAACTCGCTTGAAACAAATGCCTGCCCAAGTTCCTTTAGCAATACCAGTCGCAATCTACCATCCATGACTTTTTTATCTCGCCCCATCAAGGCCAGAAAATCTGCTGGCTCCATGTCCACGGGCGGCATAACCGGCAGTAAAAATGCCCTGAAGATGCTTTGGACACGATGAAGATCAGATTTACTCAACCAGCCAGCCAGATGGGACATCTGCGCGGCAATGACGGTACCAATAGCTACCGCCTCACCATGCAGAGAACCCTGGTATTGCTGAAAAGTCTCAATTGCATGGCCAAAGGTATGGCCAAGGTTTAGGATTGCTCTGAGGCCTTGCTCTGTTTCATCTGCGCTTACGATTTTAGCCTTGTTGGCGCAAGATCGTTCTATTGCATAGCGTAATGCCTCAGGATTACGATTCAACAAAGAATCGTTATTTTGCTCTAACCATTGCAAAAAAGGATAGTCTGATATGAGTCCATATTTAATGACCTCTGCCATTCCTGCTGAAAACTGTCTCTGTGGCAAGGAATCAAGGGTTTGAGTATCAATAATGACGGCTTTAGGCTGATAAAATGCACCCAACATATTCTTGCCTAGAGCATGATTAACACCGGTCTTACCGCCCACCGATGAATCCACTTGAGACAGCAATGTTGTTGGGATTTGAATAAACGCAACGCCTCGTTGGTAGGTAGCGGCAGCAAAACCAGTCATATCACCTACAACACCTCCTCCCAACGCAATTAGCGTTGTTCCCCTACCATGGTTTTGTTCAAGCAGTTTGGTGAAAATTAAATTTAAAGTAGTAAGATTTTTATATTGTTCACCATCGGGTAAGACTACAACATCCACATGCTTGTCCCGCAGTAGATTTGTGACCGTCTCTAAGTATAGCGGCGCTACGGTTTCGTTGCTGACAATCAGTACTTGTTTGCCCTTAACATAAACACTCAAATCTGAAAAGGCTAACTGCTGTGGTCCAATAAAAATAGGATAGCTTCTGTCACCCAAATCAACAATTAACGGATTTGTCTGAGGATAATTGGTGTTAGGCATTATTGACAGAACTCGGTTAATAAGAAAGGTACATTATCCTGTTATGCTACAAGATGCTCAAGCATTTTAGGTATTCAGTCTATATTGCGTAAAACTAATAGTGTGATAATCGAGTCACAAGCTCATCTACCAATATCTGCGGTTGCGCATTGCCAGAGGCAGCAACAATGTGCGCTATATTTTGGTATCGAGGCCCTCTTTCTTCTAACAAATGATCAATCATGCGTCTGCGATCTTCGACCTGTAGCAGCGGCCTATTTTTATCTCGCTTAGTTCGCTCATAGAGTTGTTTTTTTGTCGCCGTAAGATACACAACCAAACCTGAGGCTTCCATTGCTTCGCAGTTTTGGCCATTAAGCACGACACCACCACCAGTAGCGACCACTGAGGGCCGACTATGATCAATAATTTTTATAAGCATATTAGTTTCTCGCCGCCGAAACCCTTCTTCGCCCTCCATATCAAAAATCCATGGGATATCAGCACCAGCTGACTTAACTATTTCATAGTCAACATCAAAAAAAGGTCTGTCTAAGGTCTTTGCTAACTGCTTGCCAATAGTACTCTTTCCTGCACCCATGGGCCCTATTAAAAATATATGTTTAGTGTGCATAGTTAGTGTCATCTATAATTTTTGGTGTAATAAAAATCAGTATTTCACGTTTATCTGCAAGACGCATTTGTTTTTTAAATAAGTTACCCAGTACAGGCACATCTCCCAAAACAGGAACACTTTCATCAGACTGTATTTGCTCAGATTGAAAAATACCACCTAACACCAGTGTTTCTCCGTGCTCAACCGATGCCTGAGTTACGATTTGGGTGACGTTAATAAAGGGAACGCCAGTCGATGTATAGCCACCTAGCGTATCCTGCTTAATCATAATATCCATAATAACTCGATTATCGGGGGTAATTTGCGGAGTTATTTCAAGTTGCAATACGGCTTCCTTAAATTGTGTCTGAATTGTCGTATTAGTATTATTTGTATTGACCAATTGATAGGGAATTTCAACTCCAGACTTTATTGATGCTTTTTGTTTGTCTGCAGAGACGATACTAGGCTGTGATACAATTTCAGCGAATCCATCTGATTCTAAAGCGGCTAATTCAAGATCGACTAACACGTTTTTAGCAAGGTATCCCAAACTCAGTGATCCTGATGGACTAGCCAGCCCTAAATCAACCCCTAAATCTACCATGCTTGCCGGCGGCACAAGATCGATATTGTCCCATAAAAAATCCAGCGAAGACGTCGTTGAATCTTCGATACCAGACAAATTTATATTCTCGCCATCACCCCGGACTTTTACTCCAGAAAAACCCCAGCTAGCACCTATCTCTTTACGAAAATCAGTGTCAGCAATCACAATTTTTGCTTCCATCAAAACCTGCCTAACGGGAATATCAATCAGCTCCAACATAGACTTGAAAGCATCAATTTTTTCATTAATATCAGTCATAATGATGGTATTTGTGCGCTTATCAATAGTAATAGATCCTCGAGATGAAACATTTGATATCGCTCCACTTCCAGTCTCTTTTTGAGCAGATTCTGATGAGCCAACAAACATCTCATAAATATCTGAGGCTTCAGCATATTTTATCCGTGCAACAAATGTTTCAAGCGGCGCTAAGCTGTTTTGACTGTTATTACTTTCAATCCTTTGTCGATCTATATCAGCTAACTCTTTCAGAGGTGCTACAACCAAAATATTGTCCTGGAGACGCAAGCCAAGGCCACTGGTATTGAGTACAATATCAAGCGCTCTATTCCAAGGCACAGACGCAAGTTTCAGAGTTATTTTTCCTGTGATTGAGGCACTAGCAACTAAATTAAGCGATTTAAAGTCAGCCATTATCTGCAGAACGTCACGAACTGGAATATCTTTAAAATTTAAGCTTATTCGATCAGTTTCAACAGGGGTAAAATGGGAATTTTCAGTTGGGTTGACATTTAATACCTCCTTTGAATCAGTCCTCTTGTGCTTACCTTCGATAATCGATTTATCTTCAGTAGACAATAAATCTTTATCCGTCACAACGGCTCCACTGTGTTGTTCTTGAGTGTCATCATAACGTGAAACTTTCTGATCAATACCTATAACATCCTCACCATAGTGAGCGGCCGCTGATGTGATCTCAGCAGTTAGATCCTTAGCTTGTATAGGCGAAAGTATCAAAAATGTAGCTAGTAAGATTATTACTAAGCCTGACAAAATAGTACTTTTGATTTGAGGTAATTGATTAGCATTCATTTATTTTCATCCTTTAAAATAACTCTTCGATAACTAAACCAGCGTCCTGCTCCATCTGAACTTTTTTCTAAAATGACTAAACCACTGTGGTTGATATCGATAATCTCACCGAAATCACGTCCAATTCGATCGCCTATAGTCACATAATTGAAATCTCCTTCTTCATTGACAACCAAAATCCATTGCTCCGATTCATTACCGATACTTCCAACAATCGAAAATGACAAAAGATCAAAAAACTCTAACGGCTCTTTTTTTCTTAATAAGTCTGGCGCCTCAATCGGAGTTTTATCAATCGACAACGCCGACATAGAAACCTTAAGATCTGAAAAAGGGTCTCGTTTAGTTTGCGATTTATAAGCGTATTGGGTTTGATCATAAAATACAGGTAAGTCATTAATAGGCAGATCTTTTTCTAACGCAATTTTAGTCAATTTCGCATCTATTAAAGACGTGTTGTGTTCATCACAGCCACTGAGGAAGATAAGGGTCAAAAAAAACAAAAAGATGAAAAATCTCATAGTTGCTCCCCACTACTATCCAACCGGTAAGTCTTAATAGTAAAAGTAAGCATTAATTTATCCTCAGTATTAGTTCTATCGATCTCAATCAAAAAGTCATGCAGGGAAACTAAACGCTTTAATTGCGTTAACCGAGCCAAAAAGTAGCCGAGTTCATGATAGGTCCCACTTACATGCAATTTCATCGGTAAGGCGGTGTAGAGATCTTTTTTAATTGAGGACAAAGGACTTACCTGTGAGATAGATAAGCCGGCAAATGTTGCGGCCATTGTTATGTCAGTTAGGGTTTCGGGAATTTGTGTATCAATAGGCATCTGCTCCGCAAACAGATCAATCATGGCGTCTAATTCAACCATTTGTGCCAGGTAGGCATTTTTTTGAGATATACGTGCCGTTTTGCGTTGAAACTCCTCAAAAAGGTCTGTTTGTTGAGTCTCTATCTGCTCCAATGCTTGTGTTTTGCTATCAACAAAAACGAAATAGCCCAAAACAATCAATAAAATTGCCAGACTAAGTGATATGGAAAATAAAACAGTCTTTGTCCATGTCGAAATGTTTTTGATTTCGAATATATTTTCAATTGGAACTGAAGTGACTTTGTAGTTAGCTAAATTTTTCAACGCTTAGATTCCTTTCTAAACAATGGGGGAAATGTTACTGAAACTGTTACTCGCTGTGCACGCTGGAACTGATGTTAAACGCATAATTTTTATCTGTTTTAGCCGCTTTCTTCTCAATTTCAACAAGATGCGAATCAGTTAGTAAAAATGAATCATCTAAATTTCTCATTAGCGTCGATACGTCTCTGTTGGATCTTGCCATTCCTAAAAGTGACAGCGTCCCATCGACACGCTTTATTGAAGTGAGTCGCACTCCCTCAGGAGTTGCATTAACCAGTTCATCGAAAATAACAGCACTATGGCTTCGTGCAATCTGAATAGTTTGCAAAATAGTAGTCTGCGCAATCAACCTATTCTTTTTGGATTCTAACTCTGCAACTTCAGTCAAATCCTTATCTAGAATATTAATCTTTCCCTGAATATACTGATTCTGAATGATCTGATTGTTTATTTTAAAGGTTATAGCTACGCTTAAAAAAGCTACAATACAGAGTCCACACAAACAGCCAAGTATTATCATAATTATGTTTTTTGTCTGATGACGCATAGTCATGCGCTCTCGCCAAGGCAGAAAATTAAATACTTCCATCAGCAGTGACTCCTTAATGCCAGTCCAAGAGCCACTGTCATAGAGTGATTTTGACTGAGAAAATGCAATCGACCAGCATGCGTTTCAGTCAAATAGTCATTGCTGCTAAAGATTTCTGTTGGTATATCTATTTGTTCATCCAATTTTTCAGCTAGTCCCGCTATTTCGAACATGCCGCCTGAAAAAATCAATTTTTGTATTTTTACACTTGCGTTGGCGTTATAGAAATCCGCAAGAGAGCGGTTGGTATATTGCAGCAACAACCCAATGAATGCCTGCAGATCACTATTATCATAATCAGATAGTGATGTTTTAGAATAAAAATCTTTATTATTTTCTTTTTTTTCAATTTGGCGTGGACTTATATTTTTATCCTCAAGTGAGGTCTTGCCAAGAGAATACTCTGAGGTATAAACCACAAGATCTGATTTAAAGACTGCAAATGTAAAGGAGTTCGCCCCTACATCAATCAATGCATTAAGTACCTCAAAGGGAGAATCATCGATCGCCATCGACTCATTTGGAATACTTGATGCAGAAAGCTTTTGATAGCTGCGAACCAGCGCATAGGACTCTATGTCTATTGCTACCGATCTAAGATTAGCACCTTCAACGATTTTTTCCCGACTATTGGCATGAGTACGAGGACAGGCGACCATTTTCACTCTCATTTGATGCTGATCGTTTGGATCATACCCCAATACGGCATAATCCAAATATATCTCCTCCAAGGACAGCGGCATACTCTCACTCGCTGCCAACTGAATTCGCGCCGCCAACTGTTTTTGATTCATCCTCGCAGGCAAATCAACTATTTTGCTCAGAACTGAAGACCCCGATACTGCAATTGCAGCATTTTTAGAGGTAGCTCCAGAAGTATCATAAACATGTTTTAAAACCTTAATCACCGCGGTCTCATTGACTACCGTCCCATTTTGTAGGGCACCTAGCGGAAGCGCTTCAGCGCCAGATGCAGTAACATGATATGCTTGACCTTGCTTCTCTAGTTGAACTAATTTAACCGCTCGCGATGAAATATCAATGCCAAGTATTGACGTTGAGAGTCTATTAAACCCAAGGTAAGATAGAGCCTGAATTTTCGGTAAATAAGGTAGTTTGAGCAATGCATTAAATCCTTAAAAATAATTCTATTCATTAGTAAATAGACCATGATCTAAACCAGTGTTGAGATCTAGTTCACATTTTTAAGATTTTGTTCTGACACGTCACATAGCAGAGACAATCAATTTATGAATCTTGTTAAAGCGCTTAAATTAAGCTTAATTGCCGCTTTCACAGCTATTGCAGGTGCGCTAGTTGTTGCATCCTGCCTATATCTTTACCTCAGCCCAAAACTGCCATCTACCGAGGAACTCAAAGATGTAAGAATGCAAATTCCGTTGAAGGTTGTTAGTCAAGATTTAAAAATTATTAGAGAATTTGGCGAAAAAAAGCGTACGCCTGTTACCTTTGATGAACTTCCCAAATCTATGGTGGACGCGCTGCTAGCCGCTGAAGACGCAACATTTTTTGATCATGGTGGTATCGTGATCTCTGGTTTAGTTCGCTCTGTAGTTCAATTGGTCTCTCAAGGGAGAGCTGTGGGTGGTGGCAGCACCATAACCATGCAAGTTGCGCGAAATTTCTTTTTACACAAACGCAAAGAATTTACGCGAAAATTCAATGAAATTTTACTGGCCTTTCGTATAGAAGAAGAGCTCAGTAAAAAAGAAATCTTATCGCTATATGCCAATAAAATGTTTTTGGGTAAAACAGCATATGGTTTTGCTGCTGCGGCACAGGTATATTATGGCAAAAATCTGTCTGATCTAAGCTTGGCTCAAATAGCTATGATTGCCGGCTTGCCAAAAGCGCCTTCAGCTTATAATCCTATCCGCAATCCCACCAGAGCTAAGCAGCGAAGAGACTGGATTCTTGGTCGGATGCTTAAGTTAGGTAGCATCTCTGAGCCTCAATATGCAGTTGCTGTTGCGGAAATTGATACTGCGACCTATCATGGTTCTGCCTCAGAACTAGACTCGCCCTATGTGGCAGAAATGGTAAGGCAAGAAGTGATCAAGAAGTTGGGAGCAGAAGCGTATACTGAAGGGTATACGGCGGTCACTACTGTGGATTCCGCAATGCAAACCAGTGGTGTTAAAGCACTGCAAGCCGGCATTTTAGCTTATGATCGTCGGCATGGTTATCGCGGAGTAGAGGATTCTATCAAAGATGCATCGCTGTGGGCACCACGGTTAAATGATACTCCTAGGGTTGGACCTTTAGAGCCAGCTATTGTTATCGCCGTAGCAAATGATCGCCTTGAATTAATGACTAAAAATCTTGACGTCACAACTTTAAATTGGCGTGATGGACTTGAAGATCTGCGTCTCTATAAGAGCATAAATTCGAGAAGCGCACCGATTAAATCTGCGCTTGATATTTTCAATGTCGGAGATTTAATTCGTGTAAAACGAAATCTAGATAACAGCATTTTTCTCTCCCAGATACCAAAAGTGCAATCTGCACTAGTGGCGTTAGATCCTTTTAATGGCGCGATAAGAACGTTAGTTGGAGGGTTTGATTATGACCAAAGTCGCTTTAACAGGGTAAATCTTGCTAAGCGGCAACCCGGTTCTAATTTTAAACCATTTATCTATGCTACAGCGCTAAATAGTGGGTTTACGCCTGCCTCTATCATCAATGATGCGCCCATAGTATTTGATGATTTTAAACTTGAGGACACATGGCGGCCGGAAAATGATGGCGGAAAGTTTTATGGCCCCACACGACTGCGAGAGGCACTTTACCGTTCCAGAAATGTCGTATCAATAAGACTATTGCGACGAATGGGGTTTGATCGCACATTTCAAGGATTACAGTCCTTTGGATTTAACACCTCAGATATGCCCTCGGATCTTTCGCTAGCCTTGGGCAGCTACGCGTTAACACCACTAGAGATTGCAACCGGTTATGCTATGTTAGCCAATAATGGTTTCAAGGTTGCTCCTTATCTTTTGGATAAAATTATTGATAGAGACGGCAATGTTATCTTTCAAGCATCACCAGAAGTTGCTTGTAATCCATGCTCTGAAAGCCCACAGACACTTGCTGTAGAAATAGGCTCTGGTGATTTGGCTGTTGAAAAACAACTGGAAAAATTATTTTCCGACATCAGTAAAACCACAGCCAGCAATGGACAAGATTATAGTTGGGAGAACATAAAACAAAGCTTGAAGACACTACCGCTGACTGAATTTAAGCCAGCTCCTAGAGCGATGGATCCACAAACCGCTTTTTTAATTGATTCAATGCTTAAAGATGTGATTTTGAGGGGCACTGGCAGGAAAGCAAAAAAACTGAATCGTGCCGATCTTGCAGGTAAAACAGGAACAACTAACGGCCCAAGAGATGCCTGGTTCTCTGGTTATTCTCCGCATTTAGCCGCCACAGCTTGGGTGGGGTTCGATGACAGCTCTACCATTGGCCGCAATGAATATGGTGGCTCATCCGCCCTTCCAATTTGGATTGACTTCATGGCATCAGCACTAGCTGGCAAACCTGAAATTATCAGACCACAACCCAACGAAATTGTCATGGTCAAAATAGACCCAATTACTGGCAAGAGAGTCACACCAGATCAACCAGGAATTTTTGAATATTTTAAGACAAAAAATCTTCCTGAAGCACCGCAGGGTTCTGCGCAAGGGGCTAAAAATAACCAAAACCCACTCCCGGATGACATTTTTTAATCTGTGTATTATTCAATGTTTTTTTGATAAAAAAGATCCAGACTGTGGGCTCAATACTTAATTAAAACTGGCAGTATGATCAAAATATACAAGATACAATATTTACTATGCTTATAAATTGGGACAAGATTGATACGGTATTGTTGGACATGGACGGTACATTATTAGATTTACATTTTGACAGCTACTTTTGGTTGCAGCATCTGCCTCTTTGCTATAGTGCAAAATTTCCCGGCAAGGAGTCAGAAGCGCGCCGATTTTTGGCCAATGAGCTCCAAGGCAGGCGAGGTACGCTAGACTGGTACTGCACTGACTTTTGGTCATCTCTATTAGATTTAGATATTATGGCCTTAAAGAGAGAAGTGATGCATTTGATCTCAGAGAGACCACAAACACCCCGCTTTTTACAAGCATTGGGGGCAGCAAACAAAAAACGAATATTAGCAACCAACGCTCATCCTAATAGCGTCGCACTTAAATTTTCGGTAACGTCCATTCAGTCTCAGTTGGATGCCGTTGCCACATCTCACGACTATGGTTATCCAAAGGAATCACCTTTTTTTTGGCGCGCTTTTCAAGAGCATTACTCATTTGACCTAGCAACAACTCTATTTATCGATGATTCCACTTCAGTTCTTACGGCTGCACGAAACTATGGTATCGAGCAATTATTATGTATCAACATGCCTGACAGCCAACGTAACCTAATCAAGAACACACAGTTTCCTGCGATAAGCCACTTTAAAGAACTGTTAACGGACAATGGTATGCTCAAAATTGTTTGAACCGCCTTGAAAACCCATAAAAAGATATAGAACATTGACAGTACAGTACAACGATAACACTATGTTTTTTTTGAGCAATTAAATTGATAAGCCAACACGGTAACATCGCGATTTCATAGACAAAAAAATACTAAAACATCGGTCTGACTCTACAAATAGATGTAACCTATTTTTGGCGCTTCTATTTAACCAACTAACTGATTTATATAGCACTTTAAAAAACGATAGAATGTAACTACGCGTAGCTTTATTTTAAAGAGTGCAAAAAATACTAGATATATGCACAGTATATTTTTGCGCATATATCTAATAGGTTTCAGCATACAGCCGTTAAAGAAAGGCCAACTTATAATTAAAATATGTCACCACTTTATGCTGTTAGTACAATTGCCCTGTTTAGACATGATGAAGGTACAACTAACAGCAATAAATATACTGTAAATATCGTTATGTATAAGGAGCTGAGAATAAAGGTCAATAGATAGTTAGATTATTTGATACAGGAAACATTACAAGATAGGTGCTGGGTAAACTGTGTGTCTTTTCCTTATCAATGGGCTTGCATGGGCGCACAGTGATGCCATTGGGTTGTAGCTGCACAAATTCGCCCTCAATAGCAGCGCCATCAACCAGAAGGGTAATTTTAGTTTGAATGAGTAGCATGGGCCTTTCCAGTAATATGAGTTAATAAATCAAGGAGAAGTACGTATGGTGGGGCCTGTAAATTTGCCAAAACCACAGCTCAGAATACTCTGACAACCACCTTACACAGGTTTGCAGGCTAGCGGAGCCGTCGCGCGCTCTTCATGTTTAGCTAATATATAAAACTCTCCACCACTAACGATTAATAAAAACAAATCCAAGGCTCGCTTAAATTATGTATTTATACATAATGCTCTAGTCAATGACACTTGGTAATTTGATCATTTGGTTTATTTGAATCACCTGAAGAATGATGGACAACACAAAACAAACGGTTTATCGCTTAATAAATTTAAATGTGGGAAATAGAATGCCCAAAATCAGTTCTCTGTTGTTAACTCTGCTTATAACAGCTTTCTTTGCCACCTCATTGTCTCTCGCCGGTGGCTACAACCGAGACGCCTTTGGTTACCTTAGTTACAAGCCCACGACATCTGTGGGATTCTACACCGGCACAGTCTGTGATTATGTCAACATTGACCATCTCGTCAGTCTTAAAGATGCTTATGAGAGTGGTGCAGCATCTTGGAGTACATCAAAGAAAAAAGCCTTTGCCAATGACCGATTTAACCATGTGCCCGCTTGCTCCCGAGTTAATAGCTCAAAAGGCTCCGCTGGCCCCCATGACTTTTTGAGACGTTCAAAAGACGGTAGAGGTTTAGATTATAAAATCCTGCACTGGTGTGACTACGTCAACCGATACCAAGCAGTTAAAATCAAATATGGTTTATCATTTGAAGATAACCACGAGCAGATTTTTGCTGCGTGCGAGTGAGATTTTGATCTATTTTATAAACACAAACGATAAATCATCATAAAGGTAATCTTTACAGCAATGATGATTAATAGATCAAGACATTGCTCTCCAGTGACTCTCCTTTGCTTTGCTTTACCTCTGGAAACAGTAAAGCAAACAAAGTTCTGTTGTAATATGATGGTCGGTCAAGGGTAATTAATAGTGTCATCGATATTTCTCTTTTTCTCCACTAATTACACCCAGAGGGTTTATGAGCAAGGATAATAATGACACAGCTGTCAGAATTGATAAGTGGTTGTGGGCCGCGCGTTTCTTTAAAACCCGTACGCTGGCTAAATCTGCCATTGAAAACGGCAAGGTGCTGATCGATGGACAAAAGTGCAAACCCAGTCGAACCATTGGTGGCAACGAGACTTTGAGCATTCGCCGCAGCGATGAGGTGGTAGAGGTTGTAGTGATAATGCTCTCGGAACAGCGCCGGGGTGCGTCTGAGGCTCAGAAACTTTATCAAGAAACTGATGAAAGTATTGAACTGGGTGAACAGCGCGCTGCCGACAGAAAAGCATTGCGAAACTCTATGCCTGTATCGGTTCGACCCAACAAAAAACAGCGTCGGCAGATTCACAGATTTTTAGACAATTAAACCCACTGCTAAACTTTTCTTGCTCGCTGTCAGTTATCACGTGATATATCTGCAAATAGTGTTGCTAATGGGTGCGCAGGTAACTTGTTGGATTCAGAAATCTACATTTAAATCATTTAACGAATCTATCCATCTAATCGCTATCAACCTTTTGAAAGAAAGGGAGTCAATTCAAAAACATATCCTTTTCTTTGAAAAACAGTGGTCAGAAAACTTCCCTTTCAATAGTTAAAGAGAAGACAAATCTAAAATAGAGCATCCTTATCTAACCCCTACAATTACAAAAAATACTTACTGTATATAATTTATATTTTAGAGGCTATTATTTCCAAACTCAGTGGCTTTGACTACTAACCACCTCCTTATTGGCATCGTTTTGTTAGAGTTTGACTTTTAAGCGGTTAACCTACATCAACTAAACTTTAATTAACCTTAATCACTGACGTGAGATATTTAAGTAGTGGAATATGCCAAATGATTCAGTTCGTCCTAGATAACTATGTATTCTGAGCAGTGATCAGAGAAAAATGTAGTGGATTTTATTGTAAGAGAAGTATTCAGCGCCAATACAAATCTTGAAAACGAAATTCGTTGTTACCTCGTCATCCCGTTTCAGACTGCGACCTATAAGATAGGCATCATCAAGTTCCTACGCTTACGTACTATATCGCAATAGCAGCTAGGTTATAGATTCGATATAAGAGTAATTAATAATTTGCTATCACATGGGTGGTGGTTCGTTATTGTGCAGGCTGGAGGAGCAGAATCGAAGAGACATTACCTTATCAGCCTTATCTTAAGCTTTGGCTTAAGTGATGATCTGTTTGTCAAAGAAATAGAAACACTTGGGAAGCCACGGCGTCGACCAACCACCGTAATGAGATCATTACTAATAAAAGCATAAGCTTGCCATACCTTGGGTTTAATCACCGGTGGACAATGCTCACTGAATCATTATCTTAGCACCCTTGCATGTTAGTTCTTATGAGACTACACACGACTACAGGTCAGACGTTTATACATTACCAAAAATCAATGTGGAAAATTAATTACTTTTTAAAAATTTAAGCATACCCAGGCCTAATCTTTGAGTACAATGCCGTGCATGAAAGATTACGATACCTTACAGCGCTTTTTGTTCGATGACACCGATATCAGAGGCGAAATAGCCACGCTGGGAGCCAGCTATCAAGAGATTATCAAACTTCAAGACTACCCTGCGTCAGTCGCCTTGTTGTTAGGCGAATTTCTAGTTGCGGCAACACTTATAAGTGCATCTTTAAAGCATGCCGCTATGGTGACTGTTCAAGTAACCGGGGATGGCCCGGTAACTGCTATGATGGCGGAATGTACAGAAGGTCAGAAGCTACGTGGCATCGTCCGCGGAGACTACTCTTTGTTGCCTGCAGATGACGTATTGTCTCTGCCTGAACTAATCGGCGCAGGAACTCTAGCTATTACTATAGAGCCTGATCAAGGAGAACGATACCAAGGTATTGTTAAACTTGAGTCTGAAGATTTAAGCGGCTGTTTGGAGCATTACTTCAATCAGTCTGCGCAGTTGCTAACAAAAATAAAGCTGGCGTCTTGCTCCGGTAGCGCCTCTGGTATTTTAATACAGCAAATGCCAGTCACACAGGATCATGACAAGGCACTCACCACTTGGCAACATGTAACCACCATGATGGATACATTGAAAACTGCCGAACAGATTGACCTCTCCCATAATGACCAGTTATATCGGTTATTTCATCAAGATAATGTCAGACTTTTTGAAGCCAAAAAAATCTCCTTTTTCTGTAGTTGCTCTCTGCAAAGAACAGTTAAAGCATTGAGCTATATTGGTATTGAGGAATTGCTTGAAACTGTTGCAGAGCAAGAATTTGTGCAGGTTACTTGTCAATTTTGTGCACAAAATTATCAGTTTGGCGAAGCGGAAATTAAAGCTATGTTCAAGCCTACTGAAGACATTATTCACTAATAATGATCGCTGTTTCGCACTATAATATTGTGCTTTTCGCCTTATAAATAGAGTTTTCTCATTAGTGACCAAGCCTAGTTTCTGGCATAATACTCTTGCTGCATGATGCAGCGTCTAATATCCGTTCACTTTGGGAAGAGAGGAACAGCATGACCGAAGCACCAATTCATATAGATTTGGGCTCTGCGGAGCTTATTGAGTTATCGATTAAACGAGGCGAAGGCCATCTTGGCAGTACTGGCGCGCTTATGGCAACAACTGGAGAGAGAAGTGGCCGATCCCCTGCTGACAGATTTATTGTGGAAGAGCCAAGCTCTTCAGAGGATATCGAGTGGGGCGCGGTTAACCGACCAATAAGCTCAGCAGTATTTGATCATCTGTGGGCCAAGGTGTCTGACTATATAGCCTCTAAAGAACGTTTTGTATCGTACTTACATGTCGGTCAAGATTCTGCACACTACATCCCAGTTAAACTGACCACAGAAACAGCCTGGCACGGTTTGTTTGGACGTAATATGTTCATTCGACCTAACAAGTATAATCAAGGTGGCAAAGAGTCTTGGAAAATACTTCACGCAGCTAATTTTGTCTGTGAGCCGGCAGTTGATGGCACCAATAGTGAAGGTGTCGTGATTATTAATTTTGCACAACGCAAGGTTCTTCTGGCAGGTATGCGCTATGCTGGTGAAATGAAAAAAGCTATGTTTTCAGTACAGAACTTTTTACTCCCCGAAAAAGATGTAATGCCGATGCACTGCGCCGCCAATGTCGGTGATGATGGTGATACAGCACTATTCTTTGGTCTCTCTGGCACAGGTAAAACTACCCTCTCTGCGGATCCAAACCGTTTCTTAATTGGTGATGATGAGCATGGTTGGGGCAAGGGTGTAGTGTTTAATCTTGAAGGTGGATGCTACGCAAAAACTATTAATCTCAGCAAGAAAAATGAACCCGTTATTTGGGACGCAATTAAATTTGGCGCTATTGTCGAAAATGTAGCTTCGGATGAGAACACTCGAGTTGCTGACTATGCTGATACAGCTTTAACCGAGAATGGTCGTTGTAGCTACCCTTTGGAGCATGTTGAAAAGCGCTGTATTGAGAATCAAGCTGGAGAACCGAAGAACATTGTCTTCTTAACCTGTGACGTGACTGGGGTCCTACCGCCAGTATCCATTTTATCTAAAGAGGCAGCGGCTTATCATTTTCTTAGTGGATATACTGCAAGGGTAGGGTCAACTGAGCTAGGTGCAGAGTCCGGCATTCACCCTACTTTTTCAACCTGTTTTGGCGCACCTTTTATGCCTCGTAAGGCGAGTGTTTACGCCGAATTATTAATGAAACGAGTAGAGGAGTTTGGATCCCAGGTATATCTGGTCAATACAGGTTGGACTGGCGGATCTGGCGGTGCTGATGGCGATGGCAGTCGATTCCCCATCCCTGTAACACGGGCGATCATCACTGCAATTACTAAAGGACAGCTACGTAGCTGTGAGACCGAACATTTGTCGATGCTGAATTTGGATATTCCAACACACATAGAGGGTGTTGATAAAGCCTATTTAAATCCGCGGAAAACTTGGTCCAACGCTGATCACTATGATCGAGAAGCAAGTAAATTAGCCCAACTTTTTGTCGAGAACATTAGCGATTTTGCACCCACAGATAAGATTCTCAACGCTGGCCCAAAAATATAAATATCGCCTGGAGGGGGTCTTGAATGGCCCCTACTAACTGAGGATAGATTTTTAAAGAAGTATCGAAGAGCGCTTACAAAGGCGGCCAAAAAATAAGACCAAGCAATAATCAAACAGCTAGAAAAGCCTACCCAGACCACCATAAGAACCAACTATGCTGCGCCATATCTAGGTAGATTGATACTTAGATATTAAACAAAGAACCACCAGAACCTTACCACTGCAACAGGTAAGAAGCTTGGTTTAACTCTTTTTTAAAATTTTTAGCTATAGGTATGACCACTCACTATTCTCTCTGCGAACGGCCACCCAAGCGATCTTACAATTGGGCTAGGTATCCGGTTAAACGATCGGTATTCATCATGAAGCGAGATGCTTGCTTCTCAGCAGCTGCCTGAATTTCACTCATATTTATCGCCTCTCCAACCTGAATAACACCAACCATAGCCATCATGGCGTGGGGATCACACTGATAAACATAGACGCCTTCGGTATCTAGTGTCACACTGATATCTTGACTCAAAGCGCCAGCCCAATCAGCAGCGCCTGCAGGAATCATACCGTCAATTGTCGCCGAGTTGTGTGATAGGTCCACAGCCTTGAAGTGAATAGTGTCGCCTTTGGATACTTTGATTACGGCAGGCTCAAAAATCATACTACCGCCATCACCCATATTTAGCATTTTAACCGTATGCTCTGAACCTTCAGAGAGCATTACCTTTTCCACCGATGCCATTGATACGACAGCTGGCGCTGCTATATCGCCAGCCATTGAAACATTGCCTACCGGTGCTATGCGGTCCGCAACCTGCTGTTCTTGGCTAGAGGTCAATCCTCGGTCAGATTGGTCAACGCCACATCCGCTAAGCATAGCAATGAACACAAGGGTTGCAGCAATTAGGTTGAAACGGCTCATAAAGCACTCCGATAATATTTAATAGTCTTATTCAAGGTTTACGTTAATGTAACTATACGCGATCAGTGGGCGGCATTATACATAGGTAATGCTGAAGTCTCATCACCAAAAAAAATTTAACATCATCAAGACAACCGCCTCAACCCAACGGCATTACGTAACTTAGCCATTAGTGCTGAACTATGAACTCGCGCCTTATCTGCGCCTGCCGATAGAATATTTTCTACCTCTTCAGGCCTTGCCATCAATTCAAAATAACGCTCTCGGGGCTCGTTCAATTGACTGTTAACCAACTCAAATAGTTTCTTCTTTGCTTCGCCCCAAGCAATGCCCTGTGCAAAGGCTTCGCGCATATAATTAATCTCATCTTGTGATCCAAAAGCCTGCCAAATCTGAAATACCGCAGAACTATCCGGATCTTTTGGATCTCCGGGTTCAAGGAGATTTGTTTTAATTTTATTAATATGTTTTTTTAATTTTTTCTCAGTTAAGAAAAGAGGGATAGTATTGCCATAGCTTTTACTCATTTTGCGCCCATCTAAACCTTGCAATACGGCCGACTCGTCATCCACCTGAGCAGTTGGAAGCACAAATAATTCTCCATAATGATGATTAAAACGCTGAGCAATATCCCTTGCCATCTCTATATGTTGAATTTGATCTCGACCAACAGGGATATTATGAGCATTGAACATTAGAATATCTGCTGCCATTAAAATTGGATAACTAAACAGGCCCATAGAAATACCAAAATCTGGGTCCTCGCCTTGCTCATCATTAATCTGCACTGCGCTCTTGTACGCGTGAGCGCGATTAACTAAGCCTTTTGCCGTCATGCACGTTAGAAACCACGTCAACTCGGGGATTTCGGGAATATCAGACTGCCTGTAAAAAGTTACTCGGTCAGGATCTAGTCCCAATGCCAACCAAGCGGCTGCAATTTCTAACGTCGACTGATTAACTATCTCTGGATCTTGGCACTTGATTAATGCATGGTAATCTGCAAGAAAAAAGAATGAATCAAAGTCACCACTCAGGCTCGCCTCTACTGCAGGTCTAATAGCACCAACGTAGTTGCCCAAGTGGGGTGTACCGGAGGTAGTGATGCCAGTTAAGACGCGTTTTTTATCCATAATGTATTCGCCCCGTGAAAAAATCATTGAAAAGAGTCATGTAACAAGCCTAGCCATCCATGCTTGGCATATCTGTACTACTTTGGAAAAATTCTTGTAAAACCCGAGCTAATCTCAATGGATCTTCTGCTCCAGTCATTTCACGGCAGGAATGCATCGCCAACTGTGGAATACCAACATCGAGGGTGGGTACACCGAGTCTTGCGGATGTAATTGGCCCTATAGTACTCCCACAACCCATGTCATTTCGAGATACAAAAGACTGGACAGGCACATCAGTATGCATACAAAGCTGTTTAAAAAGACTCGAAGTGAGACTATTTGTCGCATATCTCTGCTTTACATTGATCTTAATGACAGGCCCTCCATTTAACACAGGCATATGATTGGGGTCATGTTTTTGTGAAAAATTTGGATGCATGGCATGAGCATTATCACAGGAAATCATTAAGGATTTATTAATGATACGACCAAGATCTGCAGAAAACTCTTGCGTTGCGCATATACGCGCGGTCACCATTTCTAGAAAAGGCCCATCAGCGCCGCTTGCAGACACACTTCCCACTTCCTCATGGTCATTGCAAACCATTAAACAGGTTTCAGGAGTATCAGCGTTAATAAGCGCCTGTGTAGCCACAAAACAACTGAGTAGGTTGTCTAGTCTCGCCGAGGCAATAAACTCATTTTTAAACCCTAACAATGCAGCACCCTGCGTATCATAAAAGCATAGCTCGTAGTCAACCACTGTTTCTTTATTTGCAAGAAATTGTTCAGCTAAAAGAGTTCGAAAGTCACCTTGATTTTCTGTACTTTCAGTTTTAATGTTTGCCAACATGAGAATCGGAGAAATATCTTTTTGGGGATTCACCGAATGACCGCTGTTAGCCTCTCGATCAAGATGAATAGCCAAACTCGGAATAGTAGCAATTGGTCTTTTGAAGTCTACCAAAGTTTGTTTAAGATGCCCTGTTGCATCTCTGTATACTAGACGTCCTGCAATGGATAAGTCGCGATCAAACCAAGGGTTTAGCAAGGCACCGCCATAGACTTCAACACCCAATTGAAAACAGCCATGAGCAGTTATTTCAGGGTCAGGCTTTACCATCAAGCAGGGGCTGTCTGTATGTGCCCCAACCATATTGATACCTGATTCGGTAAGCGTTTCATGGCCCATAACGAAGGCAATAATAGATGACTCATTTCGCGTCACGAAGTACTTTTCACCCGCAATTAACGTCCATTCATCCGCCTCTCGCAACTCATTAAAACCTGCATTACTTAGTATCCTAACCATTGAGGATACCGCATGAAACGGAGTTGGAGACGAGTCCAAAAACTGCGTTAAGTTAAGATTAAAGTTTTCTTTGTCCAACACAATAACAACCTCTTTTTTTGCCCACTATATTCGGCATGTACATAGCGCCACATGTAGGCGTTTTTAGAATCTTTGAGATTTTTCCACCCTATTTAGGTGCCAGTCGCGCCAAAAGACTTGACGTATCCCAACGGTCTCCACCCATATCTTGTATCTCAGCATAAAACTGATCTACTAACTGAGTGACCGGCAGCACACTGCCATTTCGCTTCGCCTCTTCTAATGCAAATGCCAAATCTTTACGCATCCACTGAACAGCGAAGCCGTGCTCATAGTCACCTGCCAGCATTGTCTGATAGCGGTGTTCCATTTGCCATGACTGTGCAGCACCCTGCGAAATCACATCCACTACCTGATGAGCATCTAAACCTGCTTTCCGAGCAAAATTTAGACCTTCAGCAAGACCTTGAACAACCCCAGCTATACAAATTTGATTTACCATCTTACATAGCTGACCACTCCCAACGGGACCTAACAAGGTTACAGCCTTTGCATAAACTCTAATAATGGCTGAAACACGTTCAAATATCTTCTGATCACCGCCGCACATAACCGTCAACTCACCATTTTCAGCACCTTGCTGACCACCGGAAACTGGCGCATCCATGAAATGGCATTCATGTTGGAGCGCTTCGGCGGCAAGTTGTTCTGAAAGGTTTGCAGATGTTGTTGTATGGTCAATAATAACTGTGCCTTGAACTACCGTAGAAAAAACACCGTTTTCACCAAACATAACCTCACGAACATCATTATCATTGCCAACACATATCAACACAAACTCGGCATTTTTTGCCGCCTCAGCTGGTGTCAATGCAGTGTTACCGCCATAGGTATCTATCCAAGTTTGCATAACACTTGTAGTGCGATTGTAAACGGTTACCAAATAGCCATGCTTGGCCAACCAGCCAGCCATAGGAAATCCCATAACACCAAGCCCTATAAACGCTACCCGTCTATCCATTATTTTTATCTCTTAATCGCGTTCGTTTTTGCCAAGCATCTGCTCCTCGCAGATATACCAGCTCAACATCTTTGACTGATAGCGCCTGTCCATTTGCATATTTTGAATTGGTGATCTTCAGTAAATCAATGGCCTCAGGGTGAATCTCTGTAGTACTCTTTTGCCAAATGGGCGTGTCTGTGAACAAATTCTTGGTTTCACCAATAACAGCTGTTGGCTGAAGTGTTTTGATCCATACCAAGGCATCAGATCGACTAAGTAGTATATCGGTGTGGTCAGAGAAAATCTGTCCGTTGCAGTCAATCCAATAGCAACCACAGTTATATTCGCCCATGCGCGCATCTAAAACCGATACTATTTTATCGCCATGTTTCATCTGCTGAGCTAAAGAAGGGTGCTGACGCAAATAAGTAGCAACCATAATCTCTAATGAAGAAACCCCAATAACAGGTAAATTTAACCCAAAGGCAAGACCTTGAGTGACTGCAAAACCTATACGAAGACCTGTGAAAGAACCAGGACCTACAGAAACACCAATAGCATCAATAGCGGTCACGCCGACTCCTGCATCACTGAGCACCTCGTTCACCATTGGCATAACTAACTGAGTGTGAGAGCGAGGCTCTTGAGCGAAACGATGAAATGCATCAGGGCCACTGGATAATGCAACTGAACAAGCATCTGTAGATGTTTCTATTGCCAATATGATGGTCATGATAGTGTAAGGAATCCTTAGCGTAGAGCATTGTGGTTAGACCACTTTGTTTGGCCCAATTACAACAAGGCGTCATATCCCCCCGAACTCGCTAGAGAGCCTCGACTAACCTTGCCTGGACATCCGAGAGCAATCCAAGGCCATTGACTGTTGAAAATTTAGGCGCCTCATCTTGAGATTCAGACAATTGATTATAAAACGCTACCAAAGGTTTAGTTTGTTCATGATAAACATTTAGTCGATTACGAACAGTTTCCTCTGAATCATCTGGTCGCTGAATCAATGCATCACCTGTTTGATCGTCAATACCAGGGTTTTGCGGTGGGTTATGATCAATATGGTAGATTCGACCAGAATCTTCATGAACTCTTCGACCACTCAAACGAGCGACAATCTCTTCATCATCAACACTTATTTCAACCACAGCGTCAATAATAATTCCAGCATCAATAATTGCCTGAGCCTGAGGAATGGTCCTTGGGAATCCGTCAAATAAAAACCCCTTGGCACAATCACTTTGTGCAATTCGCTCTTTCACCAAGGCGATAATAAGTTCATCAGAAACCAAACCACCAGAGGCCATGATACCTTTTACTTCCAGCCCCAAAGGTGACCCTGCTTTGACTGCAGCTCGCAGCATGTCGCCAGTAGAAATTTGCGGGACAGAGTACCGCTTGGTAATAAACTGGGCCTGAGTGCCTTTCCCAGCGCCCGGTGGTCCTAACAAAATAACTCTCATTCACACAATTCCTTAATTATCTGCGGTGTCCACCAAAAAAACGCGTCTTGACTACTTTGTCGTGATGACTGTAGTAGCGACTTTGATCGCCTAAATTGCTCGTCCCGCAGACAGATTTAGATTCATCTATAAGGCAGGTACGATACACCGAATGCCATAGTTGAACAACCCTGGTTTGTGATGTAAACACCCTAAATTCAGGGCTTTGATGTCAATTTATTGCTCCGATTGTTTTACCTGGACCCAGAGTGACTCCATCTGGTGATCAGACAACTGATCAAAATCCTGATCACCTAAGAAGCTCTGCATTTTTTGAAATCGTCGTTGGAATTTTTTGTTAGCTTGGCGCATCACAGCCTCTGGGTCACGCTTTAAATGACGCGCAAGATTTACACAACTAAACATAAGGTCACCAAGCTCTTCGGCAATAGTATCCTCGTCGCCTTCCGCCATCTCAGTGTTTAGCTCTTCAACCTCTTCATTAATTTTAGCAACAACAGGAAAAATACTTGGCCAGTCAAAACCAATCGTAGATGCTCGTTTTTGCAATTTTACTGCGCGAGTTAAAGCCGGCAATGCCAAAGGCACATCATCAAAAATTTGCCTGGCACCCTTTTTAGTTCGCTCTTGTCGCTTAATGGTCTCCCAGGACCGGTTTATGGTGTCTACATTTACAGGATCCTTGACATCCCTGACAGACGTCAGGGTACCCAGGGGAAACACGTGAGGATGTCGTCGCAGTAATTTCGAGGTAATTTGACTAATAATGTCGTCAAGGTCAAACAGGTTTTGCTCTTGACCTAGCTGACTATAAAAAATAATTTGAAAAAGTAGATCTCCCAATTCCTCTTTTAATTGTTCTGGGTCATCCTCCTCAATAGCATCAACAACCTCATAAACCTCTTCAAGAGTGCATGAAATTATGGATTTAAAATTTTGCTTTATATCCCACGGACACCCTGTTTTAGGGTCTCGTAGCCGGCCCATTAAATAGCGTAAGTCAGTGAGAGTGTAACGAGTATCATCTGCCGGATTATCAATTTTCATAAGCTTTCCTATGAACTTTTGCTTTTTTAGTTATAGACCCCAGTAGATAAATAGCGATCACCTCTGTCACAAATAATCGTAACGATGACTGCATTTTTGACCCGAGCACTCAAACCAAGCGCTGCGAATACTGCTCCCCCTGCAGATGAACCGCAAAATATACCCTCTTCCTGAGCTAAACGACGCATGGTATTCTCAGCATCCTGTTGAGAAATATCCATGGTTACATCCACTTTCGTTGGCTCAAATATGCCAGGTAGATACGCCTTCGACCATCGACGGATGCCTGGAATAGCAGCCCCCTCTTCGGGTTGCAAACCGACTATTTGAATCGTCGAATTTTGCTCCTTTAAATATCGAGACACCCCCATAATGGTTCCTGTGGTACCCATTGAGCTTACAAAGTGCGTGACAGAACCCCTCGTATCTCTCCATATTTCAGGGCCCGTTCCTTGATAGTGAGCTTCAGCATTATCTAAATTATTAAATTGATCAAGAACCGTGCCTAGATTCTGCGCTTGCATCTGCAGCGCTAAATCACGTGCACCCTCCATCCCCAATTGAGCACTAACTTCAATTAGCTCAGCCCCATAAGCGCTCATCGCCATTTTTCGCTCTACTGTTGCACTTGAGGGCATAATGAGAGTCATTTTGTAACCAAGCATTGCAGCGGCCATTGCTAAGGCAATACCTGTGTTTCCGCTGGTGGCCTCAATAAGTCGGTCGCCTGGTTTTATTTCTCCTCTTTTTTGCGCATTCCTGATCATACTGATAGCTGGTCTGTCTTTTACACTACCCGCGGGATTATCCCCTTCCATTTTAGCTAGAATAATATTAGAGGTTTTCCCAGGCATGCGTTGCAGACGCACCATAGATGTATTACCAATGGTTCCATCTATTGAAGGAAAATTAATCATCGATTTCCACGCTCACCTAATCACAAATTTTAGCAATAACGAAATTAACATTATGCGGTAATCACTGCATAGGCAATTGCATAATTGGTTTCATCTGAAATACTTACAAAGACATTACTAGCACCCTTGTCGAGCATCACTGCCTGAGCACCTCCAGACAATACCACTAGCGGCGCACCCCTATCATCATGGGTAATTTCAATATCTTGAAAACTAACACCATTGCCAATGCCAGTACCCAAGGCTTTGGCAACGGCCTCTTTTGCAGCAAAGCGTTTAGCCAAAAACGTTGTTTCTCGTTGACTGTCCGAATATTTACGTTGTTCATTGTCAGTCAATATACGTGATACGAAACGGTCGTTTTGACGATGCAAAATGGAGACTATTCTCGCTATTTCTACAATGTCCGTGCCAATCCCTTTAATCACGAAGACGACTCCATATTGACTCCCTCTGAAACATCAACATTGCTACTTAAATAGTCTCTGTAAAGCTCGCGGCTATGCAAAGTCTTACCATTGAGATAAAAGTTTATCACGCTGCGCAACAGTAGTTTAGCCGTCCTAGAAACTGATACTGAAGAAGAGTCTCCTCGGGCAAATGCTATAAGATCAATTCCTTTATAAACACCAGAAACTCTCTTTTTTTGACTCGAACACTCTATTAATCCCTGCTCGGGAATGTAGTTATACAGTTTATCTGCAATTAAAGGAAGGCCATGAATGGCATCCACATCGAGAGCCAAACCGTACCCAAGTTCGTCAAGGAGGCACATTTCCAGCTGACGTAAATCATTCTCTGTAGAGATCCCTGCAGCTAATTTTTTCAGAAAATACTGATATTGAGTAAACAGCGTCTCATATGGATCATATTCGTGGAGCAAACGAAAAAGTAACTCGTTAACATAAAGTCCAGTGAATAGTGTAGTACCCTGCAGAAAAAGTGGTGCGCCAATAGCGTCTGACTGAATTAGTGTTTTCAGATCACCACGACCCAGCCAGCCAAGCTGGTATTCCGTGTAGGGGAACAGCGCACGTGTAGCACCTGTCTTGCTGGGTTTTCTGTAGCCCTTGGCAACACAGCGTATACGACCATGTTGCAAGGTAAATAGGTCCACTAACAAGCTTGACTCTTTGTAAGGGGTTGTATGCAGTATGAAGCCAACTTGATTATCGACTTTCACTGGAATCTACTCTCCCATATAGCCAAGACTGCGCAGCGCACGCTCATCATCGGACCAACCGCTACGAATTTTAACCCAAGTTCTAAGCATCACCTTACAGTCAAGTAAACTTTCGATATCTGCCCGAGCCTGTTCACCGATTTTTTTTATACGCTCGCCCTTGGTACCAATAATAATTTTTTTCTGGCCATCTCTCTCAACCAATATCAAAGCATCAATATAAGTTATTTTCCCTTCAACTCGAAACTGCTCTATCTCAACAGTGACCTGATATGGCACCTCTGCGCCAAGTTGCCGAGTGATTTTCTCGCGAACAATTTCAGCTGCTAAAAATCGTTCACTGCGATCAGTAATTTGATCCTCTGGAAACAGATGTGCTTGCTGCGGTATAAAGGTTTTTACCTTTTCCTCCAATTCATCAAGATGGATTTTACGCAACGCCGATAGAGGGACAAACTCTACAGCACTCACCTTGCTGGCAATAAACTCCAAATGAGGTAGCAACGCCTCCTTGTCCTCAATCATATCGACCTTGTTTATAGCAACAATCACCGGAACATCATTATTGGATAAATATCTAGCGACGTACTCGTCCGCTTCACTCCATTCAAACCTATCAACAACAAAAATTACAACATCTACATCAGCAATAACACTTGCTGCGGAGCGATTCATTACACGATTGATAGCTCGATCTTGGTTGGTATGAATGCCAGGTGTATCAACAAATATCATCTGCACATCACCATCGGTCTTTATCCCTACCAACGTGTGCCTAGTCGTTTGTGGTTTGCGTGAGGTAATACAGAGTTTTTGGCCTAGGATATGGTTGAGCAGCGTAGATTTACCTACATTGGGTCGACCGATAATAGCTACATAGCCACAGTATGGTTGATCAGTAATCAAGACTTTTGCTCCAATTGTTCTAATAGTTGCTGTGCTGCGAGCTGTTCAGCCTGCCTGCGACTGCTAGCTGTCGCACTAAAGACTTGAGGGATAGAGTTAATACTGCAGCCTACGGTAAATAAACGCTGGTGAGCTTCGCCTCCAGTATGTATTAACGTATACACAGGCAGTGATTTACCACGCCGTTGTAACCACTCCTGCAGGGCAGTTTTAGGGTCTTTGGCAGGTGTCACACTTAATGTTGTCACAAGTAGGTCTTGAAACCAAAAAAGAATACATTTTTTGGCTGCTAGAAAGTCTTTATCCAGATAAACCGCACCAATTAGAGCCTCTATCGTATCACCAAGAATAGAATCCCGCCTATGTCCACCGCTCTTCATCTCACCGGACCCTAACAGCAGCTGTTGACCTATATCGAACTTTTTAGCCACCACAGCCAGTGATTTACCGCAAACGATAGCAGAACGCATACGACTTAAATCTCCCTCTCTCACATTAGGGAAATGCTGGTAGAGATAATCTGTCACCACAGCACCTAAAATTGAATCACCTAAAAATTCCAATCGTTCATTGTTAGCAGTAGAAAAACTTCGATGTGAAAGGGCGAGCACCAACAATCTATCATCAGTAAAATGATAATCCAAACGTTCTTGAAGTTGCGCAACATTAGTACTCAAAGTTGTACCTATGATTTACAATTTTCAACTTTGTTCGCTGAAGGACCCTTCTAATGAGCATCATAGCATTGGCTGTAGCTACGTGTGTTAAATTCTCAGACAGGGACGTACTGAGTTTTGATAAAAAAAGACAGCAGTTAGCATTCACTTAATGGCGCCGGCCCGGTCAAAAGACGGAATGCTACCGTAAGAGTCCCAGAACATCCATCGAGCAAACGCTTTCCCAACGATACGATTTTCAGGGACAGGGCCCCAAACGCGGCTATCACTGGAGTTGTCGCGGCTGTCTCCCATCATAAAGTAGTGGCCCGCAGGAACAGTATCAGAGAAACGTTGACTGAGTCGTGTAGGCGGCACACGCTTCTGGATCAGATGCTCAACACCATCAAGATTCTCAGTCATTACAACAGAGCGAGGAGAGTCAGCGATAATATCGGCAGCGATTTGCGGCACTAATTCATCATTTACGTAAACCATGCCATTTAAAACATCAATTTTATCACCAGGAAGACCTATCAGTCGCTTAATGAAATAGCGATCTTCATGAGGCGGAAAAAATACAATAACATCACCCCTTTGAGGCTTCCCAACCTCAAAAATTTTAGTTCTTAACACCGGTAAACGGACACCATAGTTCCATTTGCTGACTAAGATAAAGTCGCCCACTTTTAATGTGGGTACCATAGATCGAGAGGGAATCTGAAAGGGCTCAATAATAAAAGAGCGAAGAATCAACACTAACCCAAGCACAGGTGCAAGAGAGGCAAAAAACTCAACAACACCTTCCTCTTGCTTTAACAGAAATCGATTTGCTAACCAGAAGAACCCTGTAATTAAAAACAGTATCGTAAGAATTAATTCAAAATTAAAGTTCATTGCTGTTACCTGTGCACCGATGATGATAAAGCGTTTTATTTATGTTTTTAGCACTGCCAAAAAAGCATCCTGGGGTATTTCAACATTTCCAACCTGTTTCATACGTTTCTTGCCAGCTTTTTGCTTCTCTAATAACTTTTTCTTTCTAGTTACATCACCACCATAACACTTTGCGGTGACGTTCTTGCGCAATGCCTTGACTGTTGTTCTTGCTATCACACTGCCACCAACGGCCGCTTGAATGGCCACATCGAACATTTGACGAGGAATTAATTCTTTCATTTTATCTGCAAGGTTACGCCCTTTGGCAATAGAATGATCTCGATGCGTAATCGCAGCTAAAGCGTCAACTCTATCGCCATTAATAAGAATATCCAATTTTACCAATGCTGCTTGCTCGAAGCGCACAAAGTTGTAATCTAACGAAGCAAAGCCTCGACTAACTGATTTTAGTCTATCGAAGAAATCCATAACCACTTCGCTCATGGGTAACTCATAACTAATAGATACTTGACCACCAATAAACTGCATATCTTTTTGAACGCCCCGTTTTTCAACACAGAGTGTGATTACGTTACCAACATATTCCTTGGGGACCAGAATGTTAGCTTCACAGATTGGTTCACGCATCTCGTCTATCTGGCCTGGATCAGGCAAATCAGATGGATTAGACATGTAAAGAGTCTCTCCCTTCGCGGTGATAATCTCATAAACAACCGTTGGTGCTGTGGTGATAAGATCCAGATTATATTCTCTCTCTAAGCGCTCCTGAATAATTTCCATATGCAACATGCCAAGAAAGCCACAACGGAAACCAAAGCCCAGTGCATCGGAGCTCTCAGGCTCATAAAATAAGGATGCATCATTTACCGCAAGTTTACTAAGGGCTTCCCGAAATTCTTCAAAATCATCAGAATCTACCGGAAACATACCTGCGTAAACCTGCGGTTTTACTCGCTGAAAGCCTGGCAGTGGGTCTACATCAGCACATGACAGCGTAGTCACTGTATCGCCAACAGGAGCTCCCAAAATGTCTTTAATACCAGCGACCATAAAGCCAACTTCGCCAGCGCGTAAGCGACCGGTCTCTTTACGCTTTGGCGTAAAAACACCCACACTATCAACAACATGTGATTTGCCGATAGATTTAGCGATAATTTTACTTTTAACTTCCAAAGTACCTTGCATAACGCGTACCAGTGAAACAACACCTAGGTAGTTATCAAACCAAGAATCGATGATCAATGCTTGAAGTGGCGCATCCACATCGCCTACCGGTGCCGGTACCTGACGAACAAGCTCTTCAAGGATGTCATTGATCCCTTCGCCTGTTTTCGCGCTGCAGCGAACTGCCTCACCAGCCTCGATACCAATAATATTCTCTATTTCGTTTATAACTTTCTCTGGCTCAGCTTGAGGTAAATCCATCTTGTTGAGCACAGGAATTACTTCTAACCCTTGGGCAATCGCGGTATAACAGTTTGCTACTGACTGGGCTTCGACCCCTTGAGCTGCATCAACAATTAAAAGCGCTCCTTCACAGGCCGCAAGTGATCTGGACACTTCATAGGAAAAGTCTACGTGGCCTGGCGTGTCGATAAAATTGAGTTGGTAGGTATTACCATCCGCAGATGTATATGGCAGAGTGACGCTCTGTGCTTTGATGGTTATACCGCGCTCGCGCTCTATGTCCATACTGTCGAGTACTTGCGCTGCCATTTCGCGCTCACTTAACCCGCCACACAACTGAATAAATCGGTCGGCTACAGTGGACTTTCCATGATCAATATGAGCAATGATGGAAAAATTTCTGATATGACTAAGTTCAGACAAAAGATTTTTACTACCGTTTAATTAAGCGCGGAATTCTAGCGCATTTACGTTTGGGATGCCATTGACGCTTAACTCTATTGAGAGAAATTTAATCACTAGTGGGGATTAATTTTCTTCAAGAGTAATTGTGCGAAAAATTGCTCTACCCTGCCGGTAAAATCGAACTGCCACTGGAGTCTGTGTAGGTAACTCAGCAGTAATATTCACATATTGGTCGACATCGGTGATCTTACTGAATCCCAGCTGGACGATAATATCGCCCTGCTGTAAACCAGTTTTGTCAGCCGGTGAGTCACCTGCAACGCTAATGACCTCAATGCCCCCCGCTAAGTTCAAAGCTCTTAATTCATCTTGAGGAATATCATCAATACGTAAACCCAAAAGATCGCCATCATCGCTTTGTTTCGTTTGAGCAAGGTTACTACCGGGCAGAGACCCTACTTTTAGGGAAAGTTTTTTACGTTTCCCTTCCCTAAATATTTCAATTTTTACCGCTGAATCTGGCTCAATCAAGCCGACAATATGCGGTAAATCGCTTGCATACAAAATCGACTGACCATTAATGCTAACTACAACGTCGCCTTCCAAGAGACCTCCCTTTGCCGCGGCACTCTTTGGCGCGACACTGTTTATCACTGCGCCCATAGGCCCAGGCATGCCCAGTGCTTGAGCAAGGTCTTTGCTAACATTTTCTATGCCCACTCCCAGAAAACCGCGGCTGACTTGACCATTTTCACGCAACTGTTCCACAACATTGGTGGCAATACTTACTGGAATCGAAAAAGATAACCCCACCGACCCTCCAGTTGGTGAATAAATTTGAGAGTTAATGCCGACTACTTCACCATCGAGGTTAAACAACGGGCCGCCGGAATTTCCTCGGTTGATAGCAACATCGGTCTGAATAAATGGCACGTAATTCTCACCATTCTCAGTTGGCAAAGATCGTCCAATAGCACTTACAATCCCCGCGGTAACTGAATAGTCTAATCCAAAGGGTGACCCAATAGCGATAACCCACTCACCAACTCTTGTGGATTCAGGCTTGGCGAATTTTACACTGAGCAGGTTAGTAGCATCAATTTTGAGGAGCGCTAAGTCAGATGTACGATCAGAGCCCACAATGGTCGCCAAAAATTCTCGTCTATCAGCAAATTGTACCTGGATTTTGTCTGCGCCCTCAACTACATGGTGGTTTGTTAATATGAATCCGTCGGAGGAAACAACAAACCCGGATCCCATGGTCTGCGATGGTCGGGCCGGCCGTTGCCGTTGTTCAAGTAGCTCGCGAAAGATCTCGGGGATTTGACCCTGTAGAGAAGGCATATCGACAGCTGGAGTTGTCGAACCCATCGTATTTATTTTGACTACCGCAGGCGCTACGTCTTCAACCAACGTTGCAAAGTCTGGTAGGGCAGCATAGGCTTGCGCCTGAAAGATAACCAATGAAAAACACAGGCGAACAAAGTTTTTAACCACAACAACTCCCGTTTTAAAAAAATTTATATCCAAAGATTAGACAAATTTATTCATTTACCGCAACTAATACTGGATTTCGGGCCTGATCAACACTTGTTTTCCGAAGCCAAAAACCGGCTGCAGATCTCCCTATAAACAGACCTATCAAAGCACCAAAAACACCACTCAAATCGCTCTCTAGACCAGAACCACCGCCACCAAGTAACCAAGTCCCAGAGAGAGCGAGAATAAGGGGCAGCACATACACTAGCAGTGTCCCCTGGACAATAACATGTTCAGGAACACCAATAATCACACCATCACCTAAGTCAACATCTTCGGTTGCGAAATCTCCAAACAGGACACTAACTTGATTAGTATTCGTGGAGAATTTAGACACCAGGGCATGACCACATCCAGATGCGGCACTGCAGGATGCGCAAGTACTTTTTTTTATAGTCTCAACCATCAGCATATTAGTTGATTTGCTGACCACTGTGCCTGTTTCTAATAGCATAGAGCCTCACGTTTAGAATTTTTACGTCGTCTCAGTTATTTCGGATGATCGAAGTATCGATTGAGCAATTTTTCTGGCGGTACTCTGGGGAATTTCTCCCACCACTGAAACAGTTATTGGCGCCCCATCAAGATTAAGCTTTACGCTAACCACAGTGGTAGCACCACTGCTGGAGGTAAAGCTCGGCAATCCAGAGCCTTTAGTATCTGAGATCACGAACACTGAAAAACTAGCTAAACCATCAGAAAAAACCATAGTCGTATGATCCGACGCTTCATTTTTCTCAGAGGCGGTCATAACAAACCCAGGAGGCATCCAGTTAACCACCCACTGACGTTGTTCTTTCTCAATAAACCCACGATTACAATTTCCATTGCGGTTATCAGGCGCAGCTGGCGTTGGCAGCTCGAGTAAATCAAGGTTACCTCCGATAGCAATTTCAACAAATTGAAATCGTTCTAACGGCTTACCAGACAAATCTAGAATCACAGATTTTAGTATTAAGTTAGTCTGTTGATCGATAGTAAGTATATATGGCAAGCGGAATTGATCATTGGGTTTTATGAACAAAAGGGTGCCAATCCTACTCGCAACTCGAGACTTACCCCTAATTTCAAATGAGTAGGATCCTGCAAATCTCTTCAAAGAGTCTTCATTAAGCGATGGCAGATCCTTCTCAGAAATCATCGCATTCCCCGTCTTACATGCCGAGCGATGCCTCAATTGAGCAAACTCACCTTTCGGACCGTCTACATGAACTATCTTTTCGTAGCTGATACCGTCCCGAGCAAGATGTAAAACTTTTAGAGACTTCAAACGACCTGACTTCTCGTAGGTCACAAGACCCGAGTAATTTAACTTATCCGCAGAATTAGTCATCTCAGCTAACAGTTCATCGGCTGATTTGAACTGCTGTGATACAGCAAAATGACTAAAGAGCATTGCGCAAAGCATCGATACAAAATTAAACGAAATTAACCAGGACTGTTTATTCACTATTAGTGATTACTCTGCTTGAAGTGCAGGTGCACGTTTTTCAATTCGAGCATAGGGAAGCATGCCTTGCATTCTTGCATAAGGCGCTTGTGAAGCATGTTTAGAAAGAATATATCCAAGATAGGCCTTTACCTCTACCTCTGAGTAACCCTCTGAACTCACTGCTTGCACATCTGTACTCATTGGCACACTAAACCCTGATGGAAACTGATTAACTGGACCCATCATGGAGTCCAAGGGCATCTCGTCAATTTGAGCAAAATCAGACGGTTGATTTGTCAAATCCAGTGGTTGATTCAATTCCTGGACTCCAAAAATGGCTACCAGAGCTACTGAAGCGGCAATAATAAAGCGACCTGAGGACTGCGCCCAGCTCGACTGCGTACTTTTACTCAGGGTGTCTTCTTTGGCCACGGCCTGAGCTATTGCCAAGGAGTAATCAATGTTTGATATAGATGACCCACTCATCACTGCGGATACACTTTGGTATCGACGCCACTTCTCCCGCAACATTTCAGCCTGCTCACTTTTTTCAGCTGACAACTCTTTAAGAACACGACGCGTGTCAAGTTCACTAGCTTCGCCGTCCATCAGGGCCGACAGCGACTCTCCAAGTTGTTTATCATATTGACTCATTATAGCGCCTCTAAATATAAGGTTTTTCCCTTTATTGCCTTTGGACAGGCTTCAAGCGGAAAGGTTCACAGTTTCTTTAGTCGTTATCAACTAATTTCACAACATGGGCGTCGATAGACTCCCTAGCACGAAAAATTCGCGATCTAATAGTACCCACGGGACAATCCATTATCTGTGCAATTTCCTCGTAACTGAGTCCTTCATATTCACGCAAGGTTACTGCAGTTCTTAGATCTTCAGGCAACTCAGCAATAACTTTTAAAATAACTGACTCAAGTTCATCGCGAAATAAATTGTTTTCAGGTGTACCCAAATCTGTTAGGTACTCATTGCCAGAGTAATATTCCGCGTCAGCAACATCGACATCTGACGATGGTGGCCGCCGACTACGAGCCACCAGGTAATTTTTTGCTGTATTTACACCGATTCTATAAAGCCAAGTATAAAATTGGCTATCACCTCTAAAGTTAGGTAATGCTCTGTAGGCTTTAATGAAAGATTCTTGAACAACGTCTGCAACATCGTCAGCGTCACGAACGAATCGACTGACAATAGCATGCATTTTTTGTTGGTACTTTAACACCAACAAATCAAATGCACTCTTATCACCATTTTGAACGCGCACCACTAATTGCTGATCACAGACCTGTGCATTTTTATCGATCATTCAATAATCCGTTTTCATCCCACCTAAGTAGGTTTGATTGTTAAGTTCTAAGCAACTTAGTTTTTGCTACCATATAAATATAAAAGACAGCATCACGAGCGATTAGTTCGCCAGATAAGAAATGTTATATTATCATGGGTTCTCTTTTTTGTGTGACATCATAATGAAACAAACCTACCAGTATGACGTGCTTATTATCGGAAGTGGTGCAGCAGGGCTAACTAGTGCGCTGCAGCTAGATAAAAATTTGCGTATCGCCCTAATCAGTAAAGCGTCATTGCAAGCCGGGGCTTCATGGCTAGCACAGGGGGGCATAGCCGCCGTATTTGACAAAGACGACAGTGCTGATGCCCACATAGCAGACACACTTGTTGCAGGCGCAGGTCTATGCCACACAGATTCAGTGAGGCTAGTTGTTGAGAACGGGCCCAGTGCCGTGCGCTGGCTTATTGACCAGGGAGTCGCCTTTACTCAAGATGATGATCGCAAAAGTTATCATCTCACCCAAGAAGGTGGCCATAGCCATCGTCGAATCTTACATACCAATGATGCAACTGGCAAAGAAGTCACAGGCACTCTGGTTGACCAAGTTATAGCTGCTCAGAACATTGATATTTTTGAACAGTACTGTGCAGTTGATTTAGTCACTCAAACTGATAAAAATACGAATTTTCATCGCTGCACTGGTGCCTATCTGTTAGACATTAAGTCATCTGCTATAGCTTTGTTTAAAGCTAAAAGCGTTATTCTAGCCTCTGGGGGGGCCAGCAAAGCTTATCTTTACACCAGTAATCCTGATGGAGCCAGCGGTGACGGAATTGCCATGGCATGGCGCAAAGGTTGTCGCGTAGCCAATATGGAATTCAATCAATTTCATCCTACATGTCTTTATCATCCAAAAGCAAAATCATTTCTTATTACCGAAGCATTACGAGGTGAGGGTGCGATTTTACAATTACCTGATGGCAGTCCATTCATGCAGAATTTTCACCCTGATGCCGAACTTGCTCCAAGAGATGTTGTAGCCCGAGCTATTGACCATGAAATGAAAAGACTTGGTAGTGATTGTGTTTATCTGGACATTAGCCATAAGTCTGCTGACTTTATTCAAAGCCACTTTCCCACCGTTTATGAACAATGTTTGACTTTTGGTATCGACATAACTCTAGATCCTATTCCTGTGGTACCGGCAGCGCACTACACCTGCGGAGGGATTATGGTTGGACATGAGGGCCAAACAGATTTACACAACCTCTATGCTATTGGAGAAAATGCCTTTACCGGACTGCATGGAGCGAACCGAATGGCGAGTAATTCGCTACTTGAATGCCTGGTTTTTGCTCAGGCAGCTGCTCAAGCTATCAACCAAAATATCCATCAAATACCGGAATCTGATTTCATTCCTGAGTGGGATGAATCAAGAGTAAGCTATTCCGATGAAGATGTGGTTATCTCACACAACTGGGACGAATTAAGACGTTTCATGTGGGATTATGTGGGCATTGTCAGAACCAACAAACGTTTAGAGCGTGCCCAGCATAGAATCAAGTTACTTCAGGAGGAAATTCAAGAATACTATAGCAACTGTAAAGTCACCCGCGATCTTTTAGAACTGCGGAATTTAGCCACCGTTTCTGAATTGATAATTCGGTGTGCGATGGAACGTAAAGAGAGCCGCGGATTACATTTTACCCTGGATTACCCTGAACTATCATCGACCGCCCGAGATACTATCATGGTGCCCCCTAATTGCTAGGAGCAGATAACACTGCAGACCAAAAGCAAAATTTAGATTACCTCTGTCGCCTGATCAATAATGTTCGCAATTGGTGGTGCTCTCTGGGACTCACCCTATCTCTGGTGATGAAACATTTAACACTGCGGCCCGTTAACGTTTTAAAGTGCAACACCACTAGTTTGGTGGTGATGAATTGATTTGCGCAGAGCGATAGATCCGTCTTTTTTCCCTTCCTCAAGAGCAGCCAGGGCTGCGCATCTGAGCGATAAACCAACAACTCATTGGTTCGCCTGTACCACTGCAACTGGACAATGATCAATGCAACACTCATCGCTGACACGGATATGTACTTGGGCCAAATAGATATAGGTATCACCGTCAGCAGGCAGGCGATAGCGACAATCAGCGCCAAACCCAAGTAATGTTGCACTGACGACGGCTTGAGTAGAAATTGTTTATGGTTTTTGTCGGCTTTCACGAATTATCTGCAAGATCCTTTGCATGTTGACATCAGCTGGTTGTTCGCGCTGCATAAACCACATAAAAAGTGTCTGGTCTTCACACTCGAGCAACACCTCAAAACGAAGTTTATCGTCCTGATCTAAGGTATCATAGACATCCTCCACAAAGGGGGCGAGAATAAGGTCCAATTCCAACATGCCGCGACGACTGGCCCAACGTAAACGATTTTTATTCATAATATGTTTGATCATTATAGTGATAGTGCAGTATAAAAGACATTTCGAAATAAACCTACAGGATCAGCAACACTATGGACTGGCAACAAATTTTCCCTGCATACACACCGATCAAAAATGATGATCAGTTTTTAACCATATCTTCGTTTGGCGAGTCAGCTGCTGACTTTCCCGACTTATCTCACAATACAGTGGTTAGCATAAATCATAGGGGTTTTATTCAGCTGAGTGGTCCGGACAGCAAAAAATTTTTACAAGGTCAGGTAACCTGTGACCTAAATCAGTTAAATGAACATTCATTACTCAACGGCGCACATCTCACCCCAAAGGGTCGCGTGGTTTTTTTATTCACCGTTTACAAGGACGAACAAGATAATCTGTTGCTAGAAACCCACCCTAGCGTTGTCGAGCTTGCTATTGCCAGCTTGCAAAAATACGCAGTTTTTTTCAAAACCACTATAACCAATGTGAGCAAGCAATTTCACAGCGTTATCATCTCTGGGCCAATGGCTGAGAAAATGATGGATCGGTTTTCTAGTTACTCAATAAGGCCAATTTCCCCCTCAAACTTTTGCGTCAGTTTTATACCCACAAGACTGGAAAGTGAATTAGGCTCTCTATTTAAAAACATGACTCCTGCAGGCCAAGATTATAGCAACCTTATTAGGGTTCGTAGCGGAAGCGCTGATGTCCTGGAGCAGACCTCCGAACAATACATCGTACAAATGATTAATTTAATCGCTCAAGGCTATATAAACTTTAAAAAAGGTTGCTATACAGGCCAAGAAATTGTTGCTCGGGCTCACTACAGAGGTAGCGTAAAGCGCCGAATGTATCGATTAACCTTGCCAACCAAAATATTGCCGCTTGCAGGAGAAAATTTAACAGATACCGCTGGCAAAGCTCTTGGCATCATAGTTGGAGCAGCCTATGCAAGTGACACCCACGTCGAGATACTGGCAACACTGGCACTTAAATCCACTGACTGCCTAAAAATGGGCTTTAATGATATTCAACCAGTAGATGTTGCAATCCTGTCACTCCCTTATGACATTCCAGATACACCATGAACTCAGCAATTGAGTGGCTAACCACAAATCAGCAGTTACTAGTTCAAATCGGCGGCCTCTCAGCATTATTTTTTGTGCTCAGTTTACTGTTACTTCCTTGGCTAGTAGCAAAAATACCCGAAGATTATTTTAGTCAGAAAACACGGCAATCTACCCTATCCAGAAAATCATTTTCGGTATTTTGGTTGATACCATTTTTGATAAAAAATCTTTTGGGAATAATCCTACTAGGGGCAGGTTTTCTTATGCTGTTTTTACCTGGCCAAGGCATACTGACTATGTTTGCGGGGCTTCTCATGATTGACTATCCAGGAAAGTATTTATTGGAGAGAAAATTTGTTTTACACCATGCCATCCTACCTAAACTCAATTGGCTGCGTAAGAAATCCAATCAACCACCACTAAAAATCAATCAGAACTGAAATTATCCAACTGTTGGTCCTCTGTATACCGAAGCACTTCAGAATCTTAATGCGACTTGCAAGTTATGTTATTTGTAAGAATCAACGTGATAAAACCTTAATCTGTTCACGGCACTAGAATTTACGATGTCAGTCGAATTAGACTAAACACCAGCACAGATACAATCCGCAATAGGATAGAAAGGTTCACAGTAGTATTATCGTGATGCGCATCGACTTCCTAAAACGCGCTAGGAGTAACGTAAAAAAGACCTATAATTCGCTACGTTGGAAATCTCGGCGCTCTGGGGCACCTTATTAAATGATCCCCTTACACCGATGGCTCTCTGTTTATTACATAGTGAGTCGTTTATAAGAAGGTCCTCTTTTACACCAGGATAACTGGACAGATAATCAATTTTTGACCATATGCTCTATGTGACCCAGCTCTCCAATACTTCAACTAATTGTGAAATATTGCCCAGACAAGGAGATTCAGATTTACTCCTTAATAAGCATCATGGCAAAGAAAGCATGTTATATACTTTATTTACAGCAGTAAATTTTCCTCGCAGATCATAGACGAGCAAAATCTTGATATTGGGGCATTTCTGCTAATGCACTCTCATCAAATGAATGTAACTCAAATAGATATGGGTAATAGTAAAGGCGTAAGGCCTGATGAAAGTCACGAATACTCTGTTCATACCTAAGTGCAGAAATTGCATCCGTCTGCGCCATACGTGAAAGTTGGCGTTGCATTAAAACAGGTGGAGAAAACATCGCAATATAATTCCCCAAATCAAATTTTGTTTGGATCGCATTGCGGTAATCAAAGGCCAAATGTGCCACAGCTTCGTCGCCTAATTGCTGAAATGCATAGTACCACTTCCAATGAAAACCCTCAGACATCTCTGCGTATGCCTCGTACTCTGGGTGCGTTTTTATAAACTCCGTAAGACTAGTTTCAGCAGGAATATCCCAAGCTTGATTGACCGTTTCTCTTTGAAGTAACAATATTTCACTTCCCTTGGGGACTTCGATATTTTTTTCAATAAGTACATTACCAGTTATTGGGATAACACAGGTAACAGCCACCCAAAACCCAATCAAAGTGGCGGCTATGCGTGGTGCAAAGATAGAATGTCTTCCAAACCAAAGAGTGAGAACGGCCCAAAAAGCTAGATAAGCTAACACCAAAATTGAAACGTAGAAAACATCATGAAGGGGCACATCATTAAGAGCAGCGCCAACATAAAAGGGAACAAGCATACTCAAGGAGAGCATCAAAAAACGCACCAAAGTTTTATAGCCCCAGAGAACAATAGAGCCACTTGCAGTGACTACCAGCAGCTCATAACGACCGTTGCTGCGTTCATTAGCAACAATGTCGTGCAGCATTAGAATTACAAATAATGGGGCGAGTACACTAATTAAAAAACTAAAATCAAACTTACCAATATAAGCTAGCTCAGGATTAGCCACATCACTTTCATAGATTTGTCCCTCTAAAGCTAGCATCCGGATACGATGCTTCCAAGGATATAGATCTCGCTCGCCCAAGGCTGCAAAAGATAAATTAGACGGCGTTTGATAGGTTAAATGGAATTGATAATAGGCTAATGAGCCAGGCGTCTTATACTTAGCAAGTATGTCCTCTTGATCTTGTTGCTGAGCCAATTGCAAACGTTCAATTGTAAAGTGTTGAGCAGTGATCTCTTGATGACCACTATAAATAGCAAAACTCGACAATGCACAACACAAGCACAACAAAATGACTAAGTTGTTTTGACCAAGTAAAAAGCGCCACTCTCTCATAATATGTCTGATCATGAATAGTGTCTCTGCAAATTGCGCAAAAAGATACAGAACAGACCAAACCAAAGAAGTAGCTGCGCTAGTGGAGTCATAGCTTTCAGGGCTCGTTCTTTGCTTGGAGAAGGCCTAAACATAAAACCTTCGATGACATTCCAATTCTTAGCACTGATGCGCGCAATCTGCCCCGCCTCCTGGCTTTTGTTACGATTTACATCATCAATGTAATTCAATTTATTGGTATGAGCCTGATTAAGCTTTTGCACAAAAGTAAAGCGCAAGTTTTCAGTCTCACGCAAGAACCTGTGATGTGTCTCTAAGCTAGTACCAGCGGTAAGCATAGACAGCGTTCTAAGTGCGACCTGTGGAGAAAGCCAACCAAATTGTCTTGCAAAAAATGATTGCTGAAGTTCTTCACGCATTCTATCTTCGGCATATCGGTTAAGGATATCTGTCATTTCCGCTTCTGATTTTAGTGCGACAAGCCCTCTGAAATTGAGTGGTAAATCTTCTACTCGGTTAACATTATGTTTGTTTAGCAACTCAGTTTTTAGCTGAGCAAACGCCTCATCTTTAGCGTTGTGTCCATCACCTAGTTGTCGCAATTCTGCGACTACTGCAAAATCTTTCTCAAGCTTGCCAGCGGCCGGCACCATAACCCCAGCAGCATTTGTAGCTACTCTTGGCATAAGAATGCATAGAACTAACCAAGTAAAAGCCAACGTACTGAAACTTATACTGTTACTCTTAGCCCACAAAGAAACACTGACAATAATTAATATCCAAATACTCAAGTAAAGTAGGTAGCTAAATAAGAACATACTGAGCGTGAGCAGGGGTTCCCCATGTAAGAAAACCGGCACTCCAGCAATAGCCAGAGGTAAAAGCATTAACATAGCAACCAATAGCAAAGCGCTTATTTTACCCAGTATTAAATTTCCGTATCCCAAACCTTGCGCAGCGAGAATCGATAATGTTTGAGTTTCTCGTTCTCGAGAAACTACGCCATATCCCATAATAACTAACAGTAACGGCGCCAAAACTTGCAGCACAAAAGCAGGCGTTAGTGCACCCAAAATGGTGGTTCCCGAGGATTGTTTTTGATCTGCAAATGTGGCGCTATTCTGGCGGTGTCCCTCCAAAAAAATAGCATTTCCTGTGTGTGAGTCAACACCGGGATCTACCATGCCCAGCGGCGGCGGTGTTTTGAACACATAATGACCATAGTGCACCATACGATGAGGATGACGATCAGGTTGATTCACGAAGGTCTGTTCAGATTGTTGTTGAGCATGCCCGCGTTGGTGCTCTAACTCAACGGCATCTCCTACAGAGACAACCACCGTCAACACGGTACAGGCTAGACCAATCAACAAAGCAACTACAGCTAATTTAGAACGAAACCAGTAACGCCACTCATCGCGAGCAATTTCCCAAATTATAACAGGTTGGATAGATTTTAGGTTTTGCTTCATTAATCTATCACACCAGCTGTAAATGCCTTGTGCACCTGTTCGGTGTCAATTTGATCCTCACCATCAGCAATAAACTCGCCGACGAGCCTGCCATCTCGCAATAGGCCAATACGCTGTGCTACCTGGCAAGCCCCATAAACGTCATGGGTGACCATTAAGATAGCCGCACCTTGCTTTGCCAGTGACATTATAAGCAGGTTAAATTCATCAATCGCCACCGGATCTAAACCTGAGGTTGGTTCATCAAGTAGCAAGATGGGCGAGTCTCTCAACAAAGCTAAAGCAATTGCAGTTTTTTGTCGCATTCCTTTGGAAAATTTACTTAGTGGCTGTTTCCATGCATCTTGCTGCAAATTGACCTGCTGCAATGACATTTTTATCTCTGCATGTGTTTTGTGGACAGCGGCCAGCGACAAAAAATACTCTATATTTTCAAAAGCATTGAGATGCGGATACAGACTTGCGTTTTCTGGTAAGTAAGCAATTTTTTTACGTATCGCAGAGAATGAACTTGAGACAGGTAGGCCTCCTATCACAGCTTGTCCTGAAACAGGCTTATGAAATCCTAATAAAGTTTTCAGTGCGGTAGATTTACCAGCTCCATTGCCCCCAAGCAAAGCATAAACTTCACCCGAAGCCACCTGAAATGACAGATTGTTTAAGATTGTTTTGTTGTTCAGATTAACGACAAGTTGTTGAGCATCAATTGAAATGGACGACTGTGGAGCGTTGTGTTTCATTGTTTCATCTAAATTAGGCTAGTTAATGTTACAATGTATCATAGCACTAATTAATTTCAAAATATTTTGTCAGTGACCACGCGATAATTGGCTTGCCTCAATGTTTTTGACATAGAAAAACTATTTATAAAATTCTCTATTAAAATTTTATCTAAAAACATGTTTGCCTACCTGGCTTGACAACCTTTGTTGCGTTTACTCCTGCTGTCGGTGCCTTTTATAAAAAGTCAGTGTTTAATAATATCCTGAACAACACATGTATGAATCTAGCGTCAATGAGGTACTCGTGTCCGAGTTTCTGCCTCACTTCTTCATTGTCATGTATGCAAGCATTGAGTTGATGCAAATTCATTTTTTCAAAACAAAGGTCATGGAAGAATAGTTGTTAAAACCAGTATAGATTAATGTTTTCTGTGGTTATTTAAACCACAACTGAAGCGCCGGCCATAGTGCTAAGGCAATTTATGGTGAACTATTGGTATTCGGCTCCAATTGCCAATTAATTGGTGGGTACTCATTAGCGTGAAGAAAATCATTAGCCAAAGAAAAATGCTGACAACCCAAAAATCCTCTGTAAGCTGATAAAGGCGATGGATGGGATGCGCGCAGGACAAGATGCTTTGATTCGTCTATTAATAAACTCTTTTTTTCAGCATAGCCACCCCAAAGCATAAAAACCACCGCTCTACATTCATTACTGATAGTCTCTATGGCTTTATCTGTGAAAGATTCCCAACCCCGTTTAGCGTGACTACCGGGGTCTTTATCCTCTACTGTCAATACTGTATTTAGCAAAAAGACGCCCTGCCTAGCCCATGCTTTTAAGCAGCCATGAGAATGGGGTGATATACCAAGATCATTGTGTAACTCAGCAAAAATATTGCGTAGTGATGGCGGAATAGCTTGCTTGCCAGCCACCGAAAAGCAAAGACCATTAGCCTGACCGAGGCTATGGTATGGGTCCTGACCAACAATAACAACACGAACATCAGGGAGATCGGTGTTTTCAAATGCAGCAAAGAGTTGCTCTTCGGGAGGGTAAATAGCAGAGGTAAACACGCTGCGCTGAAGCACAAAATTTTTGAGTTCAAGCCAGTAAGACTTAGAAAATTCCTCTTTGAGGGAAGCAAGCCAATGGGGAGGCAATTGGTGCTGCGCTAGATCGCTTATATTCATCAAAAAACCAAAACTAATTAGTAACCTTGGTGATTAGCCTAACACAAATTGATTTCCACTTTGAAATCTATCCAAGTTCCAACAGAACTACTGAGAGCCCTCTTCCATAAGCCTCACAATGAATTGCTTACTGCGTAGATCCGTAATAATCTCTTGCACATGAATAGGCCCACGCGTCTCTACTACTGCATCAATTTTAGCCAATTTTGCCGGTACATCAAAAAACATACGTTGGTGATAAATTTCAATAATGTTACCACCGCAGCGGCTCACTGAGTCAGTTATAGCAGCCAACATTCCAGGCTCATCAGAAATATCAATACGCAGACGAGCAACGCGCCCATCAAGTGCCATATTTCTATTTAAAATAGAACTTAGTAATCGCGGGTCAATATTTCCTCCACAGATCACAACACCAACCCGCAGGTTTTTAAAAAGCTCTGGGTTTGCATATATGGCTGCGATGCCTGCGGCACCGGCGCCTTCAGCAATAACTCGCTGTTGCTCAACAAGCGCACTTACAGCCCACTCCAATTGTTTTTCATTAACCAACAAAATATCATCCACACAATCAACAATTATTGGCAAGGTAAGTCGTCCTGGCTTCTTGACCGCTATACCCTCGGCGAGAGTCTCTCCGCCACAAAGTATATCTTCGTTTAACCTAGCCGCTTGCATTGACGGATATGATTCAGTTTGGACCCCAATAATCCGTATATCGGGCCGCATTTCTCTTGCAATAGTGGCTATGCCACTCATCAGTCCGCCACCACCAATGGGGACAACCAAGACATCTAGATCTGGCTGGTCAATCAGCATCTCTAATCCAACTGTACCCTGTCCCATAATTACATTGGCATCATCGTAAGGATGAATAAGCGTCAAACCTCGATGCTCAATAAGCGTCTGAACTCGAGCCTCGCACTCATTTAAGTTACGACCTTCAAGTACTACCTCAGCTCCATAGTTTTGCGTTCTTGCAACTTTCGCGAAGGGTGTTTGAGAGGGCATAACAATAACTGCAGGAATGTTCATTTTACCTGCATGGTAGGCCACTGCCTGTGCATGATTCCCCGCTGACATGGCAATAACTCCCAAAGATCGCTGCTCTACAGTGAGATTCTGCATAGCTACGTAAGCGCCTCGGGCTTTAAAGGATGAGGTATACTGCAAGCATTCAAGTTTAAGATGCAACTCACATTGCAGCTGCTGCGATAACAATGGCGACTGCACCGTTGGTGTTCGCATCACATGTGGGTTCAAAAGCTTCGCCGCATTGCGAATATCTTTGGCTGTAACTACCATCTTTTACCTCCACCCCAAAAAATCATTTATTATTACTAAATCAGTCGCCGTTCGTAACTTTTCTCTAATGATGAACAATAAGATAACTTCACGCAATAAAGTAATAATTAGATGACGTTTAAAAGTAAAAAGAACGTGATTTAAGAACACAATGAAGTATCCAGGATTCATTTCTTTTAGAGCAACATTATCTCTGCAGAATCGCCGGGTATAGTAATTAAAAAAATATAGCGTCATGCCGAAGTCAAGATGAAAAAATCATATAGTCACTAAATTTATTGACTTAAAATACCCCACAGTTATCTCACTCAAGTGGTACTATGGCAGCATGAACCCAACGACTACATCTAATATTTGGCACCTTACATGGCCGACCATCATAAGCAATATTGTCTATATGATGATGGGCGTGGTATTTTTAAAAATGGCTGGCACTTTCGGTACCGACGCTGTTGCTGCAGTCACCACTGGACAACGGCTCTATTTTGTTCTACACGCTGTAATGATGGGGCTATGCAGCGGCACCACCGCAATGGTTGGAAAATATTGGGGGGCTAATAATCATGTTTTAGCCGGTCGGTTCGCCGCTTTATCAGTATTGTTATTATTTATAACTGGCCTACTATTTTCCTACATGGCGGTGCCGTTTCGAGAACAATTAACTAGCATTTTTGGTCTTACAGATAACAGCCATAGATTAGCCGTGGACTTTTTACTCTGGACAGCGTTGTTTGCGCCTGCAATGCTGGTAACCCTCGTTTTTAACATGGCACTGCGCGCTTCTGGTGATAGCACAACGCCCTTGTGGACAGCGCTGGTAGGTGTATTTTTAAGTATGCTACTGGGCGGTGCCATGACCTATGGGTGGGCTGGGTTTGAGGCCCGAGGTATTTCCGGATTGGCTATTGGCGGAGGCATCGGAATGACCGCCAGTATCGGGCTATTTTTAGTTACTTGGCTATGTGGATTATTCGCATTAAAACCTAAAAATCCGCGACCAAATATTCAAGAAAATAGCAGAATGCTAATCAGTATTGGTGTGCCTGCTGCTTTAGAACAGGCTTTTTTTCAAGGTGGACTACTCGTTTTTATGGTTTTTTTGGCTAGCTACGGGGCAGCACCCTTTGCAGCCTATGGAATCGGCTTATCTATTCTGGGGTTAGTCATTGTCATTGCCTTTAGTTTTTCAATTTCTAGCGCCACGTTGGTTAGCCAATATCTAGGCGCTGGAGATCTCCGAGGTGCCTATGATGTGGGCTGGAGGACCATGCGTACATGCTTGTACATAATGTTATCTGGCTCTGTAGTGATGTGTTGGTTTGCCCATGACATTGCCAAGTTTATGATTGATGACCAAGAGGTCATTCGCTACATGGTTCAATTCACGTATATATTGGGTGCCTGCCTTCCTTTAATGGCAATTGAATTTAGTATAGCAGGTGCGCTGAGAGGCGCTGGAGATACGCGTTATCCAATGATGGTAACCATTTTTAGTATATTGTTAACGCGAATTTTGGCACCCTGGGTGCTTGTTCAAATGGGCGCTGAGGTAGTTTGGCTATATGCTACTTCGCTAGCGGATTTTTCCATTAAAGCTAGTCTAAATATGCACCGATTTCGTAACAAAAGCTGGTTAAAGGGACATACTCAAAAAGTAACTTAAGGTATTTATGTACAACAATTCTTCAGCAATACAACAGCAGTATAATCGTCAAGTTGCCTATTGGTTAATGACCTGTGCAGCGGTAATCTTCGGTATGATTTTACTAGGTGGAGTTACTAGACTTACAGATTCAGGGCTATCCATGGTCGACTGGAAGCCTGTAAAAGGCATCATACCGCCAATTACTCAAGCTGATTGGCAAGCTATGTTTCTCAAATACCAGCAGTACCCAGAGTATCAAAAGACCAACTTCGCCATGACTCTTGACGAATTTAAACCCATCTTTATGTATGAGTACTTACACAGGATGTTAGGACGTTTTATCGGTCTTTTGTTCGCAGCCCCATTTTTATTTTTTTACCTCACAAAACGCATCGTACCCGGATTGACACCCAGACTTTTGGTTTTGCTTGTTTTAGGTGGCAGCCAAGGATTGTTGGGCTGGTACATGGTAAAAAGCGGACTAGTGGATAACCCCCATGTTAGTCAGTATCGATTGACTGCGCATCTTGGTATGGCGGTGTTCATTTATGGGGTTATTTTTTGGACAATTTTGGATCTTGTAGCGCCAGTTCACAAGCAGCCTCCCCAGCTGAAACGCTTTTCTTACTCATTATCTGGGTTAATATTTTTAATGATTTTATCAGGTGGGCTAGTGGCGGGAACTCGGGCGGGAATACCTTATCCCACATGGCCACTCATGGGGGATAGTTTTATCCCACCTGGCCTATACAGCATACAACCATTTTGGCTTTCTGCGTTTGAAGACATGCTCACCATCCAATTCAACCATCGCATGTTCGCCTACCTTATTGTCGTTTTAGTCTGCATTTTCAGCTACAAAGCGCTACGATCTGAGTTACAAGGTCCCTTGAAAACAGCCATCTACTGCTTCCTTGGTTTATTGGTATTGCAGGTGGCTCTGGGCATTAGCACACTAATTTTTTACATACCGGTACCTGTCGCCGCAGCTCACCAGGTATGCGCTGTCGCTTTGCTAAGTGCGTCTCTTTTTGTAAGTCATACGCTTGGAAAACAGTCGACCAGCTCTATTTAATGATAACTAATCAGGAACACTGCCTTGATAGCTCCACCACATTAAAATGTTCAAACAAACGATTTATATCTGACAAATTTAAAGGTAACCCCAATGCGTATTATTATTTTATCAACTCTTTTGCTGTCTCTGGCTGCGCTTGCTGAAAACTCCGAAGATCCCAGCGGTCTCTGGAACACATTTGGTAATGATGGAAACCTAAAGTCTAGCGTGAGTGTGAGGGTAGACAACAACCAGTTATTTGGCACTATCAAAAAGTTGTACAACACTACCGAAAGTAACCCTATGTGCCTGAAATGTGAAGGTGATTTAAAAGGAAAACCAGTCTTAGGAATGCAAGTTATCAATGGTTTGGCGCTGAACGATGATGTTTGGCAAAAAGGTACGATTTTGGACCCAGAGAGTGGTAATACTTACAAAGGAAAAGTATGGATAGATGGTGGTGCCCTGCACGTACGCGGCTATATTGGCTTTGTATATCAGACACAGATTTGGCAACGAGCAACCAACACACTCTAGCAATACCAAGTAAAATGTTGCGTTAAAACCGAATGTAGTTATATTCTATTGATGCTCTACTAACCGACTAAGAAGCCAAAAACTATGAATTTAGATTTCTCTGATGATCAGAAGTCCCTTCAAGACGAAGCGCGTAGGTTCCTTAAAAAAGAGAATTCGCTTGAGAGAAGCCGTAATGTCTTGGACGACAAAAAAGCTATTGATAGTGAACTTTGGCAGCAAATTGTGGCCTTGGGTTGGACTGGAGTCCGAATTCCGGAGAAGTACAATGGTTTAGGTCTTGGTCATCTGGAACTCTGTGTAATAGCCGAAGAACTTGGCAGAAGCTTGGCCCCAGTACCCTTTTCATCATCGGTTTATCTTTTCACAGAGGCCATAATACAATTCGCTAGCGACGAGATTAAACAAGACTTACTGCCGAAACTTGTAAGTGGCGAATGCGTGGGCACCTTAGCTATTACTGAACATCTCCACGCTCCCAGTGCTGACAATATTAACCTAACAGTTGAAAATGATAAAATTTCTGGACTTAAAATTGCCGTGCCTGATGCTGGTGTCGCCACACACGCTCTAGTGGTGTGTAAAGGAATTCATGGTATTGATTTACGATTGGTAGCCTTGAATCAAAACTGCAAGATACTCTCGCAGGAAACTATCGATGATAGCCGTGGTCATTTTTCGATACAATTTGATAATACAGTCAGTAACACCATTGGAGATCAGGGTTCAGGCTGGAACATGGTTGAACATATTTTCAATCAAGCCGCCGTACTATTTGGCTTTGAGCAAATTGGTGGCGCTCAAGCAGCATTAGATATGGCCAATAGTTATGCACAACAGCGCTTTGCATTTGGACGAGCCATTGGCTCATATCAGGCAATAAAACACAAGTTAGCGGATATGTATATCAAGCTAACACTAGCGAAGTCGAATAGTTTTTATGCCGCATGGGCGCTCTCCACAGAGAGTTCTGAACTAGCTTTAGCTGCGGCGACTGCAAGAGTTAGCGCGACACAGGCCTTCCATTACTGTGCTCAAGAAAATATTCAAACTCACGGTGGCAATGGCTACACCTGGGAATATGACTGTCATCTATTTTACAGACGGTCCAAGCTTCTCGGTGTAAATATTGGTTCACTAGCTAGGTGGCAGGAAAAGCTTGTCAATGTCTTAGAAGAGACTACGTCAGAAAACACTTCCCCCAAAATCTAAATAAGGGCTTATCATGGATTTCAACGATACTCCTCAGCAGGCAAAATTCAGAGCTAAATGCAGACATTGGTTATCAGAAAATGCACAGTACAATGCCTCTATAGGCAATGATAATAGTCATAAAACCCTCAGTACCGAGGACTACGTTGCCAGAGCGCGCACTTGGCAAAAGAAAAAATTTGATGCTGGTTGGGCAATGTTGCACTGGCCAGAATGTTTTGGAGGCATGGCTGCTTCACCCATTGAGCGTATTATATGGGAACAGGAAGAATCTTTATTTAGTGTGCCTAGAGGTGTTTACGAAATTGGGCTAGGTATGGCCGGTCCAGTAATGATGCAATATGCTTCTGATGAGCAAAAAGCCAGATACTTGCCACCGATGGCTGCAGGCGAAGAAATTTGGTGCCAGTTGTTTTCTGAGCCCTCCGCTGGCTCTGATGTAGCAGGCCTGCGTAGCAAGGCCGTTAAAGATGGTGATGACTGGATTATTAATGGTCAAAAGGTTTGGACATCAGGTGCGCATTTTTGTGACTACGGGATTATTGTTGTTCGGCATGATGCTAATGTAGACAAGCACGCCGGTATGACCTTTTTCTTTATCGATATGAAATCGACTGGTATTGACATAAAGCCAATCAAACAGATTACTGGCGGATCATCCTTTAATGAAGTCTATTTCAATGACGTCCGAGTTCCTGATAGCCAACGCTTAGGTGCTGTAGGTGATGGCTGGAGAGTCGCAATCACCACACTTATGAACGAACGCTTAGCTGTAGGTGATGCAACAGGTGCTGACGTGGAAGAAGCACTTGTATGGGCAAAAAAACAGGATAATCAAGGTCAGTTAATGATTAAAAATACCGCTGTAAGAACATCTATTGCAGATTGGTATTGTCAGGCAAGTGGACTGAAAAACACTAAATTGCGTACTATGTCTGCCTTATCTAAAGGAGAAACACCAGGTCCTGAAGCCTCTATTACTAAGGTAGTCAGTGCTAACAAACTTCAAGCCATTGGTAACTTTGGCATAGACTCACTGGACATGGCCGGGATGTTGAAAACCAATGATTCCAATATCCATGAATTCCATGATGCATGGCTCGGCTCTGCCGGGCTGAGAATTGCTGGTGGCACAGACGAGATTTTGCGTAATATCATTGCAGAGCGAGTATTAGGCTTACCTCAGGATCCTCGAGCCGACAAGGGAGTAGCCTTCAAAGATATTCCTTCGGGAAACTAGGTGGTGCAATATTATTTACGCGGCCTGCTAAATCACTGACGCACTAAAATATTTTGAGCCGGCCTTAGCTGAGGTAAACAGCCTTTTTAACCATTAATCGTGGCCATGAAATTAGTCTAGTCCTTGGTCGCTTTATCTTCGACTAAAGTAGTGGCCTGATAATTAGCTCCAAAAATATTGCTGCATGTAAGCTAGACATCAAGCACTTTACAATTTGTTTCTAATATTTTATTAAAAAACTAACACTCACAGAATCGTTATAATTTATGATAATTTCAGGATTTTTTGTCCGAGGAGTTCCCAGAACATTAGCGACCATTAAATTATTTTTTCATCTCTTAAAAACTAATAAGGCTTTGTTCTCTGTTCTGACTGGATTATCTTTCTCTAATGAAATAGCTTGAAAAATTATCGTTTCAGAAAGCTGACCGATGTCTGCCCATCCCATTGCTGTAACTACAAACGCCATCATGGCGAATAAATAGAGTATATTCATCATTCTTAACGTTTGAGACTACTAACAAATGATTAAACGTTAATCGTTTTAGAAAGACCTAGGATATTCTATCGCTAACACATCTTAATTTAAGTCTTTTATGATTGAAAAATCACAGCGCTACCTGAGCAGTGGTTGGTCATGCAGGATCCATCACAAAATAACCGAAAAATACAAACGCACTAAAAAAAGCGTGACAAAGCAAGAAAAAATAGCGCTTGCAACTTTAAATTCCAAGTATAGAACTGGCGAAATAGGCAAATTGGAGCTATGGTAAATTAGGTCTTCTATACAGATAAGACTAAAGAAAAATAATAAAGCAATCTGCCGAAAGCACTATTTTGACAAGTCTTATTGAGAAAGACTTATCACCAACAACTTAAATATTATTTCGAGTTCTATCACGTAGTAACGTAAATAGTATATTTTCGGTTATGCCATGGAGGCACCATGAAAAAAATTCTACTAATCCTGTCAATCACTTTCATTGCTGTCCTAATGTTGCTGCCCAAAATAATCGGTACGCAAGTAGAAGCTCACTATTTCAAACTATGGCAGCAGTTAGCAAATGAGAGTGGCTTTGAAGTAGACCATGGTGAATTCAAGTCATCCTGGTTTTCATCAAGCGTTACCTCCGTGATATCCGTCCCGGTAGACCCAAGTGCACCGGAACCTGTAAAAATAGGACTTACCATAAGAGTTGCTCATGGTCCCTTGCTATTTGGTCATCAGCATTCAATGTTCGGACTCGCTGGGGGAGAACTTAGCTTTTCTATTGAGCCCTCCTCCGAAGAGTTAAAAAATATTGTCGACCAAGTCAGTCTAACAGCAAGTCCCCTGGTAACGGTCCATCTCGGATTGACTGGCGCTATGGAAGTTGAATTGTCCATAGATAAATTTTCTTACGCTGCAGAGGGTGTTCAGATTCGTTCTGGCGGCATTCGCGCGCAGTGGCGCTCCAGCAAAGACTTTAAGACGTCCTCAGGAGCTATCACTACCTATCCAATAAGCTTAAGTGGTCAGGGCGTTAACCTTGAAATTGACACCATGCTAAACGAATTTGAAACCAGTCAACACAACGGTCTTTATGTTTTAGGATCACATAGTGTCGAATTGAAGCAAATTGACTTTCGTAGTGCTGCCACAACCGCGTCGATCTCAGATGTAAAGTTAAGCTATTCAGGCACTGAAAAAAATAATAGACTTAATAATCGCTTCGATCTTTCCATTGAAAAACTATTGGTGCCGGCTCCAATAAATTCAGCGGCCTACAGCGCGGAACTGCTTCAAGTTGATCCGGAGTTCTATGCACAATGGGCCAATCTTTCTCAACAACAATCTCAAGACCCCGTTTTACTCAAACAACAGGCAATGGATCTTGCAACTCTGCTGCTAAAATCTGATACAGCACTGCATCAAACCCTCAGACTTCAAGGCATGGGTGGGTATCTCGACGCCACAGCAAGGGTTGAATATCAGAGTAGCAGCAAGACTTACTCGACAACAACTATTGATAATGTAGCTGACTTACTCGCTCAGTTGCATATCACTCTATCCCTTGCAGTGGACAAGACTATCCTTGATCAAGCAGGCATAACACCCATACTCGCTGAGTATGTTGAGCAAGACCTCGTTCGTCTGAAAAATGATCGCTACCAAATGGAAGTAGCCCTAGACAAAGGTTCTTTGAACATCAATCAAAAGCCAGCACCTGAGGAGATTGCCAATCAACTACAACTGGCATTAACGGGTAATCCACAACAAACAAACACTGCCAAGCCTGTCACCGAAACATCTCCAACAGAGGTGGAGACAAGCTCAAGCAGTAAAACAAGCAATAAAGAGAGCGATAGCACAACTGAATATGCAGATGAGGAAAACATCACTGATACCAACGTGGGTAACCAGAACGAGGTCGAACAAGGCGGCGAGCAATAAGCCGCCCCGCTGAAAACTAGCCTTAAACCATCACTCAGGGCGCATATGGGGAAATAGCAACACATCTCTAATTGAGGCTGAGTCGGTCAATAACATCACAAGTCGATCAATGCCAATGCCCTCTCCCGCTGTGGGGGGCATTCCATATTCCAGTGCGCGAATGTAATCGTCGTCGAAGTGCATGGCCTCGTCGTCGCCAGCGTCTTTTTCCGCCACTTGTTGTCTAAAGCGAGAGGCTTGATCTTCCGGGTCATTGAGCTCAGAGAAGCCATTGGCTAGTTCGCGACCACCGACAAAAAACTCGAAACGGTCAGTGACAAATGGATCCTCGTCATTGCGCCGCGCCAAGGGGGACACCTCCGCTGGATACATGGTGATGAAAGTGGGCTGCTCCAACCTGTGCTCAACGGTTTTCTCAAATATCTCGATTTGCACTTTGCCAAGACCCCAAATTTCCTTCAGAGGAATATGTAAAGAATTCGCTATTTGACGAGCGGTCGCCTCATCACCGAGTTGTTGCGCTGTAATATCAGGGTTGTATTTCAAAATGGAATCGAACACTGACAAACGCTCGAAAGGCACAGAAAAGTCGAAATCTATCTGACTTTCAATCTCGCCGTCAGTATCCCGACGGGTATTGACCACTTGGGTAGACCCCAAGACCTCCAGCGCCATTTTGCGCAGCATGTCCTCAGTGAGGTCCATCATGTCGTTAAAGTCGGCATAGGCCTGGTAGAACTCTAGCATAGTAAATTCGGGATTATGGCGCGTGGACAAACCTTCATTGCGAAAGTTTCGATTAATCTCGTACACTCGCTCAAAACCACCCACAACCAAACGCTTCAGATATAACTCTGGAGCAATGCGCAGATACATATCTATATCCAAGGCATTGTGATGGGTAACAAAAGGCCGTGCCACAGCGCCACCCGGTATCACCTGCAACATGGGCGTTTCCACCTCTAGGTAATCTGCATCATTAAGATAACGACGGATAAAATCCACCACTTTGGAGCGAATACGAAAGGTATTGCGTACGTCTGGATTAACAATCAAGTCAACATAGCGCTGACGGTAACGCATTTCTTGATCGGCTAAACCGTGAAACTTGTCGGGCAGTGGCCGCAGTGCCTTAGTCAAGAGTTGGTATTCATCCATCTGTACATATAAATCTCCCTTGCCCGACTTATGCAGAGCACCGCAGATACCAACAATATCACCTAAATCCAATGATTTAGCAAAAGGTCGTGCTGCCTTGGTGACATATAGCTGAATTTGACCAGAGCTATCTTGCACCACGATAAACGCTCCGCGGTTTCGAATTACGCGTCCAGCAATCCGAACCACCTTTCCTAAGGATTCTAATTGCTCTTTGGATTGATCACCAAAGCCAACCTGTAATTCATCAGCACTATGTGCTGGTTTAAATTGATTTGGAAACGTAGGTTCATCCTGAGATCGAAGCTCATCAAGCTTGAGTCGGCGTTCGGTAATCAGTTTGTTTTCATCTTGTTGGTCAGTCATAGGTACTCTGTAATTTGTTATGGGGTCATTTGTTATGGGGTCATCTGATCATACTTATTAGAGGCCAGCTTTGAGCGACGCCACAATAAATTGATCCAACTTACCATCTAATACCGCCTGTGTATTGCGGGTTTCAATATTGGTTCGCAAATCTTTAATGCGGGCATCGTCCAATACATAGGATCTGATCTGGCTACCCCAGCCAATATCGGATTTTGTATCCTCAGTAGCTTGGGCGGCTTCTTGACGTTTACTAACCTCCAGTTCGTAAAGTCGTGCTCGCAACATTTGCCAACACTTGTCACGATTTTGGTGCTGCGACCGCTGACTTTGACTTTGCACAACCACGCCACTTGGCGCGTGAGTTAGACGCACTGCCGAATCAGTTTTATTAATGTGCTGTCCACCGGCACCAGAGGCGCGATAAGTATCCGTTCGAACATCTGATGGATCTATATCTATGTCTATATCGTCGTCTATTTCTGGAGAGATAAATACGGCGGCAAAAGATGTATGACGTCGATTTCCCGAGTCAAAGGGAGATTTGCGCACTAACCGATGAACACCAATTTCGGTTCGCAACCACCCAAAAGCATACTCTCCAGTAACCTCCACGGTGGCGCTCTTTATACCAGCGACATCCCCAGCAGAGCATTCGACTAACTCGGCTTTAAAACCTTTATCATCGGCCCATCGCAAATACATTCGCAATAACATTTCAGCCCAATCCTGCGCCTCAGTGCCACCAGACCCAGACTGTATTTCTAAAAAAGCACTATTTTCATCCATCGCCCCTGAAAACATACGGCGAAATTCAAGTTTGGCCAACTGAGCTTCTAACGCTGCCATTTCAGCTTCCACATCAGCTACCGTGTCTGCGTCCTCCTCTTCAACCGCCATACTCAGCAGTTCACGTGCATCAGAGACTCCTGCATCTAAGTTTTCAATAGTTCTAACCACTAGCTCTAATGCGGCCCGCTCTCTGCCCAGAGCTTGTGCTTGCTCAGGATTATTCCAAACATCGGGTTCGCCGAGCTCTAATTCTACCTCTGTAAGACGATCTTTACGATTAGTATAGTCAAAGATACCCCCTCAACACGTCGGTGCGTGCCTGCAGGTCATCTAGTGCGGTGTAGAGAGGATTTACTTCCATGGAATCTGTGATTACCCTGTAACGTTGTATAATAATGTAGCCGCGCATTCTACCTCAGCTCGGAGCACTCACCAAGGGAAACCGATAGTGATTGATTGTGCAAGCGCAGTAGCGCAACATTGTGGTTACAAAAATAAATAAGAGGCTCAAAATGGTGAAGAAGTTAATACTTGTGGTTGTAGTTCTATTTGCCTATCTACTGTTATGGCCAGTTCCAATAGACCCGGTTAGCTGGGAAGCACCGGAGGATAAAGGGTTTGTGGGCGATTTTAAGCAAAACCAAACATTGGCTGCGCTGGAGATCATAGAACTTCCCGATACTCATGGTCCAGAGGGCCTAGCGGTGCTGGACAATGAAATATATGCAGCCACACGAGAGGGATGGATAATCCGCTACAACGAGGAAACCGGGGAGCAAACAAAATGGATTAATACCGGTGGTAGCCCACTGGGCCTTGTATTCGATAAAGAGAACAATCTATTGATCGCCGATGCCTATAAGGGTCTGTTAAAGGTAACACCCAGTGGTGAGATCACTGTGCTTACTCGACGGGTTGACGGCAGCGATATTGACTATGCTGACGATCTGGATGTTACCGCCGATGGCAAAATTTATTTCAGCGATGCGTCCACTAAGTTTGGCGCACATATGGGGGGTACCTATGCGGCCAGTCTTCTAGACACCATGGAGCATGGTGGTCATGGTCGTCTCTTGGTCTATGATCCCGCTGATCAGTCCACCCAGGTTCTCATGACCGGTCTAAATTTTGCCAACGGCGTGGCCACTGATGCCAACAGTGAATATGTGTTGGTCAATGAAACTGGTAGTTATCGCATCCACAAATATTGGTTGATAGGTGACATGGCAGGGAAATCAGAAGTTATTATCGATAACTTGCCTGGCTTTCCGGACAATGTCGTGCGCGGCCGAGATGGACGCTTCTGGGTAGGCTTAGTATCACCGCGCAGCAAAGCACTCGATGATCTCTCTGGCTCGCCATTCTTGCGCAAAGTGGTGCAGCGTTTCCCAGCATTTATGCGCCCTCAGGCTGTTGCCTACAGCCATGTGTTCGCCATGAATGGCAATGGTGATGTGCTCACTTCACTGCAACATCCGGAAGGCACTTACCACACCAATACCGGGGCCCTAGAGACAGACAATTGGTTGTATGTCAGCTCATTACACGCAGACAATTTAGCCAGAATCAGTTGGCAAGACATCGACTTGGAGAACGCCCCCTAAATGACTGACACCTTATTTCCGGACGAAAAGCTAGGCCACAGCTATGCAAAGGCCTTTGCATCGGACAGCAATGACTACTTCACAGCTGTGTCACCTACTGCCATCAATGAGCCGCAGTGGGTCAGTGTCAATCCTCTGTTGGCCGCGGAAATGGGGCTAAATACTGACTTTTTGCAAAGCAATGAATCGCTTCAGCTACTCTCTGGAAATCACATTGATCCCAGCTTTCATCCCATTGCTCTGGCATATTCCGGGCACCAATTTGGTGTCTGGGCTGGCCAGCTTGGAGATGGGCGGGCGATTACTCTGGGAGAGCTTCCAGTAAAGCAGGCAGATGCAAACCAATCAGAACTCTGGGATGTGCAGCTTAAAGGGGCTGGCATCACCCCCTATTCACGCTTCGCCGACGGCCGCGCGGTGCTGCGCTCCAGTATTCGTGAGTATCTATGCTCCGAGGCCATGCACGCGCTTGGTGTGGCCACTACCAGAGCACTCAGCCTGACCACCAGTACCACGCCGGTGTACCGCGAGGACGTAGAGACCGCATCTGTGGTTTGTCGGGTAGCGCGTAGTCATATTCGCTTCGGCTCCTTTGAACATTTTCACTATGGAAAGGCACCCGAATCCGTCGCTGCCCTGCTCGACTATGTCATTCAAAGGCACTTCCCGCAGTGGGTCGATATTGATGATGGCTACCTGCGACTGTTTGATTACACAGTGACCCAAACTGCCAAGATGATCGCTCAGTGGCAAGCTATCGGCTTTGCTCATGGTGTGATGAACACCGACAATATGTCCATTCTTGGCGAGACAATGGACTATGGCCCTTTTGGATTTCTAGACGCCTACGATCCGGAGCATATTTGTAATCACTCGGATACCAACGGACGCTATTCATTTAAAAACCAACCGTCTATCGGCCTATGGAATCTCAATGCGCTGGCCACTGCGCTGATGACACAGATTCCATCGGAAGATCTGGTAGCCAGTCTTAAAACCTACGAACCCACCTTTTTACGGTGTTACAGGCAGATAATGGCTGAGAAGTTAGGATTCACGGGCTACGTTGACAGTGATGAAAATCTGATAAATCAATTGCTTTCGCTGATGGAAGTCAACGGAGTCGATTACAGCCTATTTTTTAGAAAACTCTGTACCTTTGATCAAGACCCCAACGCTGTCCGTGACTTGTTTTTGGACCGAGCTGCCTTTGACACTTGGGCAGAGGATTATCGGCAGAGGCTTAGCCATGAAACCATCTCTGAGCAGCAACGTACCCAAGCCATGCTAGCCCGCAACCCGAAGTACATACTGCGCAATTATATGGCTCAAATTGCCATCGAAAAAGCCGAAAACGGCGACTTTAGCGAGGTAAATCGGTTGCTGCATATCTTGCAAAATCCCTTTGATGAACACCCAGAAGCTGAGGAGTACGCCAGCCTCCCACCCGACTGGTCTGAGTCATTATCCGTCAGTTGTTCCTCCTGAATTGAGGAGTCGCCGACTCTGCAAAAAAAGAAAAATGGCTACTGAAATGCCTGATGCGCCGGTGAGCATGCACATAACCACAATTTGATAACGCACGGCAATCAAGGGCGAAATACCGGATAAAATTTGTCCAGTCATCATGCCTGGCAGAGAGACAAGTCCCACGGCTAACAAAGTATTGAAAATAGGAATTAATCCCGCCCTAAAAGCCTGATTACGTGCTGTGGTTATATCTGTGCCATGAGTAGTTTCCATCGTTAAACGCTCAGCTGCAAGACTCACTGTGTTCATAGCGCTGGCAAATATCATCCCTGCTAATGGTATTATCGTATCGGCTTTGAACCATGGAGATACCTGAAGCACAAAATACGTTGTATAAATTAAGGTCATTCCACCGCCACCAGCAATTGCTACCAAAGCGCGAGTATAGTCACCTGACTCTCTAGAGTTCGCGATCGGCTTCAATGCTATTGAACCAGCAGCTAATAGCATGCCACTAAGAATCAGTAATACCAATAATGAAGAATCAACAGAAAATATCCATGTAAGCGCATATCCAATGAAAATTAACTGAATGAGCATTCGACATAGAGCCACCACACTGTCTTTAACCATAAGTGACCAGTGACACATAATCAGTAGGACTACTATTACGGGTAAAAAAGCTAGGGCGATATTTAGTAGCGGGATAGTAAGCAAAGGCCGATGCTCTTTTAGTATTTACTTAATAAGTATTGAGTAGTTATCGATATCTAGTAATTATCAGTCTAATTCATTCAAAAAAAATATACACTATTGGGTCACATACATAATAAAACCAAAACTAAAAGAATTTACCGTTAGCAATGAATACACTATGCTAACAGCATAGGTCAGCGTACGTATTCAACAAAAGGTAATCACATGAAAGTTAAAATCACATCTTTATTGATCCTAATATCTATGTCCTGGATATTATCTTTTATGGTGATTGCAAGTGACCTTGAAACAACGCAGTCACCTCAGTCTATGGAAAATTCACAAGAAGCCATCACATTGGATGTATTTAAGACGCCTACCTGTGGTTGCTGTCAAAAATGGGTAGACCATATTGAGCAAGCGGGTTTTAGCGGTAATGTTCATAACCTCAATAATCTTGATCAATTGAAACGCGACAAGGGTATAAGCAGCAAACATCAGTCATGTCACACAGCCATCTCGGCGGAAGGCTATGTATTTGAGGGACATATCCCCGCCACAATAATAGAGCAGTTTTTAGCCAACCCTCCCAAAGACTCCATAGGGCTCGCAGTGCCTGGCATGCCAATGGGCTCGCCTGGAATGGAAATGGGCAGCCGACGGCAAAACTATGATGTACTACTATTAAAGAGCGATGGCAGTTCAATGGTTTATCAAAAAGTAATCAATGAAAGCTAGTAAAATGGAAGATTGAATTTACAATGAGAATGTCAATGAAATACCAACGATTGGATCTTTATGCTATTTTTCCCCACATAGCTTTGCCATAATGGCGTCATGAAGAAACTCACTGCAATTATCAGTTTACTTATTAGCCAGGTGGCCGTCGCCGATATATTTTGGTTGTTTAGAGAAATCGATGGCACCACTAATTGGCAATATATTGCTAACTTTTCCAGTGGAGTACTGATCCTAGCATTGTCCTTCACCGTCATTCGTCTGTTTTTTAGCCACCGACAGTCAAATAAGTATAATCGTCAACTTGAAGAAATTCGATCACAGTTAGAGCAACGGGTAGTAGAGAGAACAACAACACTAAACGAGTCAAATTCACTGCTCAAAAAAAGTAATGCTGCCTTGGCCCAGGAAATTAATCAGCATCTGACGACAACCTCTCAGCTTCGTCAGTCAGAATCTTATATTTCTGAAATTTTGCAATCAATGCCATTAATCCTTATAGGGTTAGATAAAGATAATCAGATCACTCAGTGGAATCCGCGCGCAGAGGATATCTCTGGCTTGCCTGCCGCAAAGGTCATAGGTAAAGACTTATGGCAATGCTATCCAGATATTACAGTGACACCACAGCAAATTATGCAGGCATCAACCGAACAGCGCCCAGTGCATGTTCAGTTCAGTCAATATGGGCAATATCATTTTGATATCACTATATACCCCCTCAAAGATCAAAGTATAACCGGAGTAGTGCTCCTTATTGATGACATTACTCAACGGGTTAATTCTGAAACTATGTTAATTCAAAAAGATAAAATGTCATTGATGGGAGAGATGACCTCGGCTATGGCTCATGATATCAATATGCCACTAAAAGCCATGCTTAGCTCAGTAAAAACCTTACGCCAAGATATTACCGATGACACTTTTGACGTGGTTGATATGCGTGAAACCTTGGAGGATGCAGTAATACGAGGGCAGCAAGCTAAATCTATCATTGATAGTTTATTAGATTTCTCGCAAGGCGGCGGCGATGCAAAGTCCCTTGCTAACATCACCCATATTATCGACCATAGTATCGATCTGGCAAGGAACGCTATCACTGCAAATTCTGGACTTCGCTTTCACGATGTCGTGCTTAAACGAGACTATGCCGATGATCTACTCGACTTGCCTTGTTACCATAGAGAGCTTCAGCAAGTCTTTTTAAGTCTTATTCGACATGCTTGCTCTGCACTTGGCAAAGTAGATGACTTAGATCACTCCCCTGAGATCACTATTGCTGTAAGCCAAATTTATAATGATATTTGGATTCGTCTACACCATAACGGTAAACCGTTAAGCGGTGGCGATCAGAAATATCTATTTGAATCATCTGGCACAGACGACACGTCATCTACGCCCTATGACCCAGACCAAAGACTGTCATTTAGTCACTTTATCATCACCGAACAGCACCAGGGTCAAATTGCTGTTACCTGTGATCCCAACAGTGGCACAACATTTAGTATTCAACTTCCTTTGAAATAGTTCTACATACCCCTTGGGTATGATTACAAAGCTCGAAGCACCTCCAATGGTGGTTGAACTACCGCCTTTCGACTATAAGCTACGCCTAACGAACCAACCAGCAACGCACCACCTAGAGGACCCACCACCCACAACCATGGGTGCAATGACAATGGTAAATCGAACATAAAATATTGCAACATGGCAACTGAAAGCTCCGCGCCAGCGCTGGCCAATAAACCTGCCATCAACCCTAATCCACTAAACTCAATCAGCTGAATGCCTAATATTAGACGCCTAGAACTACCTAGAGTCCGTAAAATGGCACTCTCCTGCAATCGCTCTGTCATGGACAAACTTACTGCGGCAAACATCACTAAAACACCACAGCCCAAAATGAGTAAGGTCATCACCTCAAGACCCCGACTCACCTGAGAGACAATGGTGCGGATACGATCAATGATCTTGTCCAGCTCAATCACTTGTACCGTCGGAAATTGACGTAAGATATCATTCACCAACAACTTCTTTTCTGGCGGTATATACAAGCTAGTCATGCTGGTTCGGGGATACTCTTCAAGTAAACCCTCGGGAAACAAGAAATAGAAGTTGGGCGTCATATTGTCCCAATTCAAACTCCTAGTTCCCACCATTTCAGCCTCAAAGCGGAGACCACCGACACTAAAGGTAATACGATCACCCAAAACTAAGCCCAATTCACCAGCAAGCTCATCCTCTAATGACACAGGAGCGACAATTTGACCATCTGTGCTCTGCGCATTAAATTCATCAAGATCTATAGTGTCCCACCATTGCCCTTTGGTGACTTTATTACCCTCGGGTAACACTGTAGTCCAGCTTAAATTAAGCTCTCGTCGAAAGGACTCATGACTATCTTTTTGTACGTCAGTAATTGGTTTTCCATTAATTTCAGTCATTCGGCCTCTTACCATGGCATACCACCCTGCCGTATCGAGACCATTACCAGTCACCAGGTTCCGTACCCCATCTAACTCAAAAGGTGCCACGTTAACTAAAAAATGATTGGGTGCATCATCAGCTAACTGAAAGCGCCATTGGTCAATAAGTGAGGTACGTACTATCACCATAATCATTAGTAGTGCAATAGCACCTGAAAATCCGACCATTTGAATCAGGCTTTGAGTTTTTCGCCGCCACAAATTAGCCAACGCTAGCCGCCAGACACTGCCTAGTTGTTGACCATATTGCATTCCCAATCTCAACAGAACCAAACCCGCCGCAATAGAGGCAATAGCGGTTAGCCCAAACCCAGCTAATATTGCCATGGAGACGGCAATATTATTGCTATACCAAAGTAATAAACCAGCGATTGCAGCAACACCAAGACCAACGCGAACCAAAGCATTAACTGGCTTGGAAACAATATCTTGCCGCAGCACTGCAAGAGGTGATTGAGAGGGCAAATGCCACAATGCCGGCAGAGTAAACCCTGCCAAACAAATCAACCCAGTTGCTAAACCGGTCACCCAGGGTCTAGATCCTGCAGATGGAAGTGTTATAGGCAGCCACTCACTTACAACAAACAGAAGAATATGATGAAAAGCATAGCCAACTAATAAACCTACCAACGAACCCAATAAGCCCATCCACAGACTCTGCTGTGCATACAGGAATCTTACTCTGCGCGCAGCAATACCCCAACTTTTTAACAACGCCACCTGTTTTGTTTGTCCACTGGCAAAATGATGGCTTGCCAATGCCAATGCAATACCCGCAAGTACAACGCCGATACTGCCAGCAAGAAGCAAAAAACGTCGACCTTTGTCCATAGTATTGGCAATACTTGCTTGTGCCTCGTCAGGAGTAATAAGACGATCATGGATATCCAACTGGGATTTTAGCCAAGCCACGTAGGATTCGAATGCAAGCTGATCATCGCTGGCCATCAAATATCTATAGGTAACGCGACTGCCTGGTTGAATGACACCACTATCAGGAATATCTGCGTAGTTCATAAGTACCCGAGCGCCAACAAATGAGTAAGAGCTACCATCTGGCTCTTCCACCAGTATTTGAGTCACTTTTAAAGTGGTGTCTCCAAGATCAATACTATCCCCCAAGCCAATACCCAAAAGTGGCAGTAATCTTGCGTCAACCCAGACATGGCCTTTTTGGGGACCATAGCTGACTTCTTCAATTAGTGCTGGATCTCTGCTAAATGGTGTCGTGGAACGTTTTATTGATCCACGCAAGGGATAATTGGGCTGCACTGCCTTAATCGACGCCAAATGTAAGTCATCACCAAAAAAAACAATTGAGGAAAAACTCATTATTTTAGCGGTCTCGATATTCTTGCTTAGCGCCTCATCTAGCCAGGCAGGTGGGGCCTCTTTGCTACTTCTTACTACTAAATCGGCTGCCAAAAAGCTACTTGATTCCTGGGTTAAGGCTCGTTCTATTCGCTCCGCTAACAAAGAAACGGATGTAACGACCGCAACAGCAAGGATTAGTGACCACAAAATCAGTCCAAGCTCACCACCTCGCCACGTTCTAATAAGCATTCTCAAAGAAAACATTAATTCTCCTTCTCGGTGGCATACTTACTATTCTTCTCAGACGGCAGCTGACGACCGGCTTGCAATTGCAATGTTGTATTACAGCGAGCAGCCAAATTCATCTCATGGGTAACCAGTACAAGGGTTGTACCCTCTTCACGATTAAGATCAAATAGCAAGTTATTAATAATCTCCCCTGTACCTGTATCCAAATTACCCGTAGGTTCATCAGCAAACAAAATAGTCGGCTTACAGGCAAAAGCTCTGGCTACTGCCACTCGCTGTTGTTCACCACCAGAGAGTTGCCGCGGATAATGTGTTACTCGATGTGCCAACCCTACGCGCTCTAAATAATCATGAGCTGTTTTAAGCGCCTCTCTGTCTCCATTCAGTTCCAGGGGTAAGGCCACATTTTCAAGGGCTGTAAGACCTGGTAGCAGATGAAATGATTGAAATACAAACCCAACATTGTGAGCTCGCACCGACGCACGACCCTCTTCGTCCATCTGCGTAATATCATGCCCATTAAGCACTACAGATCCTCGGGTAGGGGTATCTAGACCCGCTAAAATTCCTAGTAAAGTAGACTTTCCAGAGCCTGATGGTCCAACAATAGCAATCGTCTCGCCATCGGCTACAAACAGGTTTATGTCGTCCAGAATCTGCAATTCGCCCTCCGTTGTCGACACCTGTTTACAAACATTTTTAACTTCAATCATTGAACTATTCCATTCTCGGTAAAATGACTTACACTCTGAGGCTGAATTCTAACAAAATAAAGAGTGAGTGTATTTATGCGACAGATCATAAAACGGTTATGTTGTCTGTTCCTTGTACTTGGCGCCAATGCTTATGGATCAACATTACTGGTGCTAGGCGATAGTTTAAGCGCCGGATACGGCATAGACCCAAAAAATGGCTGGGTTAACCTGCTGCAAAATGATTTGGGCCCTGCATATACCCTTATTAATGGTAGTATTAGCGGTGACACTACGGGTGGCGGTTTAGCAAGATTACCGCTGTTGTTGGAAAAATTTCAACCTGACTACGTTATATTAGAGCTTGGCGGCAATGATGGGCTTCGCGGGCAACCTTTGCGCTTAATGAAACAAAACCTAGCAAAAATGATTGCGCTTTGTACTGAAGCCAAGGCCCGGCCTATTCTATTTGGAATGCGTATACCACCCAACTACGGGAGACGATATACCGAGGCATTCGCGGAGGTCTATACTCAACTGGCTGAGGAAACTAATGTTAATTTAATCCCGTTTCAACTAGATCAGCTAGCCACAACCGAAGGTATGATTCAGCAGGATGGTCTGCACCCAACTGAAAAGGCGCAACCTGCCATTAAAGCCATAGTTGCTAAGAGCTTACGCTCTTTAATTGAATTTTAGACTGTGTGCTTTCAACAATTGCCAAGATAATTCATGGCCAGGCTGGCACTAATCTACACAATATTTAGGTTTCATCATTGCTATACTTAGAAACATAGTCATTTAGCGCAAAGGATTTGCCCATAATGTTAAAAAAAGCCAGCATCACTCTCTATTTTTTTCTATTTGGGTGCTTGACTCTTAATCAAACGCTGAATGCGCAAGAGGCTAGTTTTTCTCAAAGTTTACCTCAGCCTGACATCGAAAAGTATGGCTTACTCCCGGCGTTTAGATCTGTAGCGATATCCCCAGATGGTAACCATTTTGCTCTTATTCAACGGCAAGATAATCAAGACTTCTTTGTTATAGTAAATGCTAAAACGCTGAATTTAGTGGGTGGTTTCAATGCGAATAAATACAAAGCTCGTGATATTTATTTTGTCAGCAATGAGCATGTTGTGCTGCAAAGTTCAAAAACTCAGCGGGCTACGCGTATAAAAGGAAGCTGGGAAAATAGTTCTGCCTTTGTTTACAATTTAACCACAAAAAAGATAAAAGTCTTGTTGAGTAAGACAAAGGGATTGTATCCAGCACAAACCAGACTTGGCCAAATCGTAGGATTTAATAACCGTACGGCGGAGTTATATATGCCCGCCTATAGTGGCGGTCTAGGAAGTAACCCTAAAAATCATCTCTATCGAGTTAGCCTTAAAAATGGCTATGGCAAGATTTATGCAAAAGGCAACAAATCGACCATAGGCTGGTTTGTCGATGAAACAGGTAACCTCTTAGCCAGAGAGGATTTTGATAAAAACAGCAAACAGCATAGAATCTTTTCCAAAGTTTCTGGAAAGTGGAAACCGATTTATCGTCATAATGCTGACATTCCAGAAATTTCACCTCAAGCTGTTTCAAGTGATGCGACAAAATTACTGTTTCTCAAAGGACAAGGGAATAACGAAGCCATTTTTTCTTTGTCGTTACTTGACGGAAGTATCCAGGGTCCTCTGTACAGTCGATCACAGACGGATGTTGGTGATTTGCTAACCAACATAAATCGAACATTTATCGCCGTAAAGTATAGTGGATTCAAGCCTGGATATGATTTTAACAATTTACAAGCCAACCTGAGTTATGAAAATCTTTCTGAATACTTCCCCACTAGTTCTATTACTTTTTTGGGCAATACAGCTGATAATAACAAGTGGTTGATTAACGTCAGTGGCAACCAGGGTGCTGGAGATTATAAAGTGTTTGATAGACATGCAAACAAACTTTTCAATCTGGCGTCCCAATATCCTGCCATTACAGTCGTTGGCGAAATTAAAGCTATTAACTATTCCGCTCGTGATGGATTAAAAATACCTGCAATTGTTACTCTGCCATCGGATATAACTAAACGTAAAAATCTTCCTTTAATTGCGTTACCACATGGAGGCCCAGCTACTTTTGATAGCTTGAAATTTGACTGGTTGGCTCAGTATTTAGCCGCCAAAGGTTACGCTGTGTTACAACCTAACTTTAGAGGTTCAAAAGGCTTTGGATTTTCTCTGCGAGATAGTGGCAACGGAGAGTGGGGCAAAAAAATGCAAGATGACGTCTCTGATGGAGTAGCTGCGCTGATCAAAGCAGGCTATGTAGACGCTAACAGAGTATGCATTATGGGCGCATCTTATGGAGGATATTCAGCCCTCGTAGGAGGCGCTTTTACACCTGATTTATATCGCTGTGTAATTGCCATTGCAGGGGTTTCTGACTTGCCTCTAATGCTTAAAGCTGAAAAATCAAAGTACGGTAGCAACCATTGGGTAGTCAGCTATTGGAATAAAATTATCGGTGATTTGAAAACAGAGAAAGAAAAACTAAAGTCAATATCTCCCATTAATTTCGCAAACAATTTCCAAGCTCCTGTGTTACTAATACATGGTAAAGATGACACCGTTGTGCCTATTAGACAAAGTAAAGAGATGTTTAGGGCTTTAAAGAAAGCTGACAAACCTGTGGAATTAGTAACACTAAAAGGCGAGGATCATTGGCTATCGGTTAGCGAAACACGACTGGCCCTGTTAAAGCAAGTAGATCAATTTTTGGACAAACATAATCCAGTAGACATTCTTTGATTTTAACTCAAAGAATGTCTCTTATGGATGCAGACGTGCACCGGGCTGTGATCTTATAAATAATTTTAACTGGGAAAGCAGTCCTCCAGTCAAAATAAGCCCACAGCCTATTAGCTCTGTGGGGGTTAAATGCTCGCCTAGCAGCCACCAACCTCCTATGGCTGCAAAAATCGCCTCAAAGCTAAGAATGAGTGCGGCATGAGACGCTGGAGCTGTACGCATACCAACCACCTGTAATGAAAAACCAACGCAAGAAGACAGCACTCCGACAAACAACAATGCACCAGCAGCTTCTTTAACGGCCTGCCAGTCCCACACTTCGAACATTATCATGGCAACACCACTAATCAGTGTAGAAAAGGTAAATTGCACGAACATCAGGCGAAAAACTGACATCTGATTAGCAACTTTACCAGTGTAAATAACATGTAGCGCCCAAAGCACTGAACTAAGCAGTATCAAACTATCGCCTAACAAGAAATCAGTTACCTCAATCTGCGCTAAGAAATATAATCCAAGTAAGGCAAAAGATACTCCCAGCCAGGTAGGCCACTGAGTTTTACTACCCATAAATACGCCAAGAATTGGCACAAAGACAATATATACACCAGTGAGAAAGCCAGCACGGGAAACGGTTGTATACAGCAGACCAGCTTGCTGTAAAAGCATGCCAATCACCATAATAACACCCAATTGCAGAGCTTTTTTATCGGTTGGTTGCCAAACAAATATGTGTTTCGGTTTCTCTATGAAATACCAAATAGGGATTATGGCTAAGGTTGCGACGACAAAACGACCAAAGACAAAGGTAATAGGACCAATATGTTCCATTCCGGTACTTTGAAAAACAAAAGCAAAGCCCCAGATTAACGCGGTGACTAACAGGATCAAGTCAGCTCGTAACTCGGTTTTAAAAATCATAATTTATGTTCTTATTTACTGGATACTGGCGTCATATATTGAACCAAAAATTGTAGTTTCTTGGTCCCGCGATACTCATTTATGTCCAATCGATAAACACATCGGACAGTCTCCACGGCATGGCTTGGCCACTGCTCAGGGTCAATATTGAAGTAAATACCATCGATCATGCTAGTTGGTGCTGACGGGTGAGAAAATGAAATTTTCAAATGGTTTTCTCCCACTACACGCTGACTTTTTAAGTTAAAGATTCCCTCAAAACTAGGTTCTGGAAACTGCTGACCCCAGGGGCCTGAATCTCGTAGTAGAACTGCTGTGGCCATAGTCAGCTGACTGAGCTGTAAGATTCCATCAGTCATTATTTTTGCCTTTAAATCTTCAGGAGCAATAGCCTTAGACGCCTGTTTTTGGAATGCCTTAACAAAAACATCTAAATCACTCTCATTCAGAGTCAACCCAGCTGCCATAGCATGACCACCAAACTTGGTAATTACACCGGGATGACGACTTGCTACCACCTCCATGGCATCTCTGATATGAAAACCAGGTATGGAGCGAGAAGATCCTTTTAAAGTACCATCCTCTGCACGAGCGAAAGCCACCACTGGGCGATAGTATTTCTCTTTTAAACGCGATGCCACAAGTCCGACAACACCCTGATGCCAATCAGTATTAAACACGCATAAAGCAGACGGTAAGTTCTTATCTGATGCAAGTAATAATGTATCCAATGTTTGAATCGCGTCCTGTTGCATACCTTGCTCAATAAACTTTCGATCTTGATTCAACTGATCTAAGGCCGTTGCTGCCTGCATAGCGTCGTTGAGATCATCGGTCATTAAGCATTGAATACCTACGGATATATCATCTAAGCGACCTGCTGCATTTAGTCTTGGACCAAGGGCGAAACCTAAATCAGAGGCGACTATAGATTCTAAATTCTTACCTGCGATACGCAGCAATGCCTTGATGCCTGGCCGGCATTTTCCTGCACGAATACGCATAAGTCCCTGATGTATTAGCACCCTATTAACATGATCTAATGGCACCACATCGGCCACTGTTCCCAAAGCTACCAGATCCAACCACACTGCCATTGCTGGTTCTTGGATATTTTGTTCAGTGAACCAACCCATGGCTCGTAACTCAGACCTTAAGCCACTCAAAAAGTAAAATGCCACACCAACGCCAGCTAAGCTCTTAGATGGAAAAGAACAATTAGGCTGATTCGGATTAATAATTGCCAAAGCGTCTGGCAGAGTCTCTGCGGGTAAATGGTGGTCAGTAACAATAACGTCAATGCCCAGTGCTGAGGCATAAGCCACGCCCTCAATACTAGAGATCCCGTTATCTACTGTAATAATAAGCTGCGGTTGGTATTGGGTGGCTAATTGCACAATTTCAGGGGTCAACCCATAACCATAGTCAAATCGATTTGGTACTAAAAATGCCAGTTTTTGGAATCCCATGGCCTTGAGTGCCAACATCATCAGAGCAGAACTGGTAGCACCATCTGCATCAAAGTCACCAATAATTACAATCTGCTCGCCATGCTGTAAGGACTCAATTAACCGAGCTATCGCCATAGGCATACCAGCCAGAAGATGCGGCGAAGGAAGGCTCGCTAAATGTTTATCAAGATCTCTTTGTTGATTGATCCCACGAGCTTGATAAATTCTCTTTAGCAAAGGATCTATAGTCGCATTAAAATTTGGCTCTACTGAGGGTAAGTGACGGGTTTGAATCTCCACATCAATCCAACATGGGTTTGACGACGCGATCAAGCCATTCAAGCAAAATTTGGTTAGTTTTTTCAGGCTGCTCTTGTTGTATCCAATGGCCACAAGATAAAGTTTTTACCTCTAAATTAGCAACCGAACTTGTCATATCAATTTTCGGTACCATATCGTATTCACCATAGATCATCAGACAAGGCAGGTCGATCGTCTGTGGAATCTCAGCCATAGTCTGCCAATTACGAGTAAAATTACGATACCAATTACAGGGAGCTACAAAACCACCCTGCTCAAAGGCCTCGACAAAAACCGTCAAATCCTCTTCATTTAGCATCAACTTACCGCGTGTATTGTCGATCTCTGCAGATTTTACAATTGTGTAACCGTCCGGCTGCGCAGGGCTGCTATCTAGCCAATGATCAGTTCTGTAGAGATTCTGCAAGGTCCGTCTTACATTGCTTTCAAATGATCTAGCTGCAACGTCTGGATAACGATTAAAATGCACTAAATAAAATTCTTCGCCCAGCATTTTTTCCCAAAACGCCACAGGTTCCGAGGGTTCTCGAACCTTAAAAGGAACCGACATATTTGCCAACGCAATAATACGCTGGGGGTTTAGGAGTGCATGCTGCCACAGCATAATAGCGCCCCAATCATGACCCACATAAATCGCACGGTCTATTCCCAGAGCATCAAGCAACCCATTTTGGTCATCAGTGAGGTGATGGATGTCATAAGCATTTACATCAGTGGGTTTACTGGAGGCTCCATAGCCTCTCTGATTTGGGACAATGCAATGATAACCAGCTGCTACCAATGCAGGTATTTGATGACGCCAGCTATAGGCCAATTCTGGCCAACCATGGCATAGCACAATGGGAACTCCGCCTTGACCGGCCTCAAAGACCTCTAACTCAATACCATTGGTTTTGACCATGGTTGGCGTAGGCATTTGCGAAGTGAGCGTCATAAACTAGCCTTAGGAAAAATAATTTGGCAACTATTGTTACAAATACCCTGCTTGTTTACCAATATACCAACTTACAAAACCCAACAAGGCTACCACCACCCAAATTACCGCTAACAGGCGAAGTGGTTTGAAGGGTTTGCGCTCTATACTATTGAAGCCACTATCCAAGTATTGGTCAACACGCTCTTGATCTTCTTTAGTTAACTTATTTTCTTCAAACATGCTCTACTCTCACCAGTGAATGTTTTATTGTACGTTGAGTTGGCAAGTACAGACCCTCAGCGCGACAAGTTACCAAAAATAAATTTCTGAACCTCTGAGGCATTATTTCCCAGAACAGTGAAACGCTCTTCACGTTCAAATAAATCTGCCATATGTTCGGGTAGCTCGGGATCATTAGGGTAGCCGGCACGCTTAACTGCATCAGGAAATTTAGCCGGATGTGCCGTAGCCAATGTGATCATTGGTATCTGATCGCCACTACTACATTCTTTTGCTGCGGCAAGACCAATAGCAGTGTGCGGATCCAACAAGTAACCAGTATTTTCATAGGTATTCCTTATAACATCTACCATACCCTGATCATCACAGCGGAAACTGGCAAAAAGCTGGCGAGCCTTTGTTAACGCCTTATCACTAAGCATCATAGAGCCGGCTTTTGCGTCTTTCATCAGCTGACTTATTACTGCACCATCACGGTCATACAAGTCAAATAAAAGTCGTTCAAAGTTACTTGAAATCATAATATCCATACTAGGTGCCAAGCTTTCCGTCAATGGCAAGGTCCTATGATCATTTCTACTTAGACAACGATGTAATATGTCATTTTGGTTAGTCGCTATGACTAAACGCTCAATCGGCAATCCCATTTTTGATGCAAGATAACCTGCAAAAATATCACCAAAATTACCAGTTGGAACTGAAAAGGACACAGTTTTTTGTGGGCCACCCAAGCGCAATGAGGCCCAAAAATAATAGACAATTTGGGCCATAATTCTAGCCCAGTTAATGGAATTAACAGCAACCAATTGACGACCATCAGGCAAAAAAGATTGATCGGAAAAGCTAGCCTTGACTAAATTTTGACAATCATCAAAATTACCCTGCAAAGCGATATTATGAATATTGTCAGCTCTAACTGTTGTCATCTGACGGCGCTGCACATCGGAAACTCGCTCATGGGGATGCAAAATAAAGATATCGATATTCTCACAGCGCCTACAGCCTTCAATAGCAGCAGATCCAGTATCACCAGAGGTCGCTCCCATGATCACTACTTTTTGCTGACGCTTGGACAGAGTGTAATCAAGCAAATTCCCTAAAAATTGCAGCGCAAAATCTTTAAACGCTAAGGTTGGCCCATGAAATAGTTCCATAATCCATTGATTACCACCTGTGTTGACAAGTGGGGCTATCTCTTCATGGCGAAAAGTCCCATAAGATTTCTCAATTAGCTGCTGTAAATCTTTTAACGGCATGAAATCGGCCATAAAGGGCGTCATCACCTTAAAAGCTAATTGCTGATAAGAAAGACTAGACCAAGAGGCAATTTCTTCTTCGCTAAATCGAGGCAGGGTCTCAGGAACAAAGAGACCACCATCTGGAGCTAAGCCAGTCAAAATAACGTCTTCAAAACTTTTTGGCTCGACACCGCCTCTGGTACTAACAAATTTCATGAATCAGTGTCCTGACAATTATTATCAAAAATCATTTATTATTTGGATAATACTTAGATCTGATCTAAGTATTCTAGGCGAATAAAATTTACATTCCCACGGACCGTTGTAAGGTTTTCAATATGCACGACCGCTTCATCTAAGAATTTTTCTTTTGTAACATTAGTCAAAATAATGACATTGACATAATGTTCACCTGCAGGTTGTTCTCGCTGAATAATTGCCTCAATACTAATACCTGCATCACTCATTATCTTGGTTACATCGGACAGAACACCTGGCTTATCTAGCGCTGAAAAACGGATATAAAAGCCGGTTTCAACATCTTCAATATCCATAATTTTGTGCTGCTTTAACTGTGCGGCATCACAACCCAGCGGTGGCACCCATGAATCAGGATAAGAATCCATCACTCGTGCAATATCAATAACATCAGCAATTACCGCTGACGCAGTGGGCTCTGACCCTGCTCCAGGACCATAATATAACGTTGTACCGACAGCATCTGCATTAACCATAATCGCATTTGAGACATCATTAACTCCCGCAATTAGCGAGCTTTCTGGTACCAACGTGGGATGAACGCGAAGTTCAATACCCTCCTCAGATCGTCTTGCAATGCCAAGATGCTTGATGGCGTAACCTAGCTCTCGGGCATAAGTAACATCTTGAGGTTCTAGCTTACTAATACCATCGGTGAACAGACCGTCCAAAGATAATGGAGTGGAAAACGCAATAGACGCTAGAATCGCCAACTTATGGGAGGCATCAATACCCTCAACATCAAAAGTAGGGTCAGCTTCAGCATAACCTTTAGCCTGAGCTTCCGCCAAAACATCGGAAAATTCACGGCCCTTGCTATCCATTTGCGATAAAATAAAGTTGGTGGTGCCGTTAATGATACCAGCTAGCCAATTCACTTGATTAGCCGCTAAGCCCTCTCGAAGCGCTTTTATAATCGGTATGCCGCCAGCTACAGCTGCCTCGAAGGACACTATTAAGCCTCGCGAGGCCGCTTCCGCAAAAATCGTCATGCCATGTTCAGCTATTAACGCTTTATTAGCAGTAACCACATGCTTACCGTTGTTCAAAGCAGTCATGACCAAGTCAAACGCTACGGTTGTCCCGCCGATCAACTCAACGACAATGTCTACATCAGGATTCTTAGCAACATCAAATATATCTCGTGAGACATTACTTTTGCTCAAATCGCAGTCTATATTGTCACGGCGGCAACCCACTTGAGAAATACTAATTTGGCAATTAGCACGAGCATTTATAGCATCTATATTTCGAGATATAACATTGAAAACACCAGCACCTACTGTCCCAAGACCGCAAATACCTACCTTTACTCGCCTCACCTAAAACCCCTAACTTATGTTGGTTCTATCAATTACCATCTGTGACAGAAACTGATAAAAATTATGCTGTAAAATCCAGATTTTGAGCGACATTTGCTCTATTTTTAGGACACATCTTACGATTTTATCCCCAATATTTTAGCTATTTCTTCAGCCTTCTTATAACCTGGTATGAGTGAACCATCCATCAGAACGATGGCTGGGGTACCTGTGACACCAAGTTTCTGTCCTAGCTCATAGTGCTCAGCAACCGGGTTATTATCGCACACAGAAGGCGCGTCATCCTGCCCATTTTTTGATCTTGTTAAACTGCCCTGGGGATCATCAGAACACCAAGCAGTTGCAATTTTAGTGTATGCATCAGAGGGAATTCCTGCTCGAGGAAAAGCAAGATATCGAACTTCAATACCCATCTTGTTTAACTGAGGAACCTCTTTGTGCAGCTTGCGACAAAAACCACAATCAACATCTGTAAAAACGTTAATAATACCTTGAGTAGTCCCTTTAGGTTTAAAGACAATCATATCATCAACAGATAAAGAGCCAAAAATCGCTTCTCTCTCATCATTCATCCGCAAGCTTCGGGCGTCTACAAATTGACCTACTTTGACCTGATAGAGTGAACCATCAAAAAAATAATCACCTCCCTTAGAAACATATAAAATGGGTCCATTTTCAACCTGCACTTCATAAAAATTTTCAATAGGTGCACGACCAATAACTTGGTAATTTAAACTCGATCGGGCTGCTTCCAATTTAGCGATTATAATTTGAGACTCTGCGGCGTCTAATTCGGGTGTTTTGGCGCCAGCAGAACTAAAAACAAAAATAAATAACCAAGTGAATCGACTTACAGTATTCATGTAACGTAATCTCAGAGGGGACATTGTTTAAAAAATGTACCTTATTCACTCATATCAGTTTTTGAGTGAGGCACACCTCCGCTGCTTTAAATAGCCTCGGCACCAGTTTCACCGGTACGAATCCGGATAACTTCGTCTAAAGCTGAAATAAATATCTTACCATCTCCAATTTTACCAGTAGCAGCGGCCTTAGTAATGGCCTCAACGGTGCTGTCTACCATATCTGAAGAAATAGCAATTTCTAGTTTAATTTTAGGTAAAAAATCAACCACATATTCCGCCCCTCGATATAATTCGGTGTGGCCTTTTTGTCGGCCAAAACCCTTAACTTCGGTAACGGTAATCCCTTGAACCCCGATATCGCCGAGCGCTTCTCGAACATCATCAAGTTTAAAAGGTTTTATAACAGCAGTAATCAGTTTCATGACGGTGGTTTTCCAAACAAATAATCAGGTACTAGAAAGATACCTGTTTTTGCCTTAAATTGCATCTCTGAGAATCAAATTATTTTATACAGTGATTTTTGATATACAAAAAAAACCGGGGCATAAAGCCCCGGTCAAAAGGGGGATCAACGTTAGGACTTGGAACTTACAAATTCGGGGTAGGCTTCCATACCACATTCAGAAATATCAACACCGGAGAACTCCTCTTCTTCGGATACGCGTATTCCCATAGTTGCCTTCAAAATACTCCATACAACTAAGCTTGAGCCAAACACCCAAACAAAAATGGTTGCCGCGCCAATCAACTGACCAAAGAAAGACGAACCATCATTAGTCAGGGGTACAAGTAAAAGACCAAGAAGGCCAACAACACCATGCACAGAGATTGCACCTACAGGGTCATCAATTTTCAATTTATCTAAAGTGATAATACTAAACACAACCAAAACTCCACCCATGGCACCAAACAAAGTCGCCTGAAGTGCCGTCGGCGTGGAGGGCTCAGCGGTGATAGCAACCAAGCCAGCAAGAGCACCATTAAGAGCCATTGTGAGATCTGCTTTGCCAAACATTATCCGTGCCACAATTAAGGCACCGATCAAGCCACCACTAGCAGCTGCATTGGTATTCATAAACACTACGGCAACAGCGTTAGCGCTTTCAACAGAGGCAGTGGCCAGAACAGAACCTCCGTTGAAACCAAACCAGCCGAGCCAAAGAATGAACGTCCCCAAAGTTGCCATCGGGAGATTGGCTCCTGGAATAGCATTAATTGATCCGTTAGCGCCGTACTTGCCCTTTCTAGCACCCAGCAGAAGAACCCCGGCTAGAGCTGCGGAAGCACCAGCAAGATGAACAATGCCCGAGCCTGCAAAATCAGAAAAACCAAGATCGCCCAGTGTGTACATGCCAAATACTGAATTTCCACCCCACGTCCAAGAGCCCTCCATCGGGTAAATAAATCCACTCATGACAACAGCAAAGGCCAAAAATGCCCAGAGTTTCATCCGTTCTGCCACTGAACCTGACACAATTGACATGGCAGTAGCAACAAACACAACTTGGAAGTAGAAGTCAGCCGACGGTGCATAGGTCGCTGGCTCCTCGGCCCCGGTTGCACCATCACCAGTTATGGACGAGAGAAAAATATCACCGCCATACATAATTGCGTATCCACAGATCATATACATAGTGCAAGCCACTGCGAACAGAGCAATGTTCTTAGTCAGGATCTCAGTAGTATTCTTTGATCGGACAAGGCCAGCTTCAAGCATAGCAAACCCTGCTGCCATCCACATCACCAATGCGCCGCACATTAAAAAGTAAAATGTATCTAGGGCATACTGAAGTTCAAATATTTCGTTCATCATTTATTCCTCAATTTAAATAGCTTCTGGGCCGGTCTCACCGGTTCGAATTCGAATAGCATCATCTAGCTGACTGATGAAGATCTTTCCATCACCAATCTTGCCGGTGGATGCCGCCTTGGTAATGGCCTCGATAGCGCTCTCGACCATAGATTCTGCTAAAGCCAGTTCAACTTTTACCTTTGGCAGAAAATCAACTACGTATTCTGCGCCTCGATAAAGTTCGGTATGGCCTTTTTGACGACCGAAGCCTTTAACTTCAGTAACGGTGACTCCTGAGACACCAATCTCTCCAAGCGCCTCTCTGACTTCATCTAATTTAAAAGGCTTTATCACTGCTGTAATCATTTTCATAATGTTCCTCCGGTTGAGTGGCTAGGCCACTCATATTGGGTTTAGTGAATAGGTCTGTACTTACAAAGACTTTGAAAAAGTCACCACAAACTGAGTATCAGCGTCTAAGGCACCAGAGCCTGAGGAATCGACCAAGCTCAAATCAACACCCACACCGCTGAATTCGGTACTGAGTGAAATCGAGTAGTCATCGATGGTGTCACCAAACACCGCATTGTAAGCTTCTGAGTCGTCCGCAGAAATCGTGCCATAGTGAAGGCCTAAACTAAGGCTTTCAGTTAAAGCAAAGCCATAGTCAATATACAAATAAGTTGTCTCGCCTGTAGAGTCGAAATAATCGTCTGAGTAGTTAAAGCCAACGGTGGCATCGCCCATTGAAAGACTGCCATAGAACTCCTCAAAATCTAGCGCCGAGTCGCCCGGATACCCATAGAACAAATAACCGACATCAAAGCTCAAAGAATCGCTAAATGAGCCACCATAGCCTGCGTAGTAATCCAACTCCGGACCGTTACTAAAGTCGATGCTTGAGGCCCAAGTCCCAGCATAAAAACCATTTTCAAATGCTACGTCGAAACCTCCAGAGAGCGCCTCGCCGCCAGCCTGATCAACACCGCGGAAAAAATAGTCTGATCCCAGTGCAACGTTACCGGAAATTTCAGCGGTTGTTCCGGTTGCTGCTGTCATCATCGTTGCAACAAAAACTGCAGTTTTAAAAGCTTTCATATCGTCTTCTCCCAAGAAGTTTAAAAGTAGTGTTTGATCTGCTGCCTTCCGTCAGGCAATTTCTATTGTGCACATTGCGTGCCAACTTAAAAAACTCCAAAAAAAAGCCTTTTAGCTCGGGTTTTAAGCTGTTTTTGCATCAGATTGGTGCGTTTAAAAAAAATGTGTGTGTTCTTGCACCATAATGAATAGAACTAAGTTTCTATTGGCAATCATTAGTTTTAAGCTAAAATATAAATATCTAGACTGTAATCACCAGACGCCCCAACAACTTGGATTATATAAATGATAAAAGATGATTTTTTTAATCACTTCCAAAACCACTTCGAAAAATCAATCAACGGCGCTCAAGCGTTGGGAGGTGAGTTAAAGCAAGTAATACAGGTAGCAATTAACAAGACACTTGCGGAATTAGACGTGGTGTCAAGAGAAGAATTTGACACCCAACAAATGATTCTGGCGAGATCCCGAGAGAAGATCGATAGATTGGAAAAACAACTGGCAGATATGGAACAGCATCTCAACCAAGAGTAGCTTTGTCACTGGGGAACTATACATCCTGAAGTAAGGACTTTAGAAATACATACAGGGAGGTATGTTGTGTCACTTTCTATCACCAAAAGCCGCGGAAAATTAGGCATTGATGCGCCTGAGATTTCAGTGGAGGTGCATCTGTCTAACGGTTTACCCGCTTTTAACATCGTAGGATTACCAGAAACTTCTGTCAAAGAGAGTAAAGATCGTGTTCGCAGTGCCATTATAAATTCACATTTTGAATTCCCCGCTCGTCGCATTACCGTCAATCTAGCGCCTGCAGATATACCTAAAGAAGGCAGCCGATTTGACTTAGCTATTGCCATTGGGATTCTTGCAGCCTCTGATCAAATACCGAAAAACAATTTACACAAGTATGAATTTATCAGTGAATTAGCGCTCTCAGGCGATCTCAGATCAGTGGATTCCATACTGCCCTCAGCTCAACGATGCTGTGACAGTGGACGTGAATTATTTCTTGCCACCTCTAATGCAGACGAAGCTGCCTTAGTACCAACTCTGACGGTGCTTTCAGCAACCCACTTATTAGAAGTTTCAGCACACCTTCATGCTCGCCAGTTAATACAACCATGGGCTATCTCAACCAAAGGCAAGACTTATCCTGCGTATGAGCTACGCGATGTTATTGGGCAACATCATGCGAAACGTGCCCTAGAAATAGCCGCTACTGGAGGACATCACATTTTACTTTGCGGCCCTCCAGGAACAGGAAAAACGATGCTTGCTAGCCGTCTTGGCGGAATACTACCCCCTATGTCCAATCCTGAAGCAATAGCTGTCGCTGCGATCTATTCGGTTGCTGGAGAAGGTTTACGGAAAGATATCTGGAGTCGTCCATTTAGGGCACCTCATCATACGGCCTCTGCTATGGCTTTAGTTGGCGGCGGTAGAAATCCAAAGCCCGGAGAAATATCGCTTGCACATAACGGAGTATTATTTTTAGACGAATTGCCAGAGTTTTCTCGTCATGTTCTAGAAGTGCTTAGAGAACCTTTGGAATCAGGACATATTATGATCTCCAGAATCGCGGCTCAAACCTGTTTCCCAGCTCAATTCCAGTTAGTTGCAGCAATGAATCCCTGCCCTTGTGGCTATTTGGGAACATCAAAATGTTATTGTTCAGCAGGCCAGCTTGTGCACTATAAAAATAAATTATCAGGGCCATTGATGGATCGGATAGATCTACAAGTGCATGTTAGCGACGTAGATTGCAATGATCTTTTAAATCCACCATCTAGCCCCGAGGGTGATACTAGTGAGAGAATCCAACATCGTGTTTCTGTTGGGCGACAACATCAAATGCACAGGCAAGGGAGAATAAACGCTCAGCTTGACAGCAACCAAGTGCAAGAAGTTTGCCCTTTAACCAGTAAGCAAAAACAATTCATGCAACAGGCCATGGAACAGTTTTCTTTGTCCACAAGAGGCTTTTATCGTACCTTAAAGGTTGCAAGAAGCATCGCAGATTTAGAGGGGTCAGAGATCCCTTCAACAGCCAATTATCATGAGGCCCTGAGCTACAGAAATATCAATGCACATCAGGTTTAGGTCTGTAGATTAAATAATCATTGTTATCTCTATGTTTTAGCCTGTTAGGATAATATACCTTTAAGCAAATCATCGGAGGCCGCAGTCACCACCAGTCGAGGTTACCCTAGGTTTATCCCACATACATATTTTCTTGAGAATAATTATTAGCCTGCAAATATCTACTCTCGATTTGTTGCGTTAAAAAACGCTCTTTACCACGGTCCCTTAGCCGAGAAAGAAAAGGACCAGGAGGACCTGAGGGTAAATCCCATGCAATCACCAATGCAGGGTGATAGGGGCGTGGCGCATATCGCCACACATGATTTTTACCTTCATGGGTGCCACAATACATGTTGCCCTTAATGCACCTATATTTACGGTAGAAATGGTTGTCTTGAGAATAAGCATTACCATATCCTTTCCACTTCCATGAAAGACTGTCAACAGACCAAATGATCAATGAACCATCAAAATGTTCAGCATCTTTAGGTGTTTTGATTATCAGAGAAACAGAATCACTAAACTCCATAAGAATGTGACTCTCAGTTGCTTTACAAGAAATAATCGAGTGATATTCAGGATGATCTTGCCACCAATAACCGAAGCTTGCTAATGCACATCTTCCTACAATGCTACTCTTTGAAATGGAGTTCACTTCAGTTATTTTTTGAGCAATATTCTTAGTCGATTGCAAATAGGTTATGGCCACTTATAGGTCCTCGTTGATAGTGAAAATTTATGTTTCTGTTACTTTGCCCTTTGAGCCACTATTTATTGGCGTCTATGTATTAATGCATCATTGAAGTAATCATCTATTAAATATGTCTATTTGTAACCTGTGCTTTGGTACAGATAATTGAAAATAAATACTAAAAATATCAAAAACACGATATTTTTATTACCTACAGGCGTGTGAATTTATGAATTGCGCATGCAATACCTAATCGGCAGTGTCGGTAGTGAAAACGCTCAACATAAAAGAGCTAATTGAATTTGGCATCACAACACCTGCGGTGTTTGCTTAAGTTTAAAAAAATATGATGGCATACTTGAGATCACAACAGCTAATCATTAATCAGCAGTAGTATTAGAGAAAGCCAAAGACTAAGCGTACCAAACAGAACCTAGCTATGGCCAAGGACTTATTTAAATCGCTGCTGCTGGCGTTAATAGGCAAGATGTTTTTAAAAAATTAGGTCTCTATCCCCGCCCCTGGGGCAAGCAATATACACGGCTTTGCAGCTACAGTCACAATTTTTACCCTAAACGATGGTGTCACTTACTTGGGGGTCGGCGACCAAGTTTGCGCTCTTCTTTCTGGACCTAGACATGCATACTATACTTTAGCGGACGACTCTATCGATTCAAGTATACTCGATGGATCATCACTGATAGCGGAAGCAATTAACCTGTGTTCGACGCTTAATTAGTGGAGTAAAGCATGATGTTAAAAAGTACCAGGTGATAAGCCATAACAGCGACAAACCAGACCTTCTTATTGCTTAATAGCGGCACCACATTGAAGACAAAATTTTGCCTCTACATCATGATGCATACGACCGCAATTATCACACCTGCGAGTTTCCATTTGAAATTGCATTTCTCGAGAGATCTGCACAGTAAAAATACCAGTTAGAGCGGCGATACTGACCCAGCCCATGAATCGAGCAGATAAGAGAATATACTCGCCAATAATTGTCTGAGGTAACAACTGGTGAGCATCAAGGAACAACATGGTGGTTAGTATGCATTGAATGCCTGCGGGGATACTCTCGACTTGACCCTCCACTACAAATAAGAAACTGCCCAAGATAATATTCAGCAGGACAACAACCGTACACAAAATCAGCAGTTTTCGTCTGGAAGCATAAATCGATCGAATGAGCAGGTTCACCTCAGCCAAGTACATAAACAACCCGGGCACACGAAAAATGCGCAATAACCGTAACAAACGAACAATTAACCAATAACTATCACCGGTGAAGAAAAATGCCAAGTAAAAAGGTAAAAATGACAGTAAATCCACTACACCATAAAAACTAAATATATAGCGTCTTGGCCAGGGCGATGCATAGATACGTAACAGATACTCAACAGTGAAAATAACGGTCACTGTCCATTCTATACGCTGTAACCAAAGGCCGTACTGTTGACTAAATGACTCTAAGGAGCTGAGACTCACAACGACACTACTCAGAACGATCAGAGTCATTAATAATACGTCGAAACGTTGCCCGGCAACCGTACTGGTACCCAAAATTATACGGTAGGTTTTATCCCTAAAAGTTTCATGTAACATATTGCCAAGGCTCACTTCCATTTAAGTGCCAATAGTGTAAAAGATTATAAACTGCTTTTCATTGCTCAAAGCAAATATAATGCTAATCTAAATCAATCGAGACAATAATTATGTCGCTGTTATCAGAAAAACACCTTAGTATGGAAATTTTAACTACTGCCGAAGCCAATATTTTAAGCCCTTGTCAGCGTCAATTGGCGTCACCATCCTCATATCAAGTTATCATTGAAGTTGCTGCAGCTGGGGTTAACCGACCCGATGTGTTTCAGCGCATGGGCCTGTACCCTCCCCCCCCCGGTGCATCAGATATCCCGGGCCTAGAAGTGTCAGGCACTATCGTGGCAATCGGCACCGATGTGAGCAAATATAAGATAGGTGATCAAGTATGTGCGCTTCTGTCCGGTGGTGGTTATGCAGAGTATGTCCTAGCAGAGGAGGATCTCTGCCTGCCTATTCCCGACAATCTATCACTCGTGGAGGCCGCCGCTCTGCCCGAAACCTGCTTTACTGTTTGGCATAACCTTTTCGAACGCGCAGCTCTGCAAGCTGGCGAGTATTTATTGGTGCACGGTGGAAGTAGCGGCATTGGCACCACCGCCATCCAAATGGCTTCAGCATTGGGCGTCAAAGTAATAGTTACGGCCGGCAGTGATGCCAAATGTGTGGTTTGTGAACAATTGGGTGCAGTCAAAGCGATTAACTACCACAAACAAGATTTCGTTGCTGAATCACAGAAAATCACAAATGGTGGGGTCAACGTTGTCTTGGATATGGTGGGAGGCGATTACATCGAAAAAAATATTGCCGCCTGCGCCCTGGGTGCAAGAATTGTCAGCATTGCGTTCTTGAGAGGATCTAGAATCGACGTAGACTTTTTGCCAGTGATGCTGAAACAGTTAGTCCTCACAGGCTCTACATTGCGTGCTCAACCTCTAGCTAATAAAGCAAGAATTGCTCAGGGGGTCAAACAAACCGTCTGGCCATTAATCGCCGAGAATAAATTTAAACCCGTGATTCATAAAACCTTTCATTTGACTGATGCCCAAGATAGTCACAGATTGATGGAAACAAACCAGCATATAGGTAAACTACTTCTTTTGAACCCTTAACAAAGTAATAAGTTGATCCTGAGCAGTTGTTATTTTCCGTCACCCTAGGTAATCGATGAGCGGAGTTGCTGATAATATAAATGGAGATTTCAAACCCTTATGAAAGATGATACATCGAGACTTGTATACTCAACTGACAAAGGTCGAATTAAAAAAACCTCAACACAGACGGCGCCAAGCGGTGATGGAATTATTCGCATTCGCCGCGAGACAAAGGGCAGAAAAGGTAGTGGTGTGACAACGGTAACCGGTTTCACGCTCAATTCAGACGAATTAAAAATACTCGCAAAACAACTAAAGCAGAGATGCTCAACGGGGGGAACAGTGAAACAGGGAATCATCGAAATCCAGGGGGATCACCGCGATCTGGTTAAAAAAGAGCTGGAACAGCGTGGTTACAGCGTAAAACTGTCCGGAGGTTAATATGACTCGCTCCTCGATAGCAAAACCTTTTGGCACGTGGCCGTCCACGATCACACCAGAGCTAATCACAACGGCTGCACCCGGGCTGAGCAGTGTTCAATCTCACAACGGAAGTCTATTTTGGGTTGAAAGTCGCCCATGGGAAGCCGGGAGAAGCGTGATTCTTTGTCAAGACAAGCACGGGAATATTCGCGACATGTTCCCTGCCCCCTACAGTCACAATAGCAAGGTGCACGAATATGGCGGCAGTGCTTACACGGTAGCGGAAAATCACCTCTATTTTGTCAACGGCTCTGATCAATGTATTTACCGAGTATCGCTAGAGCAACAAGCTGCCCCTAAGATAGTATCTCAACCGGGCCCCTGGCGTTTTGCTGACATTATTTTTGATGGGGCGCACCATCGTTTGATCATGGTCTGTGAAGAACACCAAAAACAATCTGAGCCTGAAAACTATATTGCCAGTCTGGCGATAGATGATTCTGATCAAATTCCCACACGTCTCGTGGATGGTGCAGATTTCTATGCTTACCCACGATTGAGTGCCGATCAAAAAACCCTCTGCTGGATACAGTGGAATCATCCACAGATGCCTTGGGATGCGACCCAACTGTGCACCGCTAATAACCAACAACCTGTATTGACCGAGCAAAAGCTTATTGCGGGCCAAGACGGCAATGAAGCCATTTTTCAACCACAGTGGTCACCGGACAATCAATTATATTTCGTCTCTGATCGCAACAATTGGTGGAACATCTATCGTGCCGATGACGCCGGTGATGAGAGCATTTATCCGATTGATGCCGAATTCGCAACACCACTTTGGCAACTGGGCATGAGTACTTACTGTTTTATCTCTGAATCGATTATTGGTTGTATGTGGAGCCAAAATGGTCTCTGGCACTCAGGACTTTATGACCTTAATGCGAAGAGCATGACCACTGTAATCAGTGAACACAGTACTTTTCAAAGTGCGTGCGCGCATAATGGTTGCATGTTGACGATCTCTGATGCCCCCAACCAAGCCAACCACATCATCAGTATTAGTCATGATTTATCTACTCAGATTAACTATGCACCCACAAAGCTCTCAGTCAGCAAAGAAGAGCTCTCTGTGCCGGAGTCCTTTTACTACCTCAGCGGCAATGACGAACAGGTTCATGCCTTTTATTATCCGCCTGTTAATAGTAGTTTTAGGGGCGAAGACAATGAGCTACCACCGGTGATTGCCATGTGTCATGGCGGTCCAACTGGAGCAACTGATTGTGGCCTCAACCTAAAGATCCAATTTTGGACCAACCGCGGTTTCGCTGTGGTGGACATCAATTACCGGGGTAGTACCGGATTTGGTCGAGAGTACCGACATAGCCTCGCAAAGTCATGGGGTATCAAAGATGTGGAAGATACTACCTATGCCATAGACCACCTAGCAAAAGAGGGCAAGATTGATCGCCAGCGTTGTATTATCCGTGGCGGCAGCGCCGGCGGTTACACTGTTCTCTCTGCCCTCACCTTCACCGATACATTTAAAGCCGGCGCCAGCCTTTATGGTATAGGTGATTTAGAGATGCTAGCTCGGGATACGCATAAGTTCGAGGCCAGATACTTGGATGGCTTAGTGGGACCTTACCCCCAAGACAAGGCAACCTATGTGGCCCGCTCGCCAATTCACCATGCCAGCCAATTAAATTGTCCGGTTATCTTTCTCCAAGGACTGGAAGATAAGGTGGTACCACCAAATCAAGCGGAGATGATGGTGGATATTCTAACCTCAAAAGGCATCAAAGTCGCTCATGTGACCTTCACAGATGAGGGGCACGGTTTTCGAAAAGCAAACAATATTATTCGCGCATTGGAATCAGAGTTAGCATTCTACAGAGATGTATTCCATCTCACAGTTGAGGCGTAACCGCTTGTCTCGATACCGCCCGCCCACCCCCAAAAGTTCGCCCTATATCACCGCCGAGGGGGCAGCAAAGATGCGTGCGGAAATACAACAGCTGTGGAAAGTAGAGCGACCCGAGGTCACCCGTGTAGTTCACGAAGCGGCCAAGAACGGCGACCGATCCGAAAACGGCGACTACATTTACGGCAAACGCCGACTGCGTGAAATTGACAGTAGAGTTCGCTACCTCACGAAACGCATCGAAAATGCCCAAATCATAGATGACAAACCCAGAGATACCAGCAAAGTATTCTTCTCGGCTTGGATAACAGTTGAGGATCAGGACACAGAATCTATCCACACCTACCGACTAGTGGGCTCCGATGAGATAGATCCCGCTAAAAATTGGACCAGCATTGATTCGCCCATGGCTCGAGCACTGTTGGGAAAGGCGGTGGGGGACGAGGTTACCGTAACGACACCCGCAGGGGAACGTTACTTGCTGATTACCAAAATCCAGTATTAGGGGGACAACCTTTGAATTTGCCAAGCGTTGTCAGTGAGCACATAACTAAACCGGTCATGTAAGCGCTTTTCACCACCTTGCCAAAATTCAAACTCTGTGGGTACCACACGATAGCCACCCCAGTCGTCGGGGACTGG
>JAQWYJ010000088.1 GCA_029254005.1 Porticoccaceae bacterium | reverse complement strand
CTCTGGAATTAGTGCAGCTCTATTTTTATTGCTATTTATACTTGTTGCTTCTCCACTGATTGAAAAAATTCCTCTTGCTGCACTTATTGGCGTGATGTTTATTGTGGTAATCAGCACCTTCGAATGGTCCAGTTTCCGGATTATTGGCAAGGTACCACGCAGTGATGCGTTAATCCTCATTATTGTGTCAGGTGTTACGGTCGCCACTGACTTGGCTGTTGCGGTGGTAGTGGGAGTTATCATTTCAGCTCTGGTATTTGCTTGGGAACATGCAAAATTTATCCGTATTGAATCGCGTGAAGATCACAAGGGTTCCACAGTTTATGCTGTGACCGGACCTCTGTTTTTTGGCTCAGTGACCTCTTTTCTGGAAAGATTTGATCCACAACAGGATAATGCAGATGTAATTATTGATTTTGCTCGCTCGAGGGTGGCCGATCACTCAGGTTTGGAGGCGATTGACTCTCTCGCTGAACGCTATGAAAATGCAGGAAAGACCCTACATTTGGTGCATTTGAGTGCAGAATGCCGAAATTTGCTCAAAAAAGCGGGTAGCCTAGTCGAGGTTAATGTTATCGAGGATCCAACCTATTTTGTTGCAGAGGACAGCCTAGGTTAAGGTATGTGAGACACTGGTTATGAATCTTAAATTTGCGATCTTTAAGCCGATGCTCAAACTGGCAATGGAGCGCACTGGTCATGGCGCCGCACTTGGTTTTGAGATCACCCGAGTTGAGAAAGGCGAGGTGGAGCTACTTTTTCCCTACCAAGCTGAGGTCGTGGGTAATCCTCTGACAGGGGTTATTCATGGCGGCGTGATCGTTAGCTTGCTAGACACTTGCTGCGGATCAGCTGCCATTACTATGCTTGACAGCAGGGTTGTAACGCCAACTATGGATTTACGACTTGACTATATGCAAGCGGCGGAGCCGTTCCAGCCAGTGTATGTGTCAGCCAAGGTTTATAAGCATACTGCGAATGTAATATTTTGCCGAGGTTCAGCGTGGCAAGATGATAGAGATAATCCCATTGCCCACTGTGTTGCAACCTTTATGAAGGTCGAAACCTCTAGTATTTCCCTTGGCAGTGTTATGGCTCGGCAAATTAAACGTTTCTTCCAAAGTAAACCTACGCACTTAATTAGGGAAGATGAATGATTGAGTCCCCAGCATCTCTTCAGACAAAAATCGCTGATGCTAGAGCTTTGAGGAATCCTCAGCAGCTGCTTGATTTTATTCCCTATGCTGCTTTTATCGGTGCAAAAGCTGAGGTCAAAGGTAGCGGTATCATTTATCGTTTAGATAAACGCCCGTCCAACATCGGCAATCCGTCGTTACCGGCAATCCATGGTGGCGTTATTGGTGGTTTTTTAGAATTGTCTGCCTCTGTTGAAATCCTTTATACAGCCAAGGTTCAAGCGCTTCCTAGGGTAGTAGATTTTTCTATTGATTATCTTCGTCCCGGACGCTACAAAGCTATCTATGCAAGTTGTGAAGTTCTGCGGCAGGGTAGAAAACTAATTAACGTGTCAGCGTTGGCTTGGCAAGATGATCAATCGACGCCTATAGCAACGGCGCGCTGTCATTTTTTGATTAGTTAACTCTTACTTAGACTTGATTTTTTAGCCGCTCGGCCCCATCTAGTAAACAAGAGGCGGGTTTTCTTTCGCCAATACTAAAGATACACCTTATCAGGAGAAAAATAACTAATGACCGCTAAATCTAAATCAGGTGCAGAAACTCTAGGCTTTCAAACAGAAGCAAAGCAACTCCTTCATTTAATGATTCATTCTCTTTATTCTAACAAAGAGATTTTTCTGCGAGAGCTTATATCTAACTCATCGGATGCAACCGACAAACTGCGTTTTGAAGCTCTTAAAAATGCTTCTCTCTATGAGAACGATGGTGATTTATACATTAGGATTGGTGTGGATGAAGAGAAAAAAACCATTACTATCAGTGATAATGGTATCGGAATGTCCAGAGATGAAGTTATAACCAATTTAGGTACTATAGCCCGCTCCGGAACTGCTGATTTTTTGAAAAATTTAACGGGGGATCAGCAACAAGATTCTCAGTTGATTGGTCAATTTGGCGTTGGTTTTTACTCGTCATTTATTGTCGCAGAAAAAGTGGTTGTTGAAACTCGTCGCGCTGGTGCAAAACCCTCAGAGGCGGTGCGTTGGAGTTGCGATGGCGAAGCTGATTATCAGCTAGAAACGATAACCAAGGAAGAACGCGGCACTACTATTACTATGCATTTAAAGGCTGATGAGAGTGAATTTGCCAATGATTGGCGTTTGCGTAGTATTGTTAAAAAGTATTCCGATCATATTGCTATTCCAGTACAAATGTTAAAGCAAGAAGTCCCGCCGATGCCGTCGGAAGATCAGACCGTTGAGCCTGATGAAACTGTGGTTGAGGTACCTGAGTGGCAGGCGGTAAATGATGCTCAGGCACTTTGGACTAAATCGCGAAGCGAAGTCACTGACGAAGAGTACCAGGCGTTTTATAGACATGTGTCAAGTGACTTTGCAGAGCCATTAACGTGGAGTCACAATCGTGTAGAGGGTAAACAAGAATATACAAGCTTACTGTATATTCCCGGTATGGCACCGATGGACTTATACCAGCGTGAGGCAGTGAGAGGGATCAAACTGTATATTAAGCGCACTTTTATTATGGATGATGCCGAACAATTTATGCCCATGTATCTGCGCTTTGTTAAAGGTGTTTTAGACAGTGCAGATTTGCCATTAAATGTTTCTAGAGAAATTCTTCAAAAAACACCTATGGTGGACAGTATTAGAGCAGCATTGACTAAACGTACACTGGACATGCTGAGTAAATTAGCTACCAATGAGCCAGAAAAGTATGCAACATTTTGGTCACAGTTTGGCGCAGTCTTGAAAGAAGGGCCGAGTGAAGATCACAGTAATCGCGAAAAGATTGCCAAGCTATTTCGATTTACAAGTTCATCGGTTGATGGTGATAAACCAACTGTTAGTCTGTCAGATTATATAGGGCGAATGAAAGAGGGTCAGGATAAAATTTACTATGTGACAGGGGATAGCTATTCGGTGATTAATAACAGCCCCTACCTGGAAGTATTCCGTAAGCATGGTATTGAGGTTCTATTAATGTCGGATCGCATCGATGAATGGATGATGGGATATTTGACTGAATTTGACGGTAAATCATTCCAAGATGCGGCTCGAGGAGAGCTTGATTTAAGCGGGATTACTGGTGAGGATGATAAGTCTGATGAGGATGTTGGAGAAACCGAAAATGCGGAGTTTGGTGATAAAATCGCTCGAATTAAAGCACTATTGGGTAATCAGGTTCAGGATGTTAGGTCTACATCACGATTAACCGATTCTCCGGCATGTCTGGTGGTTGGTGATAACGACATGGGCGAGCAAATGCGCAAAATAATGGAGGCTGCTGGACAAGCAGTACCTGAATCTAAGCCGATATTAGAGGTCAATATGGCGCACCCGCTTGTTTCCAAGTTAGGCGATGAATCTGAGGATGCTGCAGCCTCCGTGTTAGCAAAAATTCTATTTGATCAAGCAGCGCTTTCTGCTGGAAGACCGTTGGAAAATCCGGCGGAGTTTGTGCAACAACTTAACCGACTTATGTTCAGTTGAGATACGACGTTTTAGTCTATAGTCTCGAAGACTTTTATTTGCTTGTCGGAAATGAGAGGATGGTACAGTCAGAATATCAATCCTTTTATTATCAGGGGTTATTGTGAAAAAGAATGTCCATCAGGTTACGGTGCTAGGCGGTGGCAGCTTTGGCACTGTTATCGCCAACATGATAGCTGCTAATGGTTATCGTGTTAAACTGTGGTTGCGCGATCAAACTGTAGCTACAAATATTGCTAGCTGTGGTGAAAATTCCGCCTACTTACCAGGCCATAAATTGCACAAAAATGTTGTGGTAACCACCGATCTTCAAACGGCGGTGAAAGGCTGTAAAAGTCTGTTTTTTGCTGTTCCTAGTAGTGCTTTTCGCCAGCTTGCAAGGATTCTACATCAATGGTTGGATGCTGATACTCAGATTATTAGTACAGCAAAAGGCATCGAGGCAGGCACGTTTTTACTACCAACACAGGTGCTGCGCGAAGAGCTACCCAACACCGAGGTAGGTCTTATCAGTGGGCCTAATTTGGCACATGAAATAGCTGACAAACAGATTACTGCCACCGTTGTTGCCCATTCTGATGATGCTTTTTGTAAGCATGTTCAAGAATTGTTAGTGTCACCATATTTTAGAGTCTACACTAACCATGATCAATTTGGAGTCGAGCTTGCTGGTGCGCTAAAAAATATTTATGCCATTATCTCAGGAATCACTCATGCTATAGGTGCAGGGCAGAATACTAAGAGTGTTGTGCTAACCAGAAGTTTAGCTGAGATGAGTCGACTTGCGGTTGAGTTAGGGGCTAACCCGTTGACTTTTCTTGGTCTTAGTGGAATAGGTGATCTTTACGTTACCTGTAACTCGCCATTAAGTCGAAATTTTAGAGTAGGGTTTGCTCTGGGGCAAGGTAAGACACTTTCTCAAGCGGTTGATGAGATTGGGCAGGTCGCAGAAGGTGTTAACACCACCAGGCTAGTCAAGAAAAAAGCAGATGAGCTCGGTATTTACATGCCGTTGGCGACTGGATTGTATGCTACATTATTTGAGCAAAATTCAATTCAAGATTCTCTCAAAACTATGATGTTATCTGAACAAAATATGGACGTAGACTTTAAGGTGAAAAAATGACAAGCAAAGAGACACATATTAAAAACACCAATACATGGGCTCGATTTGCCTACATGCTTCTATTCGCTTTTTTTCTGGGTGCTGGGCGGTTAGTACTGACCTTTGTCATTCTTGGTCAATCCCTAGTGGTATTATTTACTGGTCAGGACAATGACCATCTGCGCAATCTTGGCCAGGGGCTTGCTCGTTGGATCTATCAGTGCGTTATTTTCCTGTCCTTCGGAACTGAGGACAAACCTTTTCCTTTTGACGATTGGCCTAAAATTGTGCCATCTGAGAGATACGGTGCTAACAATGCTGCCGAAGAGGCGTTTGATGATGAAGTTGTTAACGATTCAGATGATAGTTCCATCCCATCATTTGTGGTTGATGATGCAAATGATCCTTCGGTGGAGAGTGCTGACAATAAAAAATAGTTTAGGCTGTTTTAGTTTGGTTAGATATTTGCTATCTTGATTTTAAAGACTCTTGACGTGCTACTGGAGTCCTATTGATTGGTTTTTAGCTCTGTAACTGACCTGTGTCTCGACATTGAGGCAACAGATAATCATCTCAAGGGAACTTACACAACGTGGCAAAAAATGGCTTCGGCAATATTTTGTTGTGCCGATTGATTTTATTCAGGGCAGGGTTTGGAGTGATTTGGATTTAAATAAGCGGTCAGTTGTGAAAGTAATCTTGAAATTAACTGTTTAAATGATTTAATGCGCGGCAAAAGAAAACAGTTAACAGAAGGATTTTTTCTGCAGCTCTGCTTGGCAGCGCCAAGGCCACTGACAACCATTTTTTCTGTCGGAACATCTTAAACTTACTGAGAAATACCATGGCAACTGAATTTATAAGAGAACGCAGTTTTGTGGCAAATGGCCTTACGCTAGCTGCGAAAGAGTGGGGTCGGTCTGGATCGATGCCAGTTATTGCCCTTCATGGCTGGCTGGATAATGCGGCTAGCTTTGATCGGATGCTACCTTTTTTGGATAACGTTCACGTTATCGCGCTGGATCTTGCAGGGCACGGACGCAGTAACCATAGGTCTGAGGATGCAAGTTATGATATCTGGTTTGATATTGCGGAAGTTGTTTCAGTGGCCGACCAAATGGGTTGGGATCGTTTTGCGCTTCTGGGACATTCTCGAGGTGCAATAATTTCTGGGCTCATTGCTGGAACCTTTCCAGATAGAATTACCAGTTTGATACTTATTGATGGTTATGTTCCTATGCCTCAAGAGCCTGCTGATGCTGCTAAGCAAGTAATGAAGGCCATTCGAGAGAATAAACGCTTTGCCGCGACTACCCCGACACAGTTTGAACATTTTGACAGAGCAATACAGGCTCGAGTTAAGGGCTTTGTTCCCCTCGAATTGGATGCCGCTGCGCTACTAGCTAAACGAGGTGTTGTTGAGGGTCCAGGTGGATATTATTGGGCAAATGATCAGCGGTTAAAGGCAGCTTCCTTTGTAAAGTTTTCTAAAGAGTGCTTGGAGAGTTTTTTGACCTCAGTGGTTGCCCCTGTATTGCTTATTCAGGCTGAGAACAGTATGTTTTCTCCGGACCGTCAACAGGGCGAGCTATTTGGCTGGATTCCCCAAATGGAAATAATAAAAATGCCTGGATCTCATCATCTCCATTTAGAAGGAGAAGCAGAACGGGTAGCTGACAAGGTTAAACGCTTCTTGAGGTAACCGGCAACAACGAATCGAACAGCTCAGTCTATACTGAGCTGTTGAAGGATCTTTCGCCCGTGTGACTTATCTGTCTCTCAAAAATAACGAAATCGCGATTGTCATTGATTGCTTCACTGGTAACTGACAATACGCCAGCTTGGCAGTGCAATGATCAGGTCGTAGTGAGCTGTTAGCGAGGACTATTTAAAAAGTTTTGGCGAAGACTAGAGTCAGATTTAAATCTACCACCCATTGCGGTTGTTTCTGTTCGAGATGACGCATCCTGGATGCCTCTAGCCTTAACGCAGTAGTGGGTTGCATCCATGAACACCGCAACATCTTTTGTCTCTAAAAGCGTTTGTAGTGCGACTAAGATTTGTTGCGTTAGCCGCTCTTGAACTTGAGGGCGTTGAGCAAAAAAGCTCACTATTCGATTAATTTTAGACAAACCAATGATTTTGTCGCCAGGCAGATACGCAATATCTGCAAGACCGTCGATAGTTACAAAATGATGCTCGCAAGTGCTGATAACCTTAACACTTTTGACTTTAACCATTTCTTCAGCGTGCATTTTGTTATCGATCAACGAGATTTTTGGAAAGGTTGAGTAATCTAACCCTGAAAAAATTTCATCGACATACATTTTAGCTATTCTGTGCGGTGTTTCTTCAAGACTGTCGTCGGTTAAATCAAGTCCTAGTGCCCAGACAACCTCAGTCATAGCATCTTTAATACGATTGTACTTTTCGTCTCGGGTAAGTTGTTGGCCGCTCATCGGTGTTTCAAGACTTTTTTTGATAAGCGCGTTACGGACCAATTGAGCTTCGTTTGAGAGGCGCGAGTGCAGCGCTATGTTACTTTCAGTAATGACAGTGGATGGCATGTCTGAATCTCCTTTACAGCTTTTATTAAGCATTAAATGAGTTAGTGTGGTCTCTGAATAAACACCCAGTAGAAGGCTGAGAACCAATCCAATCCTTATTATTACACAGTTTTCATACACTGTTATGCTTATTACGATTAAATTATACTATCGTGTTAATAAATAAAGTATTTTTTACTAGCTAACCTACGCTAGAATGACGCTAGGAATGTGATTTAATGAAATTTTCATCTGAATATCATTGCGATACCTATATTTTTATTTGCCGGGTATTTAAAGGTTTTTGCAGGTCAAGTTTGTATCTAATTTATATGGAGGTAGCATATATTTTATTGGATACGTTTAAAGCATCTTTACTACCTGGGGCGTTTTCTCGAGTTAGTATCGATTTATTGATAAGTTGACACAAAATAAACATTATTCTGCCGATCACAGGTAACATGCTCTTTTTTAGATTATCGATTTTGTGGAGGTGACTATGACACCTGATTTAGATCACGCGGGGGCGAGTACAATGTCCAATAATTCAGTTCAAGATCTGTTAGTTTTCGGTGAAACGTTGTTTACCAAAAGTGCCATCTATTTTGGTCATGGGACTGACAACGCGTGGGACGAAGCAGTCTGCTTACTATCGTTCGCGTTAGGCCTTGGTGCAGAGGTTGATCGGTCAGAGCTGGACAGGCAGCTGTCTGTGGCTGAGAGTGTATTGATTAAGACACTTTATCATCAGCGTATTGACAAACGCATACCAGCGCCATATCTGACCGGTCAAGCGTGGTTTTGTGGCCTTCCATTTGTGGTTGATGAACGGGTAATTATCCCTCGGTCGCCTATTGCCCAGTTAATAATGTGCTACTTTCAGCCTTGGTTGGCCGCTGAGCCTAGTCGGGTTCTAGATTTATGTGCAGGCAGTGGCTGTATTGGCATTAGTTGCGCCTATGGTTTTGAGAATGCGACAGTAGTGCTAAGTGATATTTCTTCGGATGCCGTGGCAGTGGCTGAAATTAACATCGAACGGCATGATATGTCCGATAGAGTCACTGTTATACAGTCAGATCTGTTTTGTTCATTGACTGAGCAGTGTTTTGATCTAATTGTCTGTAATCCACCCTATGTTGATGCAGCGGACCTTTTAGAAATGCCGGATGAATATGAGCATGAGCCGCGCATAGCGCTTGCTTCTGGTAATGATGGTCTAGATTTTACACGGCAACTGTTGCAACAGGCTGCAGAATATTTAACATCAGAGGGAACACTGATTGTTGAGGTTGGAAACTCATGCGTAGCCTTAGAGGCTGCTTTTCCTCAGGTACCATTTTTATGGCTAGACTTCGAGGAAGGAGATGGTGGGGTATTTTTAATCACACGAGACGAACTGGTCGCTTACAGAGAATTTTTTACTTAAACTGCGTATAATAAATTACGTTTGGTGTTGACTCATAAAAGGGCCTTGCTTACATGTCTGGTAATTCCATTGGAAAGTTATTTACTGTCACCAGTTTTGGTGAAAGTCACGGTCCTGCTATAGGATGTATCGTCGACGGCTGTCCTCCTGGATTAGATATATGCGCTGGGGATTTGCAACCAGACTTAAATCGCCGAAAACCTGGTCAATCTAGATATACTACTCAGCGTAAAGAAGATGATGAGGTTACTATTTTGTCGGGAGTTTTTGAGGGTAAAACCACCGGCGCTTCTATTGGTCTTCTTATAGAAAATCAAGATCAAAAGTCAAAAGACTATAGTAAAATCAAAGATTTATTTAGACCTTCTCATGCAGATTATACTTATTATCAAAAGTATGGTGAGCGTGACTATCGAGGTGGTGGCAGAAGCTCTGCCCGGGAGACTGCAATGCGCGTAGCGGCGGGTGCTATTGCCAAAAAATACCTCGCGGAGGTGGCTGGCATCAACATCTACGGATACGTATCTCAGTTAGGGCCAATTTGCTACGGGCATTTCGATAAACTTGAAATTGAAAACAACCCATTCTTCTTCCCAGATCCCAATAAAGTTGGTGAGCTTGAAGTGTATATGCAGGCTCTGCGTAAGCGAGGTGATTCTGTTGGTGCCAAGGTATCAGTAGTTGCGGAAGGCGTCCCGGTAGGTCTTGGCGAACCAATTTTTGATCGTTTGGATGCTGATATAGCTCATGGTTTGATGAGTATAAATGCCGTTAAGGGAGTCGAGATTGGTGCAGGTTTCAATTCAGTTAGTCAGCAGGGCTCAGAGCATAGAGACGAACTAACACCAGAGGGATTTCTGTCTAACAACTCAGGCGGTATTCTTGGCGGAATCTCATCAGGACAAACTATTATCGCTCATCTCGCCTTAAAGCCTACCTCAAGCATTTTGGTACCAGGGAAATCAATTGACAAATTCGGTGAACCCACAGAAGTGATCACTACCGGCCGACACGATCCCTGCGTCGGTATTAGAGCGGTACCCATTGCTGAAGCAATGCTTGCATTAACTTTGATGGATCACTATTTGCGCCACCGTGGTCAAAATGCTGATGTCGACACCGGGCTAGCACCTATATAGCTTGTTCTTGCAGCGTAACTTCTGAGTTTAAAAGTGTTAAAAATGCGCTAGTGGCTCGTGATAAAGTACGTTTTGTGTGACAAATGTAACCCAGTTCTCGCTGAATCTCGTGCTTGCCTATGGAAAGTACATGAAGAGACTTGGTCAAGGTTTCGGGTAATACACTCCAACCCAAACCGATCTCGACCATCGCACTAATGGTCTCTAAGTAGTTAGTGCTCATTGGTGTTGTAAGAGGGATATTTTCGGAGGTGAATAATTGTTGGACTATTTTTCCAGTATAGGTGTTAAGCCCAGGTAAAATAACCGGAAAGTGCGCAAGATCAGCTAACTCTGGGTTTGTTAAACTCGCCAGGGGATGTTCTTTGGAACAGGCGAACTTTAGCGGGTCGTTCCAAATTTTTTGTCGCCTTATATTCGAATGTTGATCAAGCGCCAAGGTTATTACGGCGGCATCTGAGTGCCCATTGAGGACTTGATCATAGGCTTTTTCTGAGTCCATGAATGTAATATCTAAGACCACTTCAGGATACGTTTGAGTAAAAGTTTTCAGTAGTTTTGGCAGCCTATGCAATCCCAGATGATGGCTAATTGCGAGTTGCAAGGGGCCCCTGACTGAGCCGGAGAGGTCATTTATTGCCTGAAGGGCATTCTCATACTCCTTGGTGATTAGTTTTGCTCTTGGTAATAACGCTTTTCCTGCTTCGGTAAGATTGACTTTTCTTGCGATGCGGTCAAAGAGCTTTTTACCCAGTTTAAATTCGAGTTGTGCGATTCTTTTACTTATGGTGGATTGCGTTACGTCTAAAGTCGCTGCCGCCTCTGAAAACGACTTTTTTTCAGCAGCGCTGATAAAGGCGATTAAATTTTGATTGTCCATGATCGAGCCGTTTATTTGAATTCCATTTTGGAATGTATTTTATTCTTTATATGAATTTATTTCATGTTAAACTACGAGTATAATTGCGTCAACTTAATGTTAAGAGTAGTTGCAATGGTTTCAAAGACGCTTTATGACAAACTCTGGGACAGCCACCTTGTTGACGAAAACGAGGATGGATCTTCACTTATATACATCGATCGACATGTTCTTCACGAGGTTACATCGCCTCAGGCATTTGAGGGGCTTCGTCTTGCAGGCCGCACGCCATGGCGTTTAGACACAAATATTGCGACGCCAGATCACAATATCTCAACTGACCGGTTAGAGCGTGAAGCTGGTGTTGCTGGTATTCCTGATCACGTGTCGCGAATACAGGTTCAAACCCTCGATGATAATTGTGATCATTTTGGTATTAAAGAATTTAAAATGAACGAAATGGGCCAAGGTATTGTGCATGTAATGGGGCCTGAACTTGGGGCTACCATGCCAGGAATGACGGTGGTTTGTGGTGATTCTCATACAGCTACCCATGGCGCCCTTGGTTGTTTAGCTCATGGCATTGGCACCTCTGAAGTAGAGCACGTGCTAGCGACCCAATGTTTGGTGAGTAAAAAGATGAAAAATATGCGCGTCACGGTTGATGGAGAGCTAGGCCCTGGTGTCACACCCAAAGACGTAATTTTGGCCATTATAGGTAAGATTGGTACAGCGGGTGGAAACCAACATGCTATTGAATTTGCAGGGTCTGTGTTTCGTAAAATGTCTATCGAGGGTCGGATGACAGTCTGTAATATGGCAATTGAAGCGGGTGCTCGTGTCGGTATGGTAGCTGTGGATCAACGAACAATAGATTATTGTGAGGGCCGGCAGTTTGTTCCAAAAGGCCAGCTCTGGGAGCAAGCCTCAGAGTACTGGCGTACCTTGGTAAGTGATGAGGATGCAGTTTTCGACATTGATGTTAGTCTGGATGCGGTAGAAATTATTCCGCAGGTAACCTGGGGAACATCGCCGGAAATGGTGGCGCCTGTGACCGCTAATGTGCCTCATCCAGACAGTCAACCTAGCAGTGATTTACGAAAAGGTGTTCAGCAAGCGCTGGACTACATGGGTTTAGTCGCCGGTATGCCTATTACCTCTATTGGAGTTGACAGAGTTTTTATTGGCTCATGTACAAATTCTAGAATTGAAGATATGCGTGAAGCTGCTCGAGTAGCTAAAGGACGGGTTGTAGCGAGTACCGTAAAGCAAGTTTTAGTCGTTCCTGGGTCGCAGATGGTTAAGGCTCAGGCTGAATCCGAGGGTCTTGACAAAATCTTCAAGGCAGCAGGTATGGAGTGGCGTGAACCTGGCTGTTCTATGTGCTTAGCAATGAACGCCGATAAATTAGGGGATGGTGAGCACTGTGCTTCTACCTCAAATCGAAACTTTGAGGGCCGCCAGGGTAGTGGTGGCCGTACCCATTTAATGAGTCCGGCAATGGCCGCGGCTGCTGCAGTTGCCGGACATATTATTGACGTTAGGCCCTGGTTGCTTGAAGGCTCAGTTACGGGGGTATCTCAATGAAAGCGTTTACGCAACATGAAGGCATAGTGGCCCCAATGGACAGAGCTAACGTCGACACCGATATGATTATTCCAAAGCAATTTCTAAAGTCGATTCAACGAAGTGGCTTTGGTCCCAATTTGTTTGATGAATTAAGATACCTTGATCACGGACAGCCGGGGCAAGACTGCCGTTCTAGACCAGTCAACCCGGAATTTCCCTTGAATCAGGCGCGTTACAGTAATGCTTCGATTCTGCTAGCGCAAAAGAACTTTGGCTGTGGGTCAAGTCGTGAACATGCGCCTTGGGCTCTTGAAGACTATGGCTTTAAGGCGATAATAGCATCAAGCTATGCAGACATTTTTTATAATAATTGCTTTAAAAACGGCCTTTTACCAGTCATTTTGACTGAACCTGAGATAGCTGTCTTGTTTAAAACGCTCTATGAACAGGAAGGCTTTACATTGGATATTGATCTTAGTGCCCAGACGGTTACCAGTGATGCTGGATTGGTTTTTCAGTTTGAGCTGGATCAGTTTCGTAAAGAATGTTTACTCAACGGATTAGATGAGATTGGTCTGACCATGTTAAAGGCAGATCGCATTGAATCCTATGAGCGAGATCGTGCAGAACAGCATCCCTGGGTTTTTGGAGCAATCAAATGACATCTAGAAATGTATTGGTACTACCTGGCGACAATATTGGTCCGGAAATAATAGAGGAAGCGGTAAAGGTATTGCAGCGTGCTAATGAGCTATTTGATTTGAATGTCAGCCTTGATTATGCCGAGCTTGGTGGGGCCGCTATAGATCTTTATGGGGAGCCTTGTCCTGAGGCCAGCCTATCAAAAGCAAAATGTGCGGATGCTATTCTGCTTGGTGCTGTTGGGGGTCCTAAATGGGACAATATTGATCGACAGTTGAGGCCAGAAAAAGGTCTGCTAGCTATTCGGTCAGCGTTAGATTTGTTTGGAAACTTGCGACCGGCAATAATGCATCCTCAATTAGCTCATGCGTCTTCCTTGAAACCCGAACTTGTCTCAGGATTAGACATCTTAATCGTCAGAGAGCTAGTTGGCGGTATTTATTTTGGTGAACCTCGTGGAATAAGGGTTTTAGAAGATGGTCAACGAGAGGGCTATAACACATACAAGTATAATGAAAGTGAAATACAACGTATCGCCCGCATGGCCTTTGAGGCGGCAATGGTACGCGACAAAAAACTCTGTTCTGTTGACAAATCTAACGTTCTTGAGGCTACGGTTCTCTGGCGTGAGGTAGTATCAGATATGGCGGCAGATTACCCTGAGGTACAGCTTAGTCATATGTATGTTGACAATGCAGCTATGCAACTTGTGAAAGAACCAAAACAGTTTGATGTAATTGTTACTGGAAATATGTTTGGTGATATTTTATCGGATACCGCAGCTATGCTGACGGGATCGATTGGAATGCTACCTTCTGCATCTCTAGATAAAAACGGTGTTGGTATGTATGAGCCCTGTCATGGATCTGCACCTGATATAGCGGGGTTGGGTGTGGCAAATCCACTGGCAACAATTCTATCTGTGGCGATGATGCTCCGTTACTCCCTTAAGGCTCCTGAGGCCGCTGTAGCTATCGAAAACGCGGTGAGTTGCGTGTTAGAAAGTGGTTTTAGAACGAGTGACATCCACACAGAAGGAATGACTAAGGTAGGCACTGTAGCTATGGGTGATGCCGTTGTCGGGGCGCTAAGATTGTCTTGATAATTGTAATAATAAATATTAATAGGTATATGAAATGAATAAAACTGGTCTGGTAGGATGGCGAGGAATGGTCGGTTCCGTTTTGATGGAGCGAATGCGTGTTGAAAATGATTTTAACGATATCGATCCGTTCTTTTTTACAACCTCACAGACGGGTGATCTTGGTCCTGATGTTAATGGTTCAGCTGCACCTTTAAAAAGTGCATTTGACCTCGATGGTTTGTTGGAAATGGATATTATTTTAACCTGCCAAGGTGGTGACTATACCAATCAAGTCTATCCTCAGTTGCGCGCTAAAGGTTGGAATGGCTATTGGATTGATGCAGCATCGGCGTTGCGAACTAAGGTAGACTCAGTCATTGTTCTTGATCCAGTGAATAGAGCGATTATTGACAGGGCTATGGATTCAGGGGTTAAAAGCTTCATCGGTGGCAACTGCACAGTAAGTCTTATGTTGATGGGCCTTGGTGGGCTTTTTAGTAAGGGACTTATTGAATGGGCGTCCTCTATGACATATCAGGCTGCCTCTGGTGCTGGCGCCAAAAATATGCGCGAATTGATTAGCCAAATGGGTGCGATTGAACAGTCCGTGCACGGAGATTTGGTCGACCCTTCCGCGGCGATACTCGACATTGATCGTCAGGTTGCAGCAATTTTAAGAGATAAGTCTTTCCCCACAGATCAGTGGGGTCATCCTCTGGCCGGTAGTTTATTGCCCTATATTGATGTCCAGCTGGACAACGGACAAAGTAAGGAAGAATGGAAACATCAAATTGAGACTAACAAGATACTTGATCGCGAAAAAGATCCCGTCATGCTAGATGGGCTTTGTGTGCGTATTGGCTCCATGCGCTGTCATAGTCAGGCTCTCACCCTAAAGCTCAATAAGGATGTGCCCTTGGATGAGATCGAATGCATCATAGGTGAAGCCAATCAATGGGTTAAGGTGATTCCCAATGATCGCGAGGCATCTCTGCGTGGCCTTACTCCAGCTGCTGTCACCGGCACAATGGACATACCTGTTGGTCGATTGCGAAAAATGAACATGGGACCTTGTTACCTTTCAGCCTTCACTGTAGGAGATCAGCTTCTTTGGGGTGCTGCTGAGCCTCTAAGGCGGATGCTAAGAATCATTGTTGAGAGTTAGGATAAGCCAAATTTTACTAAGCGCTTGTTGGTAACTTGGTTAATGTGAGTCTGCACATGTTCGACAAAATGCTGAAGGTATATCTATTTTGATACCTAAATATCATAGATTATTGATAGGTTTATTTGTTATCATCCGATTAGATCACATCAACTATTGCTAGGAAAAATGTCGGTTATGATAATCAGTGCCATTAGATACGTTCAGATGCTGATACTAGCCATTCTTGCGGTGTTTTTCGCACCTAAATTATTTGCTTACAGCTTGGGTGACATAAATTTGCTGTCAAAGGCTAATGAGCCTCTGAACGTACTAATCGATATTGTGCCTACTGCAGGTGTAGAATCCGACATGTCAAAGTTGTCTGCTCAGCTGGGTTCAGAAGAGCGTTTTTTGACGTTAGGAATTGATTACAGTGAATTTATTGCGGACCTCTCTTTTGCAATCACAATCGACGATGCTGGAATTAGTCGGGTTGTAATACAGTCCTCTGCAATACCTGAGTTGGGCGATATTACTATCCTACTCAGACTCAGATGGAGCGGAGGGTCTTCCCTATACGCTATTGATGTTAGTCTGATGAACGATTATACAGGAATCGTATTGCGTCTTCTGAGGACAGACATAGATAGTGCGTTTTATCAGGTTAGCCCCGGGGATACTCTATGGCGCATTGCTGCACGATTAAAGACGGATGATACTCCCATTTGGAAAATGATAGATGCAATTTACAAATTCAATTCTTCAGCATTTCTAGACCAAGAACCGACTAAAATTATTGCCAATGCAATCATTCAGGTGCCGTCTAAAGAGCAAGCTGCTAGTCAAACAGGGCTTGCTGTCTCCGAAATTCTGGCGTTTGATTTGAATGATACTAGTGATGAACAGAGGTCGGGAGATGCTCCAGAAGGGCAGCGAATTGACACAATTTCAAACCCTGAACTCCCGGCAATTGTTCAGCAAATTCCTTATTTCAAAGCTGACGATGTTACTATGGCGAAAACCATTATTGCGCCTCAAGTATTTCCTAGCTCCGAGAGGGTAGGGGATGAGCAATCTTTGGTCGATAGTGTTATTTCAGACAACCCTATTGGCGACAAAAAAATGGCTGTATCACCAGTGAACGATGAATTGGGGAAGCAAAATATTCTTCTGGTCGAGACACCCTTATCAGAAGTAGCGCGGGATTTGGTCATTGAAGAATTGAGATCTGAGTTGATCTTAGCTCAAGATAGTGTGATGGCTGCTCAAATGGAAATATCAGCACTGCGTTCAACCATAGATATTCTAAAGGCCGAGCTTTCCTTGCTGCAGTCAGCAATGAGATTAGAAGCAGAGGAAAAAGAACAGGCACTGGCGATATTGCCGTCTGCTTCATCAATCAAAACATCAGACTTTTCTATGTTGGCCGCGGTAGCATTGTGTGTTGTTGCACTTTTTCTGTTATTTGCGATGATTTTATCTTGGCAAAAGAAGAAAGTGCATACCAACCAGGATTTACCGCTTGAAAAAAATCCGGGTGATGATGCCTTTTCGTCTGACTCAGCGTTAGACATTTTTGATGGTCAAAAAATGCCAAATGAAGATGTTTTTGCTGCTAAAGCGTTATCAGGTGAACAAAATTTTGATATGTCTGACTTCGAAGCATTTGATGAGGTGCCTCTGTCTGATTTGGACAGCGCCGATGATTTGAACTATCTCGATCTCTCAGATACGATCAATCCGGTAGATATAAAGTTGGATTTAGCTCAAACCTATGCAGATTTGGGCGATATCTCTGGAGCTAAGGAAATTCTTGAAGAAATTATTGAGGAGTCTAATAAAAATGGGCAGGCAAGGGCAAGGGCTGTTTTAGACAAGCTTAGCGGTAATCTTTGAAGTTTTTACACCTAAATTTTCAGGCTCTAGAAATGGTTTTTTATGTCTAATTCTGACTGGCAGTATACACCTAATTGCAGAGTGCCAGCAGATGGTAAATTGCCAGAAGGTCTTCAGCGTTTTGCAGCCATCGTCATTTATGATGGTTCTGAATTTTGTGGTTTTCAAAAGCAGAAGCATAGCCCCTCAGTGCAAGCAGTAGTTGAAAAGGCACTTTCTTATGTTGCTAATCAGCCTATTGTCATTGGTTGTGCTGGCCGCACTGATACTGGGGTTCATGCAAGCCACCAAGTAATTCATTTTGATTCCTCAGCGCATCGTGATGGGCGTAACTGGGTAATGGGGGCCAACAGTCAGTTACCTGACTCGGTGGCCTTAAGCTGGGCTGCTCAAATGCCTGCTAGCTTCCATTCTCGATTTAGTGCGACGGCCAGAACCTACCGGTATATTATTTCAGCGCAGGACACGCGGCCTGCTATTTTAGCCAAAGGGCTGTCTTGGACTAAAGGTAATCTAAATGTTGAGGCAATGAATCAGGCCTGTCAGTATTTGCTGGGTGAGCAAGATTTTTCTGCTTTCAGAGGTGCCGGGTGCCAATCTTTGAGTCCGAGTCGTTATGTGCAATCAGCTGAGGTATTTGTCTCAGGAAAGCTAATTGTTTTTGAGATTACGGCAAATGCCTTTTTATTACATATGGTCCGAAATATAGCTGGATCCCTGATTAGCGTTGGCTTGAAGCGTCAGACTCCCGATTGGATTGGGCGTCTGTTGAATGGTAAAGATCGCTCTAAAAGCGCAGCCACTGCCTCTCCATGCGGTCTGTATTTGGTTGACGTAAGTTATCCAAAAACGTATGAACTTCCGCATAGTCAAAGGGGCCCTAGTTTTTTGCCTGATGAGTTCGACAGGTGTGCGATACTATGACAGTCCGGGTAAAAATATGCGGGATTACGACTGTTGAAGATGCTCTAATGGCTGAAGAGGCTGGGGCCGATGCCATTGGATTGGTCCTGTACCGCCATAGTCGTCGTTATGTTGATCTGCAACAAGCGATAAAAATTAAACAGGTACTGTCTAGAGATACTCTCTGCGTCGCTTTAGTTGTGAACGAAGAGAGAGATTTTGTAAATCAGGTGATAAACCATTTAAAGCCGAGTTTTGTCCAATTTCATGGTGATGAAAGCCCCGATTTTTGTCATCAGTTTAACTATCCATTTATTCGTGCTATCCGTATGCGTGAAGGGCTAGATGTGGCGCACGAGGTAGCACAATATAAGCCGATGGGTGGCTTCTTATTTGATGCATGGCATGCCGATCAATATGGCGGTACTGGCGAGCAATTTGATTGGCAGCGACTGCCATTACAAAGAAAATTTTCTTTAATATTAGCCGGTGGGCTTAATCCAGATAATGTTGCTCAAGCCGTCGTTGCGGTTAATCCCGAGATGGTTGATGTTAGTGGCGGGGTTGAGCAAAACCCAGGGAACAAGGACCCTTTGCTAGTAGCCAGCTTTATAGAAAATGCTAAAAGTGTCAGCTGATGAGCCCAGCGCCATTCATAAAAAACTAAAATAATCTATGCTGATGCATCGTAGCTACTGAATTGTCATGTTAGAATAACTCAACAATTATTATCTACAATATTACTTAACTAGTGTGATGTTGCTATAAGGAAATCTATGAACTGGCTCAATCGCATACGACCTAAGGGTCCGGCGGCCTCTAAAAATGAGCGATCTAACTCGGTTCCTGAGGGGCTGTGGAAAAAATGTCCCAAGTGTGCGTCACCGCTATATCGTCCAGAGTTAGAGCGCAACCTTGATGTATGTCCAAAGTGCCAACATCATATGCGTATTGGTGCCCGGCGGCGTATAGATATTTTCCTTGATCAACCGGGTATGCAAGAATTAGAAACCGACATTGAAGCCGTTGATCGACTGAAATTCAAAGATGTGCAAAAATATAAAGATCGTCTGGTTGATGCTCAGAAAAAGACCGGTGAGAAGGATGCGCTAGTGGCAGTTACCGGAACAGTCAAGGGTATTCCTGTT
>JAQWYJ010000079.1 GCA_029254005.1 Porticoccaceae bacterium | reverse complement strand
GTGTAGGTTTGGCTCAAAACGACGACGAGTTCTGTTTTTCGCATGAGATACATTGTTTCCAGCCATTGGGCGCTTGCCTGTGACCTGACATACTCTGGACATTTATCCTGCCTCTAATTCCGATTATTGTCTAAGGAAAACTCCTTTTGACAAAAGTATTCCAAAAAATTACACCCTTATTTGGGGAGTCCCCGTAAGGAGGCGCGTTTTATACCAGAAAGCCCACCTTGAATCAAATTAAAACAGCCTAATCAGTACAATTAAACACTTAAGACAGATGGTTTGCCCAATTTACATTTTCCCCTGCTCCGCAAGGGATGTTATGTGCCCTCGACCGACAATAAAGTGATCGAGCAATCTAATGTCTAATAATTTTAACGCAGACTTTAATCTTCTGGTGATTGCAATGTCAGCTTGACTAGGCAATGCCAATCCCGAAGGATGGTTGTGAGCAGCAATAACAGCTGCCGCATTTTTTTGTAGCGCTAACTTAACCACTTCTCGGGGATATACCGATGTTGAGTCTATAGTCCCTTGAAACAGTTCATGATAACCCAATAGCTGATGTTGGGAATCAAGCAATAAAATACTGAATACTTCTCGGTCGTAATCTCGCATCTGTACTGCTAAATAATCGCCCACTTGCTTAGGATCAGTGAAGATGTCTTTTGCCTCTAACTGTTCCTCAAGATAACGCCTTGTTAGTTCTAATGACGCCTGCAACTGAGCATATTTAACTGGACCTAATCCTTTCATTTTACAAAAACTTTGCTGGTCTGCTTTCAATAAGGGTGTCAAACCATTAAAACGTCTCAGTAACGCAGAAGCCAAATCTATAGCACTCAACCCTGGTACCCCTGTGCGTAAAAAAATAGCTAATAATTCAGCATCTGAGAGTATTTTTGCGCCTCTAGATAAAAGCTTTTCTCTAGGTCTTTCTGCCTTTTCTATATGCGCTATAGCCATAGTGAGTCCTTATTTACCAAAATTACATTTTTGTCTATACTGGTAGTTTAGACTGTGGCAATCACTTTAGTTGGAATAACCATGAACAGCCTCTCAAACAAACGTATTATCATTGGGATTACCGGAGGTATCGCCGCCTATAAAAGCGCTGAGATATTACGTCGCCTTCAAGACCAAGGTGCCATTGTTAAAGTAGTGATGACTCCGGGTGCAGAAGAATTCATTCGGCCACTGACCTTACAAGCGCTGTCAGGCAGCCCTGTTCACACAGGGTTACTTGATGAAAAAGCTGAGGCAGGAATGGGACATATTGAGCTCGCCCGCTGGGCTGATCTTTTGTTGATCGCTCCGGCGAGCGCCGATTTTATTGCCACTATGGTTCATGGAAAAGCTGATAGTCTACTGGGCGCTATTTATCTGGCAACCTCAGCACTAGTTTCCGTCGCCCCAGCGATGAATCAGGCCATGTGGTGCCACCCTGCAACACTAGATAATATTAATACATTAGTAAAAAGAGACGTTGACATAATTGGACCCGGAAACGGTATTCAGGCCTGCGGTGACACTGGCCCTGGGAGAATGGAGCAACCAGAATTACTCATTGAACAGCTAGCAAACCGATTCACAAGCGGTAAACTACAAGGCAAAAAAATTGTTATTACTGCTGGTCCAACTCGCGAAGCCTTGGATCCTGTTCGCTATATTAGTAATCACAGCTCTGGCAAAATGGGCTATGCGCTCGCTGCAGCAGCCATTGAAGCGGGGGCTTATGTTACCTTAATTACAGGCCCTGTAAATATAGCTCCACCTGCTCGCTGTGCGGTAATTTCTATTTCCTCAGCAGAGGACATGTTAGATGCAGCGATGCTTGAAGCAAAAGATGCGCACATTTTTATCGCCACCGCAGCGGTTGCTGACTACAAAGCGGTATCAGTGGAAGCGGAAAAAATTAAATCAACGCAAAAAACTCTGACGTTAACGCTTGAAAAAAATCCTGATATCCTAAGCTCTGTATCAAGTGCCTATCAACAGCTTTTTGTGGTTGGATTTGCTGCAGAAAGTAGGGACGTGCAAGCCTATGCGCAAGATAAACTGCAACGCAAAAATCTCGATGTAATTATTGCCAATGATATATCCAGACAAGACATTGGCTTTAACAGTGATGAAAATGAAGTCAGCTGGATAGACAAGGATTCATCGACCTTACTACGCAAAAGAAATAAAACTCAACTAGCGCGAGACCTTATAGAAAAAATTGCTACAGCATACAGATCTGAGCAATTATCAGATGCCTAGTCAAACTCAAATAAGTAATGGCAATCAAAAATCTGGCCGATCAATAGGTGCAGAGAAAGACCCCTTTGTGCTTGTAGAAAGCGTTTTTCGAGACTATGACATTCGTGGTATCGCCTTTGACGAAATTACCCCCGAGTTTGCTCGCCGCTTGGGTTGTGCTTTAGGTCAGTTAATACTAGCAAGAGATGTAAATACGCTATTTGTTGCCCGAGATGGACGATTAAGCTCAGATGCGTTGTCAGAGGCTTTATGCCTTGGGTTAGTTTCATCAGGTTGTCAGGTGGTAGATTTGGGTGTAACAACTACACCAGTGCTTAATTTTGCCATTCATAACGAAGGTTCCGGGTGCTCTGGAGTGATGGTCACCGCCAGTCATAATCCAGGGATCTACAATGGCTTTAAAATAATCCTAGAGCGACAAATAATCTCTAAGCGATGCTTGGATAACTTAAAAGTAAACATTGAAGCCAACAATTTTGAAAAAAAAGCCAACGGCAGTCTTAGGCATATTAATGCCGACATGAGATATCTTGAGTTCATCGCCAATAAAAGCCAGATAAAGAGATCTTTCAAGATTGTTATTGACGGTGGAAATTCAGTCTCTGGGCCTTTAGCAGTAACACTTTTTCAGCAATTGAACTGCTCAGTGGAGGCAATTTTTTGCGACATTAATGGCCATTTCCCTCATCACGAACCAAACCCTTCGGATGAAAAAAATCTAACTAGCCTGATTGCTAAGGTTAAACAAAGCAAGGCAGATTTAGGCTTAGCCTTTGACGGTGATGGCGATCGTGTAGTGGTAATAAGTGATACCGGAGAGATCATCTGGCCAGACCGCTTAATGATGATTTTTGTCAACGCACTCCTTGTCAATAAACCTGGCGCCCGAGTTGTTTTTGATATCAAAAGTAGCATGCGACTTGAGCAACTGATTATGGACCGTGGTGGTATACCTATTCAATCTAAAACGGGCCACTCACACATTCGACGTGCGGTACATGAGTCTGATGCGCTTATTGGTGGTGAATTTAGTGGTCACATATTTTTTAACGACCGCTGGCAAGGCTTTGATGATGGCATATATGCTGCGGTGCGACTAATGGAAATTCTCTGCGAAAGTAATACGCAGGCTATTACACATCTGAGTGATCTAGTGTCGGGGTTTAGACCTACTAGCTACACGCCCGAAATTTTGATCCCCATTGCCGAAACAGATAAGTTTGCCTTGATGCAGGATCTCATCGCCAACGCTGAATTTGCGGATGCAACAATCAACACCTTAGATGGCCTCCGTGTCAATTTTGAACATGGCTGGGGGCTTATTAGGGCCTCTAACACTACGCCAAACCTTACCCTACGATTTGAAGCAGAAAACGACTATTGTTTACATAGTATCCAGCAACAGTTTTGTAAAGAACTACGACCATTTATAAATAACTTAGAAGACTATCTATAATTATGTCACTTAATCGAACAGAAGCAGCTACCACAACTCAAGTCATTTCCAGAGCACTCCCCTATATTCAGCGATTTGCAGGAAAAACAGTTGTTGTTAAATATGGTGGCAATGCCATGGTTGATGAGCACCTAAAGGCGAGTTTCGCTCGCGATATTGTCCTTATGAAGGCCGTGGGAATTAACCCTGTTGTAGTGCATGGTGGAGGACCACAAATTGGTGAGCTACTTGAGCGGTTATCAATTAAAACCAAATTTATTGATGGTATGCGTGTTACTGACACCAAAACTATGGATGTTGTTGAAATGGTTCTCGGAGCAACCATCAACAAAGAGATTGTTAACCTGATAAGCAATGCCGGAGGTAAGGCCTTTGGTGTAACTGGCAAGGATGGGCAGCTAATAAAAGCAAAGCAACTAATCGTTTCTCATCAAACACCAGAAATGTCTGTCCCAGAAATTATTGATATTGGTCATGTTGGCGAAGTTGAGTCGATCAACAAATCGGTTATTGATATGCTTGTGAACAGTGGTTTCATTCCGGTCATTGCTCCCATCGGGGTCGGCGCCGATGGCTCCTCGTTTAATATTAATGCAGACCTTGTAGCCGGTAAAGTTGCTGAGGTTTTGCAGGCAGAGAAACTCATGCTGCTTACCAATGTTAATGGCCTGCAAGACAAACAAGGTCAGGTGTTAACTGGGCTCGATGTTGACAAAGTAGACGATCTTATTGCCGATGGCACTATTTATGGTGGGATGCTTCCTAAAATTCATTGTGCGTTAGAAGCAGTCAAGGCTGGCGTGGGCTGTGCACATATTGTTGACGGCCGTGTAGACCATGCCGTTATGTTAGAAATATTTACCGATGAGGGTGTAGGCACGCTCATTACCAACCAACTATCAGAAGGAATACTCTAATGGCCGCAAAAAAAGGCTCTCGAGCACAAGAAATTTTGCAAACACTGGCACGGATGCTTGAAACGTCTAAAGGTCGTATTACCACAGCAGCGCTAGCGGCTGAATTAGGTATCTCCGAAGCGGCGCTTTATCGGCACTTTGCCAGTAAAACAAAAATGTATGAAAGCCTCATTGATTTTATTGAAGAAACTATTTTCGGACGAGTGAGGGGCATCGTCAATGACGAACCAAATGCAGTAAATCAATGCTATCGAATACTGAGTTTGGTGATTGCATTCTGCCAAAAAAATCCAGGTATAACTCGGATTCTTAACGGCGATGCGCTCGCCATCGAAAACGAGCGACTACACGACCGAGTCGCCCAGTTCTTCGACAGACTTGAGTCGCAACTTAAACAGGCTTTACGAGAGGCTGAGGTGCGCGATGGATTAAAACTCAACGTTCCAGTATCGGTAGCCGCCAACCTCATGCTGGTTTGTGTGGAGGGAAAAATCAGCCAATTTGTACGCAGTGATTTTAAGACCGCGCCTAACGACTATTGGAGTGAGCATTGGGCGCTAATAACCTCTGGCGTTTTTGACCAGTAAATACTTTTAACCGCTAACAAACAAAATCATTGAACACCATAGGTTCCGCGATATGCTTTAATCGCGTCAACAAGGGCGTTAGCGTCGGCTTGGTTTGTTAAATAAGTTAAAATATCATCAATGTCGATAATACTAACCACCGACATACCAAACTGCTTTTGCACCTCCTCAATGGCCGATGCTGCTCCTTTACCGCGCTCTTTTCGATCTAACCCAATTACCACTCCCACAGCTTGTGCGCCAGCGCCTTCCACCATACTCATAACTTCTCGTATAGCCGTGCCAGCTGTGATCACATCATCAATGATGAGCACTTTACCCTCCAGGGGCGCTCCAACCAGCGCACCTCCCTCACCGTGAGATTTGGTTTCTTTGCGATTGAAGCAATAGGGCACATCAATTCCGTGATCATCAGACAAAGCAATAGCCGTTGCCGCCGCAAGTGTAATACCCTTATATGCAGGACCGAATAACACATCAAACTCTATTTTAGAATCCACAATGGCAGAGGCATAACAACGTCCCAACTCTGCCAACGCTTTACCTGTATAAAACTCGCCAGCATTAAAAAAGTGGGGGGAGACGCGGCCCGACTTTAGCGTGAATTCTCCGAATTTTAGGGCGCCGCTGCAAAGAGCATTGTCGATAAATTTGGTTTTATAAGAGTGCATAATAATTCCGTCTTTTATTGTGCCAAAGCCATCTGTTGAACTCGCACCAAATCAGCAATACCCTGCTTCGCAAGAGCTAACATATCAGTCAACTCATTATCACTAAAGGGAGCCGCTTCAGCAGTTCCTTGTACTTCAATAAAACCACCATTACTATTCATAACTACATTCATATCTGTCTCCGCATTAGAATCTTCAGCATAATCTAAATCAACAACAGGCATTCCTTTGTAAACACCCACAGAGACAGATGCGATCATAGATACCAGAGGATCTCCCTGAATCTTTTTATTGCGCTGCAGATATCTAATGGCATCCACCAAGGCAACACAGGCACCGGTAATAGATGCTGTGCGAGTCCCACCGTCGGCCTGAATAACGTCACAATCAATGTTAATAGTGTGCTCTCCAAGCTGCTTAAGATCTACCGCAGCACGCAAAGAGCGACCGATTAAACGTTGAATTTCTTGGGTGCGGCCGCTCTGCTTTCCTCTTGCCGCCTCGCGTCCCATACGGCTATTAGTTGAACGCGGCAACATACCATATTCTGCTGTCACCCAGCCTTCGCCCTTACCTCGTAAAAATCTTGGTACACCTTGCTCTACACTGGCAGTACAAATGACTTTAGTATTGCCAAATTCAACCAAAACTGACCCTTCGGCATGGCAGGTATAATCACGAGTAATCTTAACTTGGCGCAACTGTTCTGGCCGGCGGCCACTGGGTCTAGACATCGTTTGGTTTCCTCGATTTTTGTTTGGTAACAATTTAGATACAAATTATAGCAAATCTAACACCCTATTGGCCGCCTTTGTTACTATAGACATCAAAATAAACTCTCTGGAGATATTATGCCTCGCAGTATGACCGCATTTGCACGCCAAACACTCGATTTCAGCTGGGGGTCAGTATCTTGTGAGCTTAGATCAGTCAATCACCGCTTTTTAGAGCCCCATTTTAAACTACCTGAGACCATCCGTGATATTGAAATGGCGCTTAGAGACATTGCTCGTAAGAAGCTGTCTAGAGGAAAAGTCGACTGCTTGATACAAATTGCCTTCAACAACACCGAGGTAATGGTAACCACGGATCTTGAATTGGCCAAACGCTATATCGATATTGCTGAGCAATTAGCAACTCAGATCAAAGAGCCTGCTCAGATTTCCCCTCTAGATATTATGCGCTGGCCAGGGGTTTTAAAAGATCAAAACGTTGAATCAGAAAGTCTTTATAAGGGGGCAATTGAGACCTTTAAAGTTGCCGTTAATGATCTTCTCGAAGGCCGCATGCGCGAGGGAGAAAAACTTGCGGCCATGATTGAGCAACGTCTTCAAGGGATTGAACAACAAACTGAAATTGTGCGCCAACATTTGCCCGAGATTCTTGCCCATCAGCGCACTCGATTGATCGAAAAAATTGCCAATATGGAAGTACAGCTAGATGAAGAACGGCTTGAGCAAGAAATGGTTATTATCGCTAATCGTGCCGATGTAGATGAAGAGCTTGATCGACTAGAAGCGCATATCTCTGAAATTCGCCAAGTGCTAAAAAGTAGTGATTCCATTGGTCGCAGACTCGACTTTTTAATGCAGGAGTTAAACCGTGAAGCTAACACCTTGGGCTCAAAATCTATTGCAGGTGTCACCACTCAGGCATCAGTGGAACTAAAAGTATTGATAGAGCAAATGCGTGAACAGATCCAGAATATTGAGTGATATTTACGCTAGGTTCTGTCGTGTTTACAATTTTTTCTATCCCCAGTGAACCATACAGTCAGAATCAGTAAGTTGAGTTAGATCACTTGTGATTATGTGGTCTGAGCCCCAAGGTAGCTGCGATATTAAAAGACAGTATTGACGGATTTTAGTGTGCGCATTCTGGTCATCTGAGCTTACTTGAGTAAATTAGAAAAATCTTTTACCACGTAGTCTCCCTTTGCCTCGGCCACAATTTTGCCAGCCGTATCTTTCACTTCAATATGAAGGGTAAAATCAAAGCGCCCTGTATCCTCTAGCGCAGCCTTCATTGCAGCTGCATCCCGCGCAGTAAACACAGCTTCAGCGGTAATATCAGTCATGGCGGGGCGTAAAAATTTAATGTCCAGCCCTGCAATCACCGGCTGGTAAGCCGGGTTATCCAAGTTGTGTGCAGCAATTAAGCCACCCAAATACTCGGCAGTCATCCACATGGGGCCTGCATGAAAAATATTCACATGGTTTTTGGTGTTGTCATTTAGCGGCGTTCGCGAGCGATAAACACCGTTTTCAATACTCTCTACACGCAAATCCAAAAAAGTATAAATAGGACAGCTGTCCCGCGCCGCTTGCTGATAGTGTTTTTTTAAGTCCATATAACTACTCCTTCGATGGTTTATACATAACAGTATTATGTTTATAAAACCTCTGCAGCTGCCTTAACTACAATTTAATTTTCTAATCATAATGGTGTTTTATTCTACTTATCTACTTATCTACTTATCTACTTATCTACTTATCTGTTTATCTGTTTATCTGTTTATCTGTTTATCTGTTTATCC
>JAQWYJ010000076.1 GCA_029254005.1 Porticoccaceae bacterium | reverse complement strand
AGATAAAGATAAAGATAAAGATAAAGATAAAGATAAAGATCATATTAATCTAAGGTAATGTATGAGCAACAATGTTGATCCTCAAGAAATTCATAAATTTGAGCAACTTGCTAGTCGCTGGTGGGATCGAAATAGTGAATTCAAACCCCTGCATGATATCAACCCTCTCCGTGCAAACTGGATAGATCAGCGAGCTGAAGTCGCTGAAAAAACTCTGCTTGATGTTGGATGTGGTGGCGGCATTCTGTGCGAGGCCATGGCCCAACGTGGTGCTGAAGTCACCGGTATTGACATGGGGGAGGCTCCACTTGCGGTGGGTAACTTACACAAACTAGAATCAGGCTTGAATATTGACTACATCAAAACTACTGCCGAAGATTTTTCCAGCTCTCATGCGGAGCAGTTTGACACGGTAACCTGTTTGGAAATGCTCGAGCATGTGCCTGATCCAGCCTCAGTGGTTACCGCCTGTGCGGCACTTGCAAAGCCCGGGGGCACCTTGATTTTCTCAACGATCAACCGTAATCCAAAATCTTATCTTTTCGCAATCATCGGCGTTGAATATGTATTGCGCATGCTACCTAAGGGCACACATGAATTTTCAAAATTTATACGACCTTCTGAACTTAGCCAATGGATACGTGAAGCAGGACTTGAGGTAACCGAAATGACTGGCCTTCTCTATAACCCGCTGACAAAAAATTATAAGCTAGACCAACATGATGTAGATGTGAATTACATGATTTGCGCCAAAAAGCCTCTGTGACAATATCAACGATAGCGATAACGGTGACGAGGAATTAATTAATGCCAAATTTTAAGGCCGTTTTATTTGATCTAGATGGCACTCTGCTTGATACGGCGCCTGATTTTATTACGGCATTGAATATTCAGTTAAAGATGCACGGACGAGCGCCAATTAAAAATTCAAAGGTTAGAACCAGCGTAACTAATGGTTCAGCAGGGCTAATTTTAGCAGGTTTTGGCCTGACATCTGAACATACCGAATTTAACGCGATTAAAGAGCAATACCTTGGTCTGTACTTTAAACATTTGGCCGATAAGACGCATCTATTTAAGGGCTTAAATCAAGTGCTTGAAACCTGCCTGGAAAAACAGATACCTTGGGGCATTGTGACCAATAAACCTTGGAAATACACCATTGCTGTTCTTGAACGATTATCTCTTATGACAAACTGCGCCACAGTGATTTGTCCAGATCATGTTGTTCATCCCAAACCGCATCCGGAAGCTATGCTACTTGCCGCCGACAAGCTTGCCTTGGCACCAGAAGACTGTATCTATATTGGTGATCATCGCAGAGATATCGACGCGGGTCGCGCCGCGGGCATGGTGACTGTAGCAGCTGGCTGGGGATATATCCCTAGTAGCGAGGACATCTCTAGTTGGGATGCTAGCTTTATAGTTCATAAATCAGACCAACTTTACCAATTACTTTTCAAACAATAACGAGAACTAGTGAGCAACCATTTTGCATTCTACCCAAGACATAATTCGCTACGTACCACCCCACCAGCATCTTGCAGAGAGAGTTATTTTTATTACAGGAGCTGGTAGCGGCATTGGCCGCACTGCGGCATTAGCCTGTGCACAAGCTGGCGCCACGGTTATTCTCGCAGGCCGTACCGTGTCTAAACTAGAGTCAGTCTACAACGAGATTATCTCCGCCAACCACCCGGAACCCCACATAGTTCCGATTGACTTTGAAGGGGCCACAACTGAAAACTACGACGAACTAGCCAAAACTATTGATGAACAATTCGGTCGACTCGATGGCCTGCTACTAAATGCAGCTATCCTAGGCCAGAGAACACCTCTTAGTCACTACACTAGCTCTCTGTGGGACAAGGTGTTACAGGTAAATTTAACCTCTCAGGTGCAATTGACACAGTCACTGATGTACGTACTTGAAAGATCTTCAGACGCATCAATTGTATTCACCACTTCTGGTGTGGGTCGCATCGGCAGAGCATTTTGGGGGGCGTATGCGGTATCCAAATTCGCCATTGAAGGCCTGGTTCAAACGTGGGCCTCAGAAGTCGAGGCAATAGGCTCTGTTCGAATAAACGCCATAAACCCTGGCGCCACAAGAACGGATATGCGTGCTCAGGCGTTCCCGGCTGAAAACCCAGAACAGCTGGCCACAGCAGAGGACATTATGCCCGCCTATTTGTATCTTCTTGGTTCCGACAGCAACGACATGAACGGACAATCTATTGAGGCACAAATTCGCACCTCGTGAGATTATACTAACTATAGGGATTTCCGCGCGCACGAAGTTTCTTCTCTTTTCGCTCGCGTATATCGCGCAAGACATTTTTTTCATTAAATTTTGGCGGCCGTATTCCAACAGCACGAAATAGCGATATAACTTGTTTTGGATCTAGATCAATAAATTCAGACCGACGTACAATTGAGGGCAACTCAATCGGCCCATAACTGATTCGTTTTAACCTGTTTACTTCAACACCTTGAGACTCCCACAGGCGACGAACTTCCCGCGTACGACCCTCGGCTAGAATAACCTTAAACCACTGGTTACTGGCACTGCGTTCGTCGCTACTCCGAGCATGCTGAGCTTTGACCGTCTGAAATTTAGCGATGCCGTCCTCAAGAATAACGCCTTCGGTAAGCCTAGCTATCATAGTTTCAGTCACTTCACCGTGAATACGCGCCATATATTCACGCTTGATTTCATAGGAGGGATGCATCAGTCGATTGGCCAACTCTCCATGGTTAGTAAACAGCAAAAGACCGCTGGTGTTGATATCCAAGCGTCCAACAGCAATCCACCTACCACGGTTCAAGCGCGGCAACCTATCAAAAACAGTGGGACGTCCATCAGGATCACTCGAGGTACACACTTCCCCCTCAGGCTTGCTGTACATCAAAACTCTTGGACTATCATCAGTAACTATCTTGACCGGACGACCATCCACTAAAATCCTATCCTCTGGTACAGCTCGATCGCCTAATTTTGATATCGATCCATTCACTGACACACGACCGGCAGAAATCCATTTTTCAAGCTCTCGCCTAGACCCTAAACCAACAGTGGCGAGAAGCTTCTGTAATTTTTCACTCATTAATAGGTCCTTTATCTTGTTCGAGACTCGATTCTGGCGTCGCGGCAAATACTGACTGATCTGTTGTTGATATTACACCGTCCTGTTGACGATCTAAGTTAAATTCAGCCACAGTAGCACCTGTATTCAAAGCATTGTCGTTGGCAGCAGCTGTGTTTGGCTGATGACCAGCAAGAGCCAATTCAAGATCAGGATCCAGCTCAGAGAAATCTTTAATTTCATTGAGCGCAGGCAAGTGCTCGAGACTCTTTAAGTTAAAATAATCTAAAAAGCCTTTAGTTGTCGCATATAGGGCTGGCCGCCCAGGAACATCGCGATGCCCTACTACACGCACCCAATCTCGCTCTTGCAAGGACTTTATAATATCCGAACTCACTGCAACACCTCGAACTGATTCGATATCCCCTCTTGTTAGTGGCTGGCGATATGCCACCAATGCAAGGGTTTCAAGCATTGCTCTGGAATATCGTTTGGGTTTTTCTTCCCATAATTTATTTACCCAACTAGAGAGGTCCTGTCGAACTTGGAATCGATAACCACTTGCCACTTGCACTAACTCAAATCCTCGACCACGGCAATCGGACTGAATTTCCTCAATAGCTGCTCTCAGCTGATCCTTAGGAGGACACTCATCTTTGTCAAACAATGATTCTAGGCGACCTAAATCTACAGGTTTACCTGCAGCCAAAATAGCGCCTTCGATAATTTTTCTTACTAATTCTGACTTCATGATGACCTAGCTTTAACATGAATTGGTCCAAAAGACTCGTTTTGCACGATCTCCACCAGTGATTCTTTAATCAACTCCATCACCGCCAAAAAGGTCACTACAACCCCAAGGCGCCCTTCTTCTTCATTGAACAAACTTATAAAAGCAACAAACTGTTTACCTCTAATTCTGTCTAACACCTGCGACATACGTTCACGAGTTGACAACTTTTCGCGCTGAATATGATGGGACTCAAACATTTCAGCTCTCTGCAACACATTGGCCAATGCCGAAACCACCTCGCGCATATCGACATCAGGATAATGGCGCTCTTGATCACGCTCCGGAGACTCGCCACTGGCCTGATGCAGATCTCTACCTAATCGAGGCATTTCATCAATATCCTCAGCAGCCACCTTGAATCGTTCATACTCTTGAAGTCGACGGATAAGCTCTCCGCGGGGATCTTCCTCGTCATCAGTTTCTGCTACCTGACGGGGAAGTAAAATCCGAGATTTGATTTCAGCAAGCATAGCCGCCATAACCAGATACTCCGCCGCAAGCTCAAGCTGAATAGCTTCCATTAGCTCAATATACCCCATGTACTGACGAGTAATTTCAGCTACATTAATGTCAAGAATATCCAAATTTTGCCGCCGAATGAGGTACAAAAGTAAGTCTAAAGGACCTTCAAAAGCCTCTAAGATAACCTCAAGAGCATCCGGTGGAATATATAAATCTTTCGGCAGGGTGGTTAATTCTTTACCCTGCACAACTGCAAATGGCATTTCTTCCTGCTGTGGGTTAAGTTTACTGGCATACTCCTCCTGCATCGCCGCCTCATCTTTATCAGACGGCGCTCGACCACTGCTCTGCGGTACTGTGCTTATATTTGAAGCTGCTTTGCCAACCACGTTTTACCTCAACTTTTCATTCATATTAGTATAACCTGAATAGGCTTCATCGGCATCAATAACCAGAAAAATCACCCTGACCATGCCGCAGTATTTGTGGACTTGCATCTGTCATATCAACCACAGTAGTTGGCTCGTGACCACAATAGCCGCCATCGACCACAGCATCCACATGATGATTCATAATTTGCTTTATATCATAAGGATCAGACAGCGGATATTCATCACCAGGCATTGAGAGCGTCACACTCATCATAGGCTCGCCCAGCTCATCAAGTAGCGCTTTAACAATTGCACTCTCAGGAACTCTTATACCAATGGTTTTTCGCTTTGGGTGCATTAATCTTTTTGGCACCTCAGATGTCGCATTCAATATGAATGTGAATGCACCCGGCGTACTTGCCTTTATGATTCTAAAAGCTGCATTATCAACTCTCGCATAATTAGCAAGCTCCGATAAATCCCGACAAACTAGCGTAAAGTTATGTTTTTTGTCTAATTGTCGAATAGCTCTTATACGTTCAAGTGCGTTCTTATCACCAATATGACAACCAATGGCGTAAACAGAGTCCGTTGGGTATACAATTACGCCTCCTCGGCGAACGATCTCAGCTATCTGAGCTATAGAGCGCGTCTGAGGGTTTTTTGGGTGGACTGAAAAGTATTGACTGGGCAAAACAGATTCCTTACCGGCGGTACTTGCAGATCATATTATCGCATAAAAGGTGTTACTTTTGTTGTAAATAGTTTTATTGATAGTCGACATGGTGCTTCTGTCAGATACAATGCACGAATTACTGATCAAGTGACTTCCTATGACAAAAAACCCAATATCAAGCGTATCACACAAAAAACCTAAGCCCGGGACTAAACAACCAAGCTTATTGTGGAATTTAATCTTTAATTTAATACTTCCCACTCTGATCTTAACCAAACTTAGCGCAGATGCATTTCTGGGCATCAAACTTGCTATAGTAGTCGCGCTTTTCTTCCCAATTATTTACGGTTTGCGTGATCTAATTATTTCCAAGAAGGTCAACTTTTTCTCAGCATTAGGCATTGTCAGTATTACTCTCACAGGAAGTATTAGCTTATTAGAATTAGATGCCAGTTACATTGCTATTAAAGAAGCCGCAATACCCGGGATGCTGGGCGTTGCAGTTGTGTTATCAACCAAAACATCTCAACCGTTGATTCATACTTTTTTATTGAACAAATCAATCATCAACATAGACTTAGTGACAGAGTCATTGCATCAGACTAACAATCAAGCGGACTTTGATAAACTACTCATGAACGCCTCCTGGTTTTTAGCCGCTTCTTTTTTACTATCCGCGGCACTCAACTATGGTCTTGCGGTAGTCATGCTCACCGCAGACCCCGGCACAGAGCTCTTTAATCAGCAATTAGGTAAAATGACAGCACTAAGCTTCCCGGTTATCGCCGTTCCCCTAACGGTAATTTTAACCGCAAACCTTATGTATGTGTTTCGCGGTATTACGCGCCTAACAGGCTTGACCATGGAATCAATTCTAAATACTAACTCACAGGAAAAATAAAATGTGGTATGCAATTGTCAGTGAAGATATTGAAAATAGCTTAGCGTTGCGACAACAAGCTCGTCCCGCCCATCTGCAGAGACTGTTTGATCTAAAAGAACAAGGAAGACTGCTGGTGGCCGGCCCAAATCCCGCTATTGACAATGTAGAACCTGGAGAAGCTGGATTTACAGGCAGCCTAATCATTGCTGAATTTGAAAACTTGCAGGCCGCACAGAAATGGGCGGATATGGATCCTTATTCTGATGCTGGCGTGTACAAAAAAGTTACAGTAAAACCCTTCAAAAAAGTTCTCCCATAATAAGATCGCGGTTTATTTTAGGTGATGTTAATATAGAGTCTGGTTTTAAAACAGTGGTTATATATCATGAAAACCCATAGTGTAATTATGCTACTGGCGCTTGCGGCCGGCAATGGACTGTTAGCTCAGGACAATGATTCTGCTGAACAAGCCGTGCAGACCAATGAATTCATTGATCCGCCAGATATCAAGGAAATCGTGGCGCCAACAGCCGCTACAGAAAATCAAAAAACTAGTTTTAAGCCAGTAACAAAATATGTGTCTGATGAATTTTTTGTTCCATTGCGCGAAACACCTTGCCCACGCTGTAAAATAGTACATTGGGGAATAAAATCTGGAACCAAAGTGGAGCTCACTGACCTTCGCAATGGCTGGGGCCTAATTTCAACTGCTAAAGGCTATAAAGGCTGGATGGAAGAGCAATTCATTGTCAGCTCACCCGCTGGAAAACAACTCTTAGCTGCCAGCAAAATAAAACTTAGTGATGCTAGTAACACAATAGAAGCACTCCAAGAGACCATCTCAGAACTTCGCATACAACTTGAAGAAATGCGCAGCAAAAATAGCTTGTTAGCGATGGATAAACAAAAAATCGAAAAACAGCTTACTGAAGTGGAAGGCATATCTGCAGATCCGGTTGCTCTCAATCAGCAGAATCAAACTCTGGTTAAACAAAATCATATACTACAAAATGACAACAACGTGCTTCAGGCTGAAGTGGAAATTCTAGAAAACGACCAGCGCAATCAATTCTTTTTATATGGTGCTTTAACCCTATTTCTAAGCGCTCTACTGGTTGTGCTAATCCCTAAACTTAAAACCCGAAAGAGGCTTTCAGAATGGGGTTAAAGACGAATGGTGCGTTTGGTGTTTATACAAATCTTTTCGGTATGAAAGTTGCTGAATTATTGCCTCTTATATTGGCGATAGGAATTGCTCTCGCGTCGATCTCTGCTTTAGCTCAAAAGCAATCTTCATCCAACCCAGTGGTTGAGTTAAAAACAGAAAAAGGCACGATTCTAATAGAACTTTACCCAGACAAAGCACCAGTTTCAGTTGACAATTTTGTTAAGCATGTGAATGATTATCACTACGACGGCCTGATTTTTCACAGAGTTATCAAAGACTTTATGATTCAGTCCGGTGGCTTTACTTTTGACATGACCCCGCGGAACTCCAACAGAGCTACGATCATAAATGAGTCTAACAATGGTCTGAAAAATGAACGAGGGACCATCGCAATGGCCCGAATGAGTGACCCAAACTCAGCTCAGGCGCAGTTTTTTATTAATCATAAAAATAACACTTTTCTTGATGCTAAAGGTGATAAATTAGGTTACGCCGTATTTGGAAAAGTTATCTCTGGCATGACTACGGTAGACATGATCGCGCAAGTAAAAACAACTCGCCTCTATACCTTTGCCGATGTGCCTGTGGAGCCCATCCGCATTCTTACTACAAGACTTGTCAATCCAGACGTTTGGACTGCAATTGAGGACCGAAAAACCAAAGACTCTGCCTTTGAACGGCCAATACCCCTCAAATAAAAGCGATATACTATGACTGCACTTAGCATTAATTTAAATAAAGTTAGTCTGCTGCGAAATTCTCGTGAAGGCAATTATCCTGACATCCTAAGTCACGCGCGGCTGTGTATCGATAATGGCGCTGATGGTATCACTGTGCATCCTCGCCCAGACCAGCGACATATTCGACCAAGTGATGTGCGTATTCTAGGGGCACTAATAACGTCCTTAGCCGGAATAGAATTCAATATCGAAGGCAATCCGTTCGCTCCCGCAGTAGATGACTATCCAGGTTTCCTGCCCTTAGTAACAGAAATACAACCGGATCAATGTACGCTGGTACCAGATGGAAACGATCAACTTACCTCAGATCATGGCTTTGATTTATTTCAATCTGGCGAAAGACTTGCGCCGATAATTGCTGAATTGAAAAGCCAAGGAATGCGAGTAAGTTTGTTCATGGACCCTGATGCCGAGCAAATTAAACAAGCCGCACTAATTGGGGCAGATCGAATTGAACTCTATACAGGCCCTTTTGCTGCGGCCTGGGGCACTGAGACTGCAGATGATCTGTTTAATCAGCACAAACAGGCGGCTTTACTGGCTACTTCACTAGGCATGGGTGTCAATGCTGGGCATGATCTCAACCTTCATAACTTAGCTAAATTTGCCACTATTCCTAATCTATTGGAAGTATCTATTGGGCATGCCTTTATCGTAGACTCATTAACCATGGGGATGGCAAGTGCCGTGCAAACATACAAAAAACACCTTAATCAATACCAATGACCATAAGCCCTAACGTAGACACGAGACCAAAGCGCGCGCCTACAAAGCCTCTTACCTTGAACTGTATTGGCGCTGGACGGACGGGATCAACCTTATGTCGGCTGTTATCACCTTATATTTGTATTTCCCAAATTATTAATCGAACTGAAAAATCAGCTCAAAAAGCTCTGTCCTTTATCCAAAACAGTTCTACTGGAGCGCTAACAGCCAGTGATTTCACTACATTGAAACCTGCTGATATTTGGATGATCACCTGTCCTGATGATGCTATTTCTGAACAGGGAAAAGCGCTTCTTGAGTCTAATATTTTGAGAGATGGCGACACCATATTCCACTGCAGTGGAGCACTGTCCTCAGCGATATTTGATAGTACAGGTAGCACTAAAATCAACGTGGCATCAATTCATCCTATTCACAGCTTTGCACAGCCGGAAAAATCCCTAGCCACCTTCTCTGGAACCTACTGTGCATTGGAAGGAGACGATACCGCAATTAGCCTAATAGGCCCGCTATTTGAGTCTATTGGTGCCCTGCTAATGCCTATTGGCCGAGAAAATAAAGTGCTTTACCACCTATCGACTGTAACTGCCTGTAACTATTTAGTCAGCTTACTCGACCTCAGTCAGACAATGCTGTCCGAAGCTGGAATATCTGATATTGGTAACACTAAACCGTTGCAAGGACTGATTGAAAAAACCGTCAATAATTTCTTCCAAGGCAATGCAAAAACAGCTTTGACAGGCCCTTTTGCGAGAGGTGACATCAACACTATAGCCGGTCATCTAAACGCACTAAAAACAACACCTCCAGTCTGGCAAGAGGTCTACACCAGCTTAGGTCACTTGACCTTAAACATTGCTCGCACTCAAGGACAATTGCCAGAAGACAATCTAGCGGCTATTGCAGATCTTCTTGATCATGCCCAAAGAGAACAAAACAAATAATATGGAATCATCAAAAACCACTGGCCAACAACTCGACAGCCCAGATTATCTCAAGAAAAAAGCATTCTTTGAACAACTCGTGACAGTCTATGGTCGAAAACCGGTGTTAGAAATACTCGAAAATAAAAGCATCGATATTTTTCGTCTACATCTTGCTGACAGTAATCGCGGTGGGGGTATTATAGAGCAAATCAAAACGATAGCGACACAGCGAAATATAGATATCCGTCACCACAGTCGACATCAATTATCGCGCATCTCACGCAACAGCAAACAAGATCAAGGCGTTGCTTGCGACATCCATTGTCCAGGCTATCTACCTTATGAAAAAGCGCTAACGACACTCAAAAAAGGTAAGCGAAAAATACTTATCGCGCTGGATGGCGTAACCAACCCACAAAACCTCGGAATGATTATTCGTAGTGTAACCGCCAGTCCTTGTTATGGGTTGTTGCTTCCCGTAAAAGGAGTTTCTGATATATCACCTTTAGTGATTAAGGCCAGCGCTGGAACCCTATTTAAGGGAACCATTTTGCGCTGTAGCAATTTAATAGACTCACTAAAAACGTTGAGAAACCAAGGATTTACAATTTGTATGCTCTCCTCTCACAATGCAACTCCTCTAATCGACATGCCTCAAGATAAGTCTATTGTTTATGTCTTGGGCAACGAAACAACAGGGGTTAGCGATGAAGTAGCAGATCTCTGTGATCGACGTGTAGGTATCCCCATGAATAATGGAGTTGAATCATTAAATGTTGCAGTCGCAGCAGCCCTCGTCGCCTTTAATGGCGCCTAGAAAATCGTTTTAGCTATTACACCCGCGCCAAAAACCAAAGAGGTGATTTTAATGCGGCTATTGCAGATACTAAAAGAGTCATGCAGGCGATAAAAATAAAGGTACTACTCAGACCTACCCACTCAATAGCCATGCCGCAGAACCAAGCGCCCAAAGGCGCACCACCAAAAAGACTCAACTGATAGACCGAGGCTGCCCTTGAGCGAAGCTGATGACTCACCTGACTATGCAGAATAGTGCGCCCCAATGTCATAGATAATCCAGAAAAAAAGCCCCAAACAAAAACCACAGGAAATAGTACCCAGAGACTGGGTAGCAGCGCTACAATCCCTACCAGACTGCCCCGCCACAGAAAGCTAATAATCATTAGGCGACCCGGTCGATTAAACATCTTTTTGCGCCTCATAACTCCAAGATTAGCAGTTACAATACCCAGTGTGAATGCAATCTGAAGCGCGGCATAAAACTCGGCCCCCAAGTCATAACCTTCACGTGCAATCAGCGGCATACCAACTAAGTAAACACCGAAGGCTAAAAATCCGGTAGCAAATACTAAAAAAACTAAATGCAAAAGTGCAGGATTTTCTAGAAATAGATTAAATCCTTCTTGTAACTCCGCAATTGGTTTCCTTACTTGTGAAGGCGTTGTTTGACTTATTTTAAGCGCTGGATGAGAGCGACGAATCCAAATTGCACTGGCCACAAACATTGTGATCTGTATTACCAGTAAAACAACTAAACCAAGGGCATCCATCTGCCCGGCTATCAAAAAGCCAACTCCCTGAGCAATAAACTGGATACTCACTATTTTTGCTACCGCCTGATGCATTAGTTCAGGGTCGGCAAACCCCAATAGGCTCTCTCGTGCTGGCTGTACAAACGCAGATAAGGTCCCAAATATCATGGCAAATAAAAAAATAATTACAAAGGAGAGTTGTTCAGTGGTTAACGCTACTACAATCAACCCGACTGGCACTAAATACAAGGCATAGAGTAAAGACAGCCAAGATCCTCTATGCCGGCCATCAGAAACCACTCCACCGGGTAGTATGAATAATAAATTAGGCAATAAAATTGCCATCTGTGCCAGGCCAAGACGGCTGGGAGAAAGCTCTAAAACACCGACGATTAACCACGGAAAAACAATCGTATGAATACCCATTGCCACGTTACTAAAGGCAATTGCAGACATGTAATGACGAAATGAAAATGTTTCAGTGCGCACCGTCTATGGACGCTTTCGCAAATAAGCTAGCAGCCAACCAAGTGCTGCGCTCAGGCCAATAATAATGCCTAGACCTAATAACATGTTGAGTAAATTAGTCAGCATAAGAGGTACAGGTATTTGATAAACCTGCACCGCCATCACAATGAATATTAGACAGGCGACCATTGTCGCGATCCACGTTGATCGACGTTTAAGCAATCGCTTTGAAGAAGGTTTAGTCAATTCTCAAAATATCCTATGATTTTTATACTAAGCTCTACAACTTATCTATTTTGGATCCACTAAAAATTCAATTAACTGTGCTTCGCTCATTACCGGTATACCAAGACTTTGTGCCTTAGTTAATTTTGAGCCCGCTCCCGAGCCAGCTACAACCTGACTCGTTTTAGTAGACACACTAGAGACCACCTTGGCGCCCAATGCCTGCAATACATCTTTAGCTTCTGCCCTACTCATCACTTGCATTCCACCAGTTAGCACCCAGGTTTTACCCATCAACGGCTTAACAGATTGATCATCTAAATCAATATCAGGCCAAATAACACCAGCAGTTTGTAACGCATCAATAATCGATAGATTATCTGGATTACCAAAAAAGTCAGTAATATGCTTGGCAACCACAGGCCCAATGTCATCAATCTCTAATAGCTGATCCACAGAGGCCCGGCTAATAACGTCTATACAACCAAAATTATTAGCTAATGTTTGAGCGGTGGCCTCACCAACTTCTCGTATACCTAAAGCATACAAAAATTTTGCTAATGTGGTTTTCTTACTCTCATGAACAGCGGCCACTAAATTAGCAGCTGACTTTTCAGCTAGTCTTTCTAAACCAACCAATCGCTCCACGGTCAGATCATAAAGATCAGCGACTGAAAATATAACTGACTCATCGACCATCAATTCTACGAGCTTATCGCCCAAACCATCGATATCCATTGCTTTTCGAGATGCAAAATGCTTTATCGCTTCTTTAATTTGTGCGCCGCAAAATAAACCGCCGGTGCAGCGCGCCACCGCCTCATCGGGCAAACGCAACACAGAGGATTGGCAAATGGGACAGCGTTCAGGAAACAAAACAGATACAGTATCTGCAGGGCGTCTATCAATCACAACCTTAGCTATTTGCGGTATTACATCACCAGCTCGGCGAATAATCACGCTATCACCAATACGAACACCCAAGCGAGTAATCTCATCACCATTGTGTAAGGTCGCATTACTAACAGTAACGCCACCGACAAAAACTGGGCGCAATCTAGCTACAGGCGTTATGGCTCCGGTTCGACCCACTTGAAACTCAATATCTAAAATCTCTGTCATTTCCTCCTGAGCAGGAAATTTTCGAGCAATAGCCCAGCGAGGTGCCTTGGCAACAAAACCCAATCTGTCTTGTAATGACAATTGATTAACCTTAAAAACAATTCCATCAATGTCGTATGGCAACTGACTACGTTGCAGAGCCAACCGATTATAATAATCTACACAGGCAGCTATTCCCGCAACAACCTCCATGTGCTGATTTATTTTAAACCCCCAAGTGGCTAGAGACTTGAGCATGCCATTATGCGTGAGAGGCGTATCAATACCTTTAAACTGACCAACGCTATAAGCGCACATCTCCAATGGTCGACTGGCAGTTATCTTTGAGTCGAGTTGCCTGAGACTGCCAGCAGCAGCATTACGCGGATTTACGAAAGTCTTCCCACCAGAGGCAATAGCGTTGGTATTCAGTGCGTCAAATCCAGCTATAGGCAAATAAATTTCACCGCGAACCTCTAAAAGAGTAGGTGTATTATGCCCTCGTAACGTAAGAGGAATACTCTTAATAGTTCGCACATTAGCAGTAATATCCTCCCCCACACTGCCATCACCTCGCGTTGCCCCATAAACGAGAGCTCCATCTCTGTATATCAAACTGACCGCAGCGCCGTCTAATTTGGGTTCACAGGCATAAACAATCTCCTCCGACGCATTGAGACGATCTTTCAATCTACGATCAAAGTCTTCTAAATCAGCGTCAACAAATGCATTATCTAAGGATAGCATAGGCACCTTATGTTTGATCTGCTCAAACGATGCCAGAGGCGCGCCACCTACGCGTTGACTTGGCGATTCTGTTGTCACCAATATAGGGTAATCCTGCTCAAGCGCCTGCAGTTGAAGCATCTGTCTATCATATACACTATCGGGCACTGATGGATCATCAAGGACATAGTAACGATGATTATAATCATTTAGCTTATCGACCAAATGCTGATACTCAAGCAAAGTCTTTTGAGGAACTAACGCCATAAAAAAGACCCGAGAATTTTACTGTCCATTAGCTGATTGGACCATCGCTTTTTTTGCGCGCTGCCGATAATGATCAATGGTTTGAGCTGTCATTGAACTTCGAGATTCATCCATCATATTGAGATGTAATTTTTCTGCTATCAACCGTGCGCTATCGATCAGCAAATCAAAGGCGCTAAGTGAGTCCTCGACCTCGTCCAAAGACATAAACAGGGTGACACCGGGAGAGGTAATAGTTGCTATGGTATTGAGATCGAAGGTGCCCGGATTAACCACGTTTGCCATACTAAAAAGAACTGAACCGGAACCGTCTTCATTAAGATGTCGATGGAAAATTTTCATACCACCGTATCGCAAACCTGCAGCGATCGATGCATCTAATAAATCACTACCTTGGATGACATTCCCCTTGGATGCCATTAAATGCATCACTAATACGTCTTGGGAAACCTCATTAGCACCATTGGTTTTAGACTTAGAATCAATCTCAGACGACGAGTTTTGCACAACCGACAAAGAATCTAAATCGCTAAATTCATCATCTCGACTTGCATAAATAGAATGATCAAGATCGAAGCCCTGCTGCTCTGGTTGTTTTAAAAAACTGGATTCATTGGTTTTCGCCGAAACTCTAGCGTGAGCTGAGTCATTAACCTCACGGGATTCCACCACACGGGATCCCCCTGAGGGAAACTGGCTTTGATCCAGTTCATTATCATCGAAGTACTCTCTGTTAGCAGTTTTATTCATTTTGCGCGACGACATGTGTAACTTTTCATAGCGATTGCGCTTAATACGTCGCATACCATCAAGCACTACCCCAATGAGTGCTAAAAAGGCGACAATAATCAGTATTTCTCTAGCACCAAAATCCATAATCGAACCTTAATGTAAATCTGCCGGAATAAGCAGAGTATAAATTTTTTTTACCCCAAAAACCAAGTTTCAAGCCCCAACAATCTAAGCATCAGCAAGCTCAGCAGCCTGGTCCACATCAACACTCACCAACCGAGAGACACCAGCTTCATGCATAGTTACGCCCATAAGTTGGTTCGCTGCTTCCATCGATATTTTGTTGTGAGTAATAAATATAAACTGAACATCACAAGACATTTCCTTAACCATTGCAGCATATCGAGCGACATTGGCATCATCTAGAGGAGCATCAACTTCATCGAGCATGCAAAATGGCGCTGGATTCAGTTTAAAAATGGCAAACACCATAGCAATAGCTGTGAGTGCTTTTTCACCCCCAGAAAGCAGGTGTATCGACGCGTTCTTTTTACCCGGAGGCCGAGCCATAAGCGTCACACCTGTATTCAACAAATCTTCTCCTGTCATTTCCAAATACGCGTGACCGCCACCAAATAATTTAGGAAATAAATGTTGAATATGAGTATTAACTAATTCAAATGTTTCCTTAAAACGGGTTCGAGTCTCTCGATCAATTTTCTGAATCGCTGTTTTTAGGGTATTCAACGCATCTTCAAGTTCACTATTTTGCTTATCAAGATAATCTTTCCGTTCAGACTCAATGGCATATTCATCAATAGCCGCTAAATTAATCGGCCCCAATCGCTGCACTCTATTGGCAATAAGTTGAAGCTGCTCTTCCCAGTCAACAATATCAGCGTCGTCAACCAAGACAGCTAACAAATCTTCTAAAATGCCCTTGTGCGAAACAATCTGAGCTTCTAGGGCCCCGCTTAGAGTGCTAATTTCCTGTGCTGACAAACGCTTCTCTTCAAGTTGCACTTGGACTTTTTGTGATTCAACCTCAAGAGCACCGCGACGTCTCTCTTCTTCTCTACTCTGATATTCAATAGCTTCAACCTGCTTTCGAGCCTCACCAAGCTCAGCCTCTACGGTTAATCTAGACGCTAATTGTTGTGCTAATTGCTGCTGATAATCTTCTGTAGGATCTTCTTTTATCTCGAACGCCAATCTGAGTTCCTCACGACGTTCTTCCAACCGCTTTAACTGCAACTCTAAGCGCACAACCGCTTCGTTCACTGAAGTTAGCTGAATACTCAAAGAACTTTCTTGTAAGGCGAGCTGCTGGGCATTTTCGCGGTTTTTTTGAGCGTCAATGCGAGCATCGTCAACTATTTTGCGAACCTTGTCCCGCTCACTTACAAGAGTTTCTCTGGTGGCCATATCAGCCTCCATTTTTTCAATAGATTCCTGCAACACAACTCGTGCGTTAGCCAGATGCTGTTGTTCCAACACAGTTTGTGTATTGACTTCGATAAGCTCAGTTTCTGCACGATCCCTTCGCGCTTTAAACTGCTCAATTTGCACATCAAAGCCACTTAACTTTGACCGCAAGTCAGCATAATTCTGCTGTTGCTCCTCAATCCGCATCGCCAAGGTTTGTCGATTAGACTCCAATGCGTTCATTGTCTGAGCGTGATCGGCGCGACGCTGCTCAAGCTCAACAATAATTTCAGCAAAGCGTTGTAATTGACCCTCTATTGACTCAAGTTCTTGCTTGCGCTGCAACACTCCTGCAGTTGCATCTTTATCTCGAGCAACACGAGCCCAGTTGGACCCTAGCCAAATCCCATCGACAGTTACCACAGACTCTCTCGGGCTCAACGCTGGCTGCAGAGCCAAGGCTTCAGGTAAAGACTCTACTGCATAGATATCTTCAAGTAAGTTAAATGCGCAATCTCCATCTACAAAATCACTGAGCAGCTTGCCTTTTTCGCCGCAGTTTTCCGCTTTTTCAGAAGACACTGGCGCACCATCAACAACCAGTAACTCACCCTTTGAAAAGCCCTGCATAAGGTCAATAGCACCGGACATATCAGTGACTGAAATAGCTTGTAAATAGCTCCCCAGAACGGTCTCTACAGCAACTTCCCAGCCTTTTGTGGGAGTTATTTGCTCGGCTAGCCTTGGCAATTTATCCAAACCAACATCGGACAACCAGCGCTGCTCTGCATCATCACCCATGGCAGCTTGCTGTAGGGCTTGCAATGAAGCTTGACGACCCTGGGCAGTCTGCTGCGCGCTACGAATCTGATTATAGTCACTATCAGCCTGCTTCTCATGCTCGCGAAGATTTTCAATCGCCTTACGATTTTCCTGTTGTTCAGAATCTATTACTGTTCGAACGCGTTCAGCAACATCAAGTAACTCTTGAGCAGCTGATCGTTCATCTTCAGCGGGGCTGGCATGAAAACTTTGCGCTTCTGCTTGCAAGCGCTCTTGTCGCTCGCCCAAACGACGCATCAACTGCTCAAGATGCTGGATGCGGGACTGTTGAACTTCCGCCTGTTGACGGGGCTTAGCCGAATATTGGTTAAACTCATCCCAACGTTGTTGCCAATCACTCATCATCAGCTCAGCTTTTTTTAGTGCTTCTGATGACTCCGTCTGAAGCCCAATAGCCACTGCCAACGCTGGCGTAAGTTGATCAAATTCTGCCTGCCAGCCAATGACCTTTTGTTTGTCTGCATTGAGCTGTTGATCGGTTTCCTGATAACTCAATTCCGTTTGTTGCAGTTCTCTATTAATATCCTGAGCCCGTTGCCGAGCATGTTCAATAGCTTGCTCGATTCGGGTAACTTCGCCACCAACCTTATAAAATCTTGCCTGAATTTCATTAAAAGCATCGCTTTGATCTACGAATTCAGTTCGCAATTTTTCGATGCTTGCATCGCAGTGACTGCGCTCTGCAAGAATTCTTTCTTTTTCGACATCTAAACCGCCGATAACCGCCTTGAGGTCACTAGCATTATGACTATAGGCCCTCCACCTCAATGCGAGAGATTCTATAGTAAGCTGGCGTTCCTGCTGCTTATAGTCTGCGTATTTTTCTGCCGCTTTAGCCTGGCGTTCTAACCTACTTAGCTGGCGCCCCAACTCATCTCTTATATCAGTTAAGCGCTCAAGATTTTCCACCGTTCGCTGCATACGACTTTCTGTTTCTCGTCGCCTTTCTTTGTATTTGGAGATTCCGGCCGCTTCTTCGATGTAAATGCGCAGCTCATCCGGCTTCGACTCAATCAAACGAGAGATCATTCCCTGCTCAATAATCGCATAACTTCTCGGCCCCAATCCTGTACCAAGAAAAATATCAGTGATATCCCGGCGACGACACTTGTTACCGTTTAAATAATAATTAGACTGACCATCACGAGTTACTTTGCGACGAATACCAATTTCATTATACGAAGCATACTCACCAACAATTCTTTGGTCTGTGTTGTCAAATATAAGCTCTACAGATGCCTGACCAACAGGTTTGCGTCCACCAGACCCATTGAAAATAACATCTGACATTGAGTCGCCGCGAAGATTTTTAGCAGAGCTCTCACCCATCACCCATCGAACCGCATCGATGACATTTGATTTACCACAACCATTGGGGCCTACAACCGCGCACAAATTACTCGGAAACTTAACGTTAGTCGGGTCAACAAAAGATTTAAATCCCGATAACTTGATTGACTTAAGCCGCATATATCGCCATTTTGTAGGTTAATCAGATATTCTAAGGTCAGTATTTGTTATGTAAAACCAGTCAACAGTTTACACATTATCGTCGTGACAAAAAACATAAAATAAGTCATTTAGACGGTTAGTTTGCAACTCTGAGAAACAAATTCAATTATTGGCGACGACGGTTGATCGAAAGTGCAGTTTGAATACCCTCTTGGGTCAGAACTAAAGGCTTGCTCACCGCCTCCCAATCGCCAGATTGCGGCGTTGCAGATCCTGTTGATGATAATCGAGCCACCACTTTGATAACATCTACTGATGACAATGATTGACCAGGAATAAGTACGTTTCTATCACTTAAAGTGACTTTGTCAGGCAATTGTGATGCGAGCAGCTTTATCGCTGCCAAGGGCATAGACGGTCCGTCACTTTGCAGCACTGCAACAAACACCAACTGATCTTTGTCAAATGTCACAGAAGCATCGATACTCAGATCAACTGTCACCGAAAATAGTGCCGACTTATCTGCTACCGCGCTAAGCATTAACAGCGCTCTATCTATCCCCAACTGAAGACCTTGAAACACTATACTATCACTACCAAGGTTTTTCTGAGCTAGACGCCAATATCTAACGGCCTGATTTAGATCATTGTTAGAAAAAGCCTCTATCCCTTTTAACCCCAGAACAGTTTGATTATTTGCATCAGCCATAAAAGCCTTGTCAACAGCAAGGGTTACTCGCTCCGTAAACCGGCTCTCGTCTAATAAAAAAAGTGATTCAGCATATTGGCCCAAAAGGTAACTGTCCTTTGGATTCACCTTAAGAGCTTGGGCAAAGTAATTATTGGCGCGCGATATATCTTTATCACCAAGCGCTGACTGGGCCAACATCATCCAATAGTACACATTGTCAGCTCGAGCTTCGACTCTCTTCTCTACCGCAGCAATTAAATTATCACTATGCTCTTTAGCCACCCCCATGTCATTGCTATCAAGTGACTGCTGCTGAATTAAATCGGCGATATGTTGATCGGCAAAAGCACCTAGCTGTTGGTATATAAAAAATGTTGATACGCTCAAAAATACTATAAGCACCGGCGCTAACCACAGACCTCCAGAACTCTTAGATTGTGATTGCGATTCAGGGGGAGTTGAAGTTTGAGCATTTAATAGCAATAGTCTCTGAGCATCTGCCAGAAGACGTTCGTATTGCTGTTCATCAATTTCGCCGCGACTCAACTGTTGTTGGTGATGCTTTTGTTGATCTTTGTATGAGCGCACATTGTCCTGCTGTGCAATTTTTTTCCCGGCACTCTCACCTGGCTGGCTGTCAGTTCGTGAACTAAAAAAGGGATATAAAACAAAAACACTGGCACCAAAAAGTAAACCTAAACTCCAACCGAGCATGTTATTGACCTCCATCATCGAGCAAGTCAGCTACCTGCTGTTGATCTGGCATGCCACTAGTATGAGCATTTTTTATCTTCACTGATCTGCCACTCAGACTTAACACAGTAAAAAACCCAACCCCCAAAATTAGTAGGGGGGATAGCCACAACAGGTAGGTCTTTTGATTAACTTCCGGACGGTAAAGAATAAATTCAGAATACCGCTGCGTTAAATATTGTTCTATTTCATGATTACTTAGACCCTTTTCTAGCAGCTGTTGTATTTGGGCACGCAGATCTAACGAAATAGGAGCATTAGAGTCGGCAAGATTCTGATTTTGACACTTTGGACAACGTAACTCGGTAATCAACTGCTGGTATCGTTGATGATAGGCTGGGTCGGAGAATACAACTAAATCCACTGTGTTAGCTGATGCAACGGTCAACCATACGAAGAATACCAATGCTCCAAAGTATTTCATTCAGAGGTTGCCTTTAACTGTTCGTACAGTGGTTTGAATTCATCCGCCCAGACTCGCTCATCGATCACTCCCACGCGCCGAAAGCGTATAACACCATCGGCATCTAACAAGAACGTTTCTGGTGCACCATACACGCCAAGATCGATACCCAAACTACCCTGTGCATCAAACACCGAAAAAACATAGGGATCTCCACGTAATTCTAACCATCGCATTGCATCTTGTTGATTATCCTTGTAATTTAGACCGATGATTTTAACTCCACTGGAAGCTAGCTCGTTGAGCATGCCATGCTCAATACGACAGGCATAGCACCAGGTAGCCCAGACATTAACCAAAGCCGCTTCTCCGGAGATGTCTTGCTGATTAAGGAGTCCATTTTCTGAGTCTAAAGACGGCAAATTAAATACTGGAAATGGCTTGCCTACCAATGCGGACGGCAGGTCAGTAGGATTCTTATCTAAGCCCAGTAAAAGTATTACGGACAATACCAAAAATAAGATAATAGGCATGAACAAGGCTAATCTATTCAACCGAGAGGGCTCCAATATGGCCAATTGATACCGATCTTTTTCTACGTCTATAGCGCTTATCAAGGGCTGAAATCAAGCCACCTAGAGCAATCATCAGCGCACCCAACCAGATACATCGGACAAAAGGTTTAACCTGAACTCTTATAGCCCAAGCATCAGGACCTATGGGCTCACCTAATGACACATAGATATCACGCTGCAACTTGCCATCAATAGCGGCCTCTGTCATGACCTGGCCTGCAGCTTCATAGTTACGTTTCTCAGGCCACAATATAGCTATCTGTTGATCGTGTTTAGATACCATTATTTGCCCACGGTATGCAGAAAAATTGGGCCCATCAGCAGGCTTAACACCATCGAAGGTGAAGCGATAATCCCCAAGCTCAACCGAGTCACCTGGTATCATTCGCACATCTCTTTGCAGATCATAACTGGTACTTAAGCCCACGCCTAAAGCACACACCGCCAGACCAATATGGGCAGTCAACATCCCCCAATAACTACCAGATAGCCCACGCAGATTAGACCGTCGACCACCCCACTTAGTTAACAAGTCCTCTAAGCTCATTGAGACCACCCAAAACACCAAAAATAATGTAATTACAGCTGTCCAAGAATAGGTATCCCAAGAGAGCTCATCAGGCTTTAGTGCCGGCAGTAAAATAGCGAGAAGAATACTGAGCGCACCCGGAAAAACCCCTTTTTGAAGGAGTATCGACCGATCTGTATACCGCCAGCGTGTAAATCCAGCAAACCCCAAAAACAGCATTAACAATCCAGTTATAGGGACAAAGAAAAAATCGAAGTACGGAGGACCTACAGAAATTTTCCCAAGTCCCATCACATCAGCAATCAACGGGTAAAGAGTACCAATGAGGATCATCGACATAGAACTCACCAACAAGACATTATTGACGAGTAACATTGTTTCTCTGGACCAACCACTGTAGTTCGATGACGCGTTCATTTGCGGACCACGCAGTGCAAATAATAATAATGAGCCACCGATAACCACAAACAGAAACCCTAAAATATAAATCCCGCGCTCAGGATCACTGGCAAAGGCATGTACTGACGTCAAGATACCAGAACGCACTAGGAAAGTGCCCAGGAGACTCAGTGAAAAGGTAAAAATGGCCAGTAGTAGTGTCCAACTACGAAACACACCTCGCTTTTCAGTGGCCGCGGCGCTATGGACAAGCGCAGTCCCTACAAGCCAAGGCATAAATGACGCATTCTCAACAGGATCCCAAAACCACCAGCCACCCCAGCCAAGCTCATAATAAGCCCACCAACTACCTAAACAAATACCGATGGTTAAGAATAACCAAGCAATATTTATCCAAGGTCGGCACCAACGCGCCCAAGCACTATCAAACTGCCCACCAATAAGGGCTGCAATAGCAAAGGCAAAAGGAACCGAAAAACCTACATAACCCATATACAGCATGGGGGGATGCACTATTAATCCAAAATCTTGCAGCAGCGGATTTAAATCGTTTCCCTGTAGAGGCGCTAATGGCAAGATTCGTTCAAAGGGATTTGACGTCAACAACAAAAATAATGCGAACCCTACCGAAATAAAACCAAGTACCGAAAGCACTCTGGCTGAAAAGACCAATGGCATCCTCTGACTGTAGGTTGCCACAGCAGCAGACCAACCGGCAAGAATCAGAGCCCATAAAAGTAAAGATCCCTCATGAGCTCCCCATACGGCGCTGAGTTTAAAATGCACTGGCAAAAGGGTATTAGAGTTATTCGCCACGTAGGCAACCGAAAAGTCATCATTAACAAATGCAAGGGACAGGCAAACAAAGGCAATAGCGATAAAAACAAACTGCCCAATGGCCATAGATTGGCCAAGCTGCATCCAGCGGTGATAGCCTCTAAATGACCCAATCATCGGCACTAGGGTTTGAAATAACCCAAGCCCTAGGGCTATGATTAATGCAACATGGCCAATCTCTGCGTTCACAGACTCTCTGCCTTTAATTTTTGCTTTGCCTTGTATGCAGCGTTCATTGATTCAGCAACCTCTGGCGGTGTATATTTTTCATCATGTTTGGCAAGTACCTCAGTAGCAACTAAGATGCCTTGGTCATTCAATCTGCCTGCGGCTATTGCCGCCTCACCCTCGGCAAACAGATCCGGTAAGATACCTGCATAGCGAACAACTAAATTTGCTTCGCCATCGGTTACCTTAAATTCTACTGCTAAAGACTCTGGTTCTCTGACGACACTGCCCGCTACTACCATACCGCCGCCTCGTATAAAAACACCTTTAGGCGCTTCACCAGTGGTAATCTGGGAGACGGTATAGAAATAGTTAGCATTTTGCCCAAGCATATAAATAATCAGGCCCGCAGCAACAGATGCTGCTACCACGATTAACACCACTATTTGTAATCGTTGTTTTCGATCAGGATGCATTAATTTTTCTCTCTTTTACTGGCTTCTCGTTGCTTTTCTCTGTCCTGATCTCTGGCAATTTCAAGCATCACATCTCTCTGCCTTAGCAGAGGATTTATCACTAAACCAGCCAAAAACAGGCCAGAAACTATTAGCGCAGACCAAACATAAACGCCGTGGCCATCCATGGTCATAAACTGGTTTAAACTGTCAAATTGAAGGATCACGAGTTTACCCCTTCTCGCTCTTTTGCCTCTTGACTCACTAAATCGCGAACCCAAGCAGTTTTTCGTTCTCTGTGAAGTATCTCTACGCGGACCGACATAAATAAGGCCAATGCATAAAAGCAATAAAACCCTAGAATCATCACTAGCAAAGGCTGAAACATATCAGGATGCATCGAAGGTGCCTCGGTAAATTTAATGGTTGATGGTTGATGCAAGGTGAACCACCAATCAACCGACTTATAGATGATTGGAATATTCACAGTACCAACCAAGGCCAATATAGCACTAGCCTTATTTCCCACCTCTGGACTCTGAAACGCATACTGGAGAGCAAGAACACCAAGATAGAGAAAGAGTAAAATTAACATGGAAGTGACACGGGCATCCCAGACCCAGTAGCTACCCCAGGTTGGCTTTCCCCAGATAGCACCTGTAAACAGTGCTAAAAATGTTAGCACTGCACCAAGTGGTGCAGCACACTTCATAACCATAAAAGACAGCTTCATTCGCCAAATCAAACCAATGGCACCTGCGGTTGCCATCAAAAAGTACCCTGCCAACGCCAATAATGATGCTGGCACATGCAAATAAATAATCCTAAAACTATTTCCTTGTTTGGCATCTTCCGGAGCAAAAGCCATACCCCACACTAAACCTGTGACTAACAAACATGATGTCAGTACTCCTAACCATGGCAGCCATCGACTAGTGGTATAGAAGAACCACTTGGGCGACCCCATCCGATAAAACCAATTCCAATTCATTAGTTACACCTACATTCTAATTCATCGTTGTCAAACGTAAGATTCCTGCAATAGCAATCGGACAAAGCGCAATCGCCATTGTCAACATTGCGGCAAGAACAGCCAAAGGCACGTCCCACGCAAGGCCATCGATACTATACTGCGCAGTGGCAGTACCAAAGATAAGCACAGGCATGTAAAGCGGCATTACAATGAGGGTTAACAGTAACCCGCCATTTTTTAGAGAAACAGTCAAAGCAGCGCCCAATGCGACAAGTAGACTCAAGCAACAGGTCCCGATCGCCAACCCGGCCATCATGGCACCGTAACCTTCGCTAGGTAGCGAAAATAACAGTCCCAGCAACGGAGACACTAATGTCAGCGGCAATCCTGTAGTCAGCCAATGTGCGGCTATTTTTCCAAGCACAGGCATGACCAATAACTGCGGACTGATTAATATCTGCTCAAGTGATCCATCGTTATAGTCAGCATCAAACAGTCTATCAGCAGACAAAAGTGTCGCCAGCAGGGCCATTACCCAGATTATACCTGGAGCAATCATACTCAAGACTCTAGCCTCTGGACTGACCCCCAAAGGTATCAGAGTAGCTGCTATAACAAAGAATATCAGCGGACTCGCTACCTCGCCACGACGACGATTAATAAGCCTCAAGTCGTGCCTCAAATGCGCAAAAAATCCATGCTTAATCAACCCATTCATCAATACAACTCATGTTGATTTAACGCTGGTAAAGAGTAGCGGCGCAAAGACTCTAGCGCCACACTTTGGTGGGTTGATAGAACCACTGCCCCTCCTCCGTCAATATGCCGTTGCATACACTTCTCAACTAATGCACAGCCTTGTGCATCTAAAGCAGCAAAAGGCTCGTCAAGATACCAAATTTTCACATTGGACAACATCAAACGTGCCAAGGCTACTCGCCGTTGCTGACCCGCAGACAGCCGATGACAAGAAATGTCCGAGTAGCCCTTCAGGCCAAATGCCTCCAGAGCAAAAGATATAGACTCAGAGTGCTTCATTAGCCCAGTCATCCAAGCTAAATTCTCTTCAGCAGTTAACCCCATCTTCACCGCCGACTGATGACCTAAAAAAAGAATACTGGAAAGATAATCAAATCGGCAGTCCGCCAAAAATTTTCCACAGAACTGAATAGATCCCTGTGATGGCAATAACGCTGAGGTAAGCAAGCGCAATAACGTTGTTTTTCCACTGCCATTAACACCTTCTATCTGAAGAATGTCGCCTTCATCAATGTCTAAACAAATCGCCCGTAAAATATCAGTATCATCGCGCCTAAAGCACAAATTTTTGACTGATAACAGAGGTTTTTTTACCGTCATACGGCCTCAAAATAATTATCTTTATGCCTCTCATTATGCCAAAAATAAGGTCTGATATGTGGTATTTGATTGATTTAATTACTGTTCGATTAAAAAATACGAATTTACTCAAAATCATCTTCAAAATCAAAAGCCTTAAGCTGCTTTTCAATTAACTGCTGTTCAAGTCTCAACTCTAGCCGCCGTCGAGCATCTGACAGCCTCTCAGAACGTTTTTTTTCTGTAAGGGTCAATTTACCCTCAACATGGCTTTTTGAGGTGTCGTTATCCTGGTCAGCTTCTGGAGCTAAATCATCAAAATCATCACTCATAACATGGTCTCAGCGGCGTCATCTACATCAAAGCTTTTAATTAACTTAGAAAGCAGGAAAATAAAACCAAAAATAAACATGGTCAAGCCCAAATGGTATTTATTTGACATTTTATGTAATTAATTTAGGCCGCAAATCCTCAGCTAACGTATTTTTGCACAATTGACTAAAAATATTTTCTAAAACTATACCGACGTGCAAAAAACGGTGTTGGGATCGAGCAAGATTTAGTAAAGAGTTTATATTGAGCTGATTATCGTTGGCAATTACAATAGGAGCAGGAGATAACTAAATCATGCAAATCTATCGAGTAGGCGGCGCGGTCCGTGACAAGTTATTGGGCTATCCAACCTGTGAAAATGACTGGGTTGTTGTGGGTAGCTCCCCAGAGCAAATGCTGAAAAATAAATTTAGACCTGTAGGCCGAGACTTCCCAGTATTTATACACCCAACTAGCGGCGAAGAATACGCGCTTGCGCGAACCGAGCGAAAATCAGGTGTTGGTTATGGCGGCTTTGTTTTTCATACTGGTCCCGATGTTAGTCTCAAGGATGACTTGATCCGTCGAGATCTTACCATTAACGCAATGGCAGAAGACCATGACGGCAGTATCATTGACTTCTATGGCGGGCAACAAGATCTTGACCAAAAAGTTCTGCGGCATATTTCAGATGCATTTGCCGAAGATCCATTGAGAGTCCTTCGTGTTGCACGATTTGCCGCTCGTTATGCTCACCTTGGTTTCACAGTTGCGCCGGAAACTCTTGAGTTAATGGCTGATATTGTTGCTCGAGGCGAAATGTCCGCGCTTGTAGCAGAACGAATTTGGAAAGAAACTGAGAGAGCCCTATGTGAACAATCGCCTGATGTATTTATTCAAACACTGAGAGATTGTGGGGCGCTCAAGCAGCTACTGCCTGAAGTTGATGCCCTTTTTGGCATCGAACAACGCGCTGATTACCATCCGGAAATCGATACTGGCATCCATACCCTAATGGCGCTGCAGCAGTCCGCGTTAATCACAGATAAAGCCTCCATCCGGTTCACAGTTTTAGTCCATGATTTAGGCAAAGCTTTGACACCAAAAAATATTCTTCCCAGACATGCTGGGCATGAGGCAGCCGGACTACCCCTAGTCACACAGGTATGTGATCGTCTAAAAATCCCAAACCAGCATCGACAGCTGGCCATGGTAGTTACTGAATACCACTTAATTTGCCACAAATCATTACAGTTAAGTTCAGTTAACTTATTGAAACTCTTGACGGTGATTGGTGCACTAAAATCAGTGGAAAAGCTTGATGACTTTTTACTCTGCTGCATGGCTGATGCCAAAGGACGCAAAGGTCTTGAGCACAACGAATATCAACCCAACACCTATCTTCGACAAGCTCTTGATGCAGTTAACAGTGTTCAAGTATCGGATATAATTGCAACAGGCGTTACCGGATCGACCATTGGTGAGGCGCTCAAATTACGTCAAATCAACGCTTTAGACACGTTTAAAAAACACTACCATTCGTAACAAGGAATTCAAATGAAAACCGACTACTCTAACCATCCCGTTATTTTAATCACTGGAGCTGCGCGACGCATAGGTGCAGTGGTAGCACGCTTATTCCATGAGCAGGGGTACAGGGTTGTTATTCACTTTAATCGATCTGCCGCTGATGCAAACAAACTTTCTCAAGAGCTCAACAGTCTGCGCGCTGAGAGCTGCCTACTGGTTCAGAGTGACCTAAATCATATGTCTGGTTTAGACAAGATAGCTACCCTAATCAAAAGCATAGGGCGCCTTGATGTGCTAGTAAACAACGCCTCTAGCTTTTATCCTACGCCCTTGCCTGATTGTGATGAAGCCCAGTGGGATGACCTCATTAATAGCAATTTAAAAGGGCCTTTTTTCCTCTCGCAAAAACTTGCCCCTCTGCTTACACTCGCAAAGGGAACCATCGTCAACATTTCTGACATGCACGCACGTGGGGCTCTGCAAAATCACCCAATTTACTCTATCGCCAAAGCCGGCAATATTGCCATGACGAAAACATTGGCTAAAGAGCTTGGTCCCGAAGTAAGAGTTAACAGCGTGGCACCAGGAGCAATACTTTGGCCAGAGCATGAATCAGATGATATTGACAAGCAGTCCTCGGTACTGAGTAAGGTTCCTATGGGTCGACTCGGAACCGAACAAGATATTGCCAAAACTGTCTATTTTTTAGCAATCAATGCTACCTATATGACAGGCCAAACTATCGCAGTGGATGGTGGCAGTTCTAACAGTTTGTAGCTTATTAAATTGATGTAGGCCTGTTTATCCAAACAAATTCTATAGCCCATAGTTTTTGTTTACTCTGGTCATACTGTTGCCAATGTTGCTCATAGGTTTTCCCCGTTAGCGGATGAACTCTATCTGGTGCTATATCAGCCAGAGGAAGCAATACAAATGCATTCACAAGCACCTCTTCTCGAGGTAGCTGAATTCCGTCTATTTCACCACAAAGGTCATCCACAGTGAGAATATCAATATCCAAACTACGTGGGCCAAAACGTGGTGCTGAACGGTCACGTCCGTTCTCGTTTTCTATGCGCTTGAGAATTGCTGACACTTCACCGACAGGTTTTTTAGTGGTAATACCTACCACCAAATTAAAAAAATTATCTCCGGCAAATCCCACAGAGTCACTTTCATACACTGGGGATAGTTGTAATTCACCGAACATTAAAAGTAAGGCATCTAACGCCGCATTGATTCGCGCATGGCGGTCAATATTGCTACCCAAACTGAGGTAAATTTGGGCCACTAGCTGCGCTCTCCACGCTCGATAATGATCCCTACATCTTGAGAACCTCTGAGTGCGCCGGGCTTACTAACACGCAATTTTAACCATGGCACTGAGAATTCCTCACAAACAATACCAGCAACTTCCTCAGCCATTCTCTCAACCAACAAAAACTCACTCTCCTCTATAAACGCAATTAAACGCTTAGCAATAGACTTATAATTGAGGGCGTATTGAATATCATCAGTTTGTGCAGCTTGGCGAATATCATGCGCCATCTCAAGATCCAGACTCACTGTCTGTTTTACCTCTCGTTCCCAATCATATATGCCAATGATAGTTTCAATTCGCAGATCTCTAATGTAAACAATATCCATTACGTGCATTCCTGTGTTTTAGCTAGCAGCCATAGGCCGATTGAGTTTATCCATTGGCCAACGAGGAACTGCATCTATAGACATCGCATTGCGCTCCCCAGCGAGCAGCCTCTGACAACCTGTGTACGCTATCATGGCACCATTATCCGTACAAAACTCCTGTCGCGCATAAAATACCTCGACCCCCTCTTTCCCCAGAGCGACCTCTAATTTATGCCGGAGCCTAATATTGGCAGACACTCCACCTGCAATCACTAGCGTTTGCATTCCTGTGATTAGCATTGCTCGACGGCACTTGATTACCAAGGTATCTACGATCGCTTCTTGAAACCCAGCACAGATATCTAGAATGGTTTTTTCATCAGGTAATACATCATCGCCCCGATGTTGCTGAATCAAATTTCGGGTATGAGTCTTCAACCCAGAAAAGCTAAAATCTAAGCCAGGTCGGTCTGTCATTGGACGCGGGAACGCGAATCGTTCAATCTCACCTTGTTCAGCAAGACCTGCTAGTACAGGCCCACCTGGGTAGTCTAAGTCCAACATCTTAGCTGTTTTATCAAAAGCCTCTCCAGCAGCATCATCTAGAGACTCACCTAAAACTTCATACTCGCCGATCGCCGAAACAGCCACCAGTTGAGTGTGGCCTCCAGACACCAATAATGCCACAAATGGAAACGAAGGCGGTTGAGCCTCTAACATGGGAGCCAATAAATGAGCCTCCATATGATGTACTCCCAAAACTGGGATGTCCAGCGCAAACCCCAGTGATGTTGCCGTTGCACCCCCTACCATTAACGCCCCCATCAAGCCTGGCCCAGCGGTGTATGCAATGCCATCTAAATCAGTTTTAGCAACACCTGCGGTGTTAAAAACCTCGTCCAACAGAGGTAAAATTTTACGTACATGATCTCGAGAGGCAAGTTCAGGAACCACTCCACCATATTCAGCATGAAGTTTTGTTTGAGAATAAAGTTTATGAGCCAGTAATCCGCGTTCACTGTCAAAAACTGCAACACCCGTTTCATCGCAGGACGTTTCGATACCAAGAACAAGCATAATAACTAATACCTAAAAGCAATTACTGAATTTAATCTGGCAATTATAACCACAGTTAGTCTATTTCACCTATACAGTCCTGCTCCGTAAAGCACTTTCTAGCGCACAGCTAAACAGCCAAATGTAAATGGCCAGGCTTGTCAATTCGATCCTTGCCTGAAGAACTCATAAAAAGTACTAAATAGCGTTAAAAAGCTTTGCAACAACTACGCTAAGTGTATAAACTACGCGCCCTTGATAGGGTGGTTGGTTACGCACTGCCACGACAAGCAAATTTGACTACAGGAATAAGCATACATGCCAAGTGTACGTATTAAAGAAAACGAGCCCTTTGACGTAGCGTTACGTCGGTTTAAACGCTCTTGCGAAAAAGCAGGCGTTCTGGCCAAAGTGCGCAGCTGTGAATTCTATGAGAAGCCTACATGGGTACGTAAACGCAAGGCAGCCGCTGCAGTGAAACGTAACCAGAAAAAAGTGTCTCGCGAATCACGCAAGTTTACTCGGCTATACTAAACTAACCTAGCATCCTGAAGATGTTTAGAGTAAGTAGTCCAAAGAGCGCCTAGAGGCGCTTTTTGTGTTTCTGGAATCCTTCGAATATATCAATTGGAGACAGCCTATGTCTATGAAAACTGACCTAACCAATGCTATGAAAGAGGCCATGCGAGCTAAAGAAAAACCTCGTCTTGGCGCTATAAGACTCATGCTCGCAGAGGTAAAGCGCATAGAAGTCGACGAACGAATTGTTATCTCTGATGAAAGACTACTGGCAGTTCTTGACAAAATGGTCAAGCAGCGCCGGGATTCTGTATCTCAATACCTAGCAGCTGGGCGTGATGAGTTAGCCGCTATCGAAACCTTTGAAATTAGCGTCATTCAAGAATTCTTACCCAAAGCATTAAGTGATGAAGAAATCAACGCAATGGTCATACAGGCAATAAGTGAGTCTGGCGCTGAATCCATGCGCGACATGGGCAAGGTTATGGCCATTTTAAAGCCGCAAATCCAAGGACGTGCAGATGGCGGCGCTGTAAGTGGGTTAGTAAAGATAGCACTAAATCGCTAAACACCATTTCAATCCCCGTTGATTTGGGTACACTAGAGTGTAACGCTGATAACACGCTGATTAGTTCATGGCAGGATTAATTCCACAAACGTTTATAGACGACTTACTTGATCGCATTGATATCATTGATGTAGTTAACGCACGTGTGCCATTAAAAAAAGCCGGAAAAAACTATAAAGCCTGCTGCCCTTTTCATGAAGAAAAAAGTCCTTCCTTTACCGTAGCGCAAGACAAGCAATTCTACTACTGCTTTGGCTGTGGCGCCGGTGGGAATGCCCTAGGTTTTGTCATGGAATTTGATCGCTTAGACTTTCTACCCGCCGTAGAAATGCTGGCAAAAAATGCTGGAATGGAAATTCCTCGAGAAGCAGTAGCTGACCAAAAAGTGGTCAAGCAAAAGGATAGTATATATTCAACCTTAAGTGATTCTGACACCTATTACCGCCGACAATTGCGCCAACACACTGAGGCCCATACTGCGGTTGACTACTTAAAAGGCCGCGGTCTTAGCGGCAAAATAGCTGCTCAATTCGGTATAGGCTACGCACCTGCAGGTTGGGACAATTTGCTCAGTACCGTTGGAGGTAGTGAGAAAAAAAACCAACTTTTAGATCAATCTGGAATGATTATCGTCAAACCGGAAGAAAAAAAGCAATATGATCGGTTTCGCCATCGAATTATGTTTCCCATCAGAGATCAACGTGGAAGGACCATAGGCTTTGGCGGTAGAGTACTTGATGACAGCACACCAAAATATTTAAATTCACCAGAAACACCCGTATTTCATAAAGGCCGAGAGTTATATGGTCTTTATGAAGCGCGACAGGCCTTAAAAGAAATTCCCTATCTTATTATGGTAGAAGGCTACATGGATGTCATAGCATTGGCCCAATTTGGTATTTCAAATGCGGTTGCGACCCTGGGAACAGCACTAACTGAAAACCATCTGCAAAAACTATTTCGCTACACATCGGAGCTAATTTTTTGCTTTGACGGAGACAGTGCCGGACGCAGAGCAGCTTCTCGTTCTTTAGAAATTGCCCTACCTGAAATGCGGGATGGCGTATCAGCAAAGTTTTTGTTTTTACCTGACGGTGAAGATCCCGACACGATGATTCGAGAGCTTGGCAGCGCTGCCTTCAAAGAAAAAGTGGAGCAATCTCAGCCGTTATCTGAATTTCTTTTTGAACAACTAAGCGATGGCATAGACAGCTCGACCGCTGACGGCAAAGCTCGCTTGAGCAAAGTGTGTGCGCCACAAATCAACCGCATCCCCCAAGGTGTTTTTCGGCAGTTAATGCTAGAGGAATTATCTCGTCGTACAGGCATTTCAGCTGACAATTTACGCGACTATGTAGCTACTCATGTATCGCCCCAACAACGAGCCGCTATTGCCAAAGAGCAAGATATCAACACGCATCAAGCAACTACCGACACTGCACCTTTTAATGGTAATGATGACTACCACTATCCAGAATACAATGATGCTATTGCTGACAATGACTACGCTGAACTCACCTCTGAACGAGCATCTAAAATACGGCTTAGTCCCATTAAGTTTATAACCGCACTTTTACTAAACCACCCTGCCCTAGCCGAATCCGTGGAGGATGTAAGTTTTCTCACCCAATCTACCCATCAGGATACACGCCTATTTTTGAGGGTTTTAGAGGTTGCCAAGAAAAACCCTCACTACAAACCATCACATATTTTTGCTTATTGGCTGGGCACACATGGTAATCAAGAAGAAACCAAAACACTTCAAAGTCTCGCTGCGAGCGAGCTTTACCATCCACCGGTAGGCACTGGCCGAGATGACCACCAAGAGTTTAACGATGCATTAAAACATGTCATTAATACGGCGTTTGACGCGATGCCAGTGGTCGACAAAGCTCTGCACTTACTGCAACGTAAGACCTTGACCGAGCGGGAAATCAAACAATTACACAAGTTGCGACTGCAGCTGCCTGGAGACAAACAATCAGAAGACTTAAAAAACAAGATAAAACAAAGACTTGTGATCTAAACTATAGTCATAGCAGTAAGCAAAATATTGCGCAATTTGTCTGAGACAAACCAGCTTTTTTTCGATATAATTGCGCGCTAATTTTTCAACCCTTAACTACGCAAGATTGTCTTATGAGTGAAAACAACGACAAGCAACAGTCAGGTATCAAGGACCTAATCGCCAAAGGTCGCGAACAGGGCTATCTTACCTACGCTGAGGTAAATGATCATCTGCCTGAGGACATCGCCGATCCAGAACAGGTCGAAGACATTATTCAGATGATCAACGACATGGGCATCACGGTATTTGAAACAGCGCCAGATGCCGAAACGCTGTTGATGATGTCAGGAGACAATACTCCTGACGAAGTAGCCGCCGCAGAGGCAGCTGCTGCACTGGCATCAGTAGAATCTGAGCAACACAGAACCACAGATCCGGTTCGTATGTATATGCGAGAAATGGGGTCCGTTGAACTGTTGACCAGAGAAGGTGAGATCGAGATTGCCAAACGGATTGAAGAAGGGACTCGCGAGCTCATGTCCGCCATTTCTGACTGGCCTGCTAATGTCGCTACTATAATTGGCGAATGGGATTTAGTAGTTGCGGGAGAGAAAAAATTAACTGATTTAATCAGTGGTTATCTCAACCCAATGGAACATGTTCCGTCTGCCCTTGCACAACAGCAAGCAGCTGAAGCAGCTGAGGCTGAAAAAATCGCCAATGGTGAAGAAATTGACGAAGACGAAGAAGAAGAGGAAGAACACGAAGGCGGATTAGACCCTGAGGAAGCGACTGAGCGATTTGAAGAAATTCGCGCTCAGCTACTCAAAACAGATAAGTCTATTGCTCGCTACGGCCGCGATAGCAACGCCTCACTGAAAAATATTCAGGACTTGAGTGAGCTGTTTAAATATTTAAAGCTTACCCCACGGCAGTTTGACCCGCTGGTAACGCTTATTCGCAAATCAGTAGAGAAAATTCGTAAAGAAGAACGCAATATTATGAAACTCTGCATTCGCTTTGCAAAAATGCCACGTAAAGAGTTTATTAAGTCTTTTCCCGGCAATGAAGTTAACCTAAAATGGACTGGCACGCTTGTCAGTGCCGATGCAGATTACTCTAAAGGTATTGCCAATCAAGAGATTGAAATATTGCGCTCACAACGCAAGTTGACTCAAGTTGAAACTGAAAGCGGTTTGTCGATTATACAAATTAAAGATATCAACCGCCGACTCACTATAGGCGAAGCCATGGCGCGGCGCGCCAAAAAAGAAATGGTTGAAGCCAATTTAAGACTGGTTATATCGATCGCTAAAAAGTACACCAACCGTGGTTTGCAATTTTTGGACCTTATCCAAGAAGGTAACATTGGCTTGATGAAAGCGGTAGATAAGTTTGAGTACCGTCGTGGCTACAAGTTTTCAACCTACGCAACTTGGTGGATTCGTCAGGCAATTACACGCTCTATTGCTGACCAAGCAAGAACTATTCGCATACCAGTGCACATGATTGAAACAATCAATAAGCTCAATCGAATCTCACGGCAAATGTTGCAAGAAATGGGACGAGAGCCCTCTCCAGAAGAGCTTGCCGAGCGAATGGAAATGCCAGAAGACAAGATCAGAAAAGTACTGAAAATTGCCAAAGAACCAATCTCGATGGAGACTCCTATTGGCGAAGACGAAGATGCTAGCATTGGTGATCTCATAGAAGATGTAACTATTGCACAACCTATAGATGAGGCGACTAAGAACAACCTTACGGACTCTACTCGCGGTGTACTTAGCAGTCTCACTGCACGCGAGGCAAAGGTATTACGCATGCGCTTTGGTATTGATATGAATACCGATCATACCCTTGAAGAAGTAGGCAAACAGTTTGATGTTACCAGAGAACGTATCAGGCAGATTGAGGCTAAGGCATTACGTAAACTTCGCCATCCAACCCGTTCAGACCATTTGCGTAGTTTTATTGACGAGTAGCAAATAAATACCTGACTTACCTTGGCCCGCGCATTATAATCCGCGGGCAGAAAAGGTAAATGTAACGGTAGATTTTCAAAGGGCCCATAGCTCAGTTGGTTAGAGCGCTCGACTCATAATCGATCGGTCGTAGGTTCAAGTCCTACTGGGCCCACCA
>JAQWYJ010000070.1 GCA_029254005.1 Porticoccaceae bacterium | reverse complement strand
CTGTCTATCCAGCGTGTATATCGAGAGATTTTTGAGACATTGCGCAACCGATCATTCGTTGCCCTGTTCTCTGCCGCGCTGATGGGCGCTATTGGTACAGGTATCGCCGCAGGACTGTTTACTTACATCAACTCATTTTTTTGGGGATTTTCCACCATACAAGTGGGGCAATTAAACGCATCAATTATTATTTCAGCCATAATTGCCCTACTTATCTCTCCAATCATCTCCCGCCGATTGGGTAAAAAGCGTGCAGCTATTATTATTGGTCTGCTTACATTTACTATACTGCCCGTGACTATTGTGCTGAGACTTTTCGGTGTGATGCCAGAAAACGGTGATCCACAGTTATTCTCACTAATGCTTATCATCACTGTGGTGGATGTCAGTTTGATTATTAGCTACCAAACCATTACCACGTCGATGATCGCCGATTTAGTGAAAGATAGCGAGGTACAAACCGGACGTCGCTCTGAGGGGGTTTTCTTCGCCTCCATGACGTTCATCAAGAAGTTTGTCCAAGGTTTTGGTGTACTCATGGCCACAACCATCCTCACCATGGCGCAATTCCCCGCTGGGGTTGCGCCTGGAGAAGTACCAAGCGATGCTCTGTTCCGTCTTGGCGCATACTATATGCCGGCGGTGGTGACTGTGTGGATGTTAATGATTGTATTTATTTCAAAATACAGCGTCAGTCGCGATACGCATAATGCCAATCTGAGCAAACTTGGCCGCAATTCTGCTGACTCCCGCTAATACTTGAGATAACAGCTGAGTAAAGATCCTATCAAAACCATAAAAGATCTGTAGCTTTTTATTTGAACTCTGATTTTATTGGCCATATACTCAAAACTGTTAAATACAACCCCTAACCAACTTTGCGGGCCCATATACTCTCAAAAAAAGTCGGCAGAATAAAAACATGTAAAACAGCGAGGCAACATCTTTATGCAAGACATATCCAGATCTATTGAAGCCTGCGCCGCCTATTATGGGGATGATGCGGCTGCCGTTAGGCGCTATATATTAGACGGACAAAAACGCGCAATGGCGTTACCTAATCGAGGACCTTTACGGTTTGACAAAAACGGTAACATACACAGCGACATCTTAGCAGACTACGCTACTTATGGGTTCTATATCTTCGAAGACTTACTTAGTGCTGAAGAAACCAATGATCTTAAAAATGATCTTGAAGCGATGCGCGATAATTTCCCCACAGAGATGGGTGCTACCACTGATGCCAAAGGTCGCCCTGCTCTAGGTGCTGACACTACTGGCTTTACACTACAGTGGGCTAAACCGCTATCTGACCCCTTGGGTGGCACTGCAATAGCCAATGGTCGGCATCAGGTTAAATTGTTTGAACCGAAACCAGACACCGGCGCTCCTCAGGCAACACCGGTTTACTTGGGTGGTTCACTGCAATTCTCCAAAGCCTGTGTAGTAACCTATGCTCACCCCGGTTTATTAAAAATGGCAGAGGCAGTGAATGGCCCAGACTTTGTACCTTTTCACGAAGGTCTGTTTATTAAAGATGCCGGTTTAGGCGCAGCGGTATCTTGGCATCAAGATGGCGACACTCACTGGGATAATCCAGATTTTGATGAAAATATTCATGGCTTTAATTTCATGGGCCAGGTCTATGGCAGCACCGCAGTTAATGGTGTTTGGGTATTACCCGGCACTCATAAACAAGGTCGAGTGGATATTGTGAAATTGGTAAAAGATGCCGGCAGTGAGCGTTTACCAGACGCAGTGCCAATTATTTGTAATCCTGGTGATGTAGTCATTAATAATCGACAACTCGTGCATGGATCCTTTGCCAATACCGGATTTGAAACTCGAGTTACCGTCAACTTTGGGTTCCACCGCCACTCCTCTGTGCTAAATATTCATGGTGCAGGAATTCATGCAGAGGCCGTCACCTTTGATGAGGCGTTCATCAAAGAACGTGCGCGGTTGATAGGCATAGCAATAGAAGCCAGAAAACAACGTTTTCCGGAAGAAACATCCTATGAATACGCTCCTGACATAGAGACTAACGAGCAACCTGTTTGGAATGATACTGTGTTCGCCTCATTAAAAAATTACAATTTAAATGATTTGAGTATCTAAGATACAGTCGGGTGGGGATGAGAAAAGACAAGCGGCGTCTCTTACCCTGCTCGCGATTAATGAAGCTAGCATTGGCATTAAGAGAGCTACTTTCTAGTCAATTGGTAAAGCAAGTTATTCCACTGACTGTTCAGCCCTAAGGTAGGAGCATGATCACTTCCTTCCTAAAGTATTGGCCGCCCATCTGATTTTCCATACCCTGTAATTTAAACCGGTTTAACACAGAGAACCCATTGATTTACTAATCTACAAAATAAGATTATAAAAATAAAACCCCCAACTAAAACACATTAACAAAGATGTCAGAGTCACAGTAATACCTGCACAAGTTTGATTGTTGACTTTGGAGTTAAAAGATCTGGGGCGACTATTCGTTTTGTTAACCCCATCGGTAGGACATAAATGCAATGTGCCAATATAAATCATCAAAAAAACATTAATGAGAGTCAAAACAATACAGGTATATAGCAGTATTTCTATGAGAAGCTCCCCTGTAAATTCTCATCTCGGTGAAGATTATTTGTCGATAAAAAACAAGTGAAGTAACACTAGATAAGGTAATTCTATGTAAAGTTATAAAATCTAAACTCATTAATATAGGATTATCATAGTTCCTATTTTAGTATACGATGATAAAAATCCAATGCAACGCAGACATTTAAAAACACTAAAAAGCACAAGTCATAATTAATAGGACGCTTTCATGAAAACAAATTTTGATTTTATAATTCTCGGAGCTGGATCGGCAGGATGCGTGCTTGCAAATAGGTTAAGCGCCAATCCGAACAACCACGTCTGTCTGATCGAGGCGGGGTCTAAAGATACTGATCCGCGCATTCATATGCCCCTAGGATTCGCGTTTTTTGGCGATAAAACCAACCTTAGTTGGAACTATAAAACTGAACCGCAAAAAGGCTTTGATAAGGTAGCTGTTGAATCCCCCGCTACTGCCGTGGTTGATTCCGCTGGCGGCGTTCACAAAGTTCATGCGGATGTCACAGAGCACCGTAGAGGCTTTCAGCCAAGAGGGAGGACTTTAGGTGGATCGAGTTCCATTAACGCCATGTTATATGTGAGAGGCCATCGTTGTGACTATGACCGTTGGTCAGATCTTGGCAATAACGGTTGGTCTTATAACGAAATACTGCCCTACTTCAAAAAAGCTGAGCACAACGAAGTAATTAACAATGAGTTTCACGGCCAAAATGGTCCACTGAATGTGTGCAAAATAAGACACAGTAATAAACCTACTGATGCCTTTGTTGAAGCCGGTGCTAAGATTTATTCCTATAACGATGATTTCAATGGTGCCGAGCAAGAAGGTATCGGCTACTATCAAACTACACAAAAAGACGGTAAACGTTGCAGCGCTGCAAAAGCTTATCTGGTTCCTGCTATGGGACGTCCTAATTTAACAATCATGACTGATACTCAGGTCAATAAATTGCTGCTAAATGGTAACACCGCAGTAGGTGTACAGTGCATTACTAAGACGCAGCAAACCGTTGATTTTACTGCCAACAAAGAAGTTATCTTATCCGCTGGCGCCTTTGGGTCGCCACAAATTCTGTTACGATCAGGTATTGGCCCCAGAGAAGAAATAATCAAGCACGACATTACACATTTAATTGACTTGCCAGGGGTAGGTAAAAATTTACAAGATCATATTGACTACTTATCGGTGCATCGATATAACTCATTAGAGCTTATCGGCTTGTCTCTTCGGTCAATTTTTTTCAAATATCCAATGGAACTTATTAAATACATCTTTAAAAAGACCGGTTTGTTTACTTCTACGGTTGCTGAGGCCGGTGGCTTCATAAAAACGAGAGATGAGTTGGAAGCACCCGATGTACAACTGCATTTTGCACCTGCCATGGTGGTTGATCATGGGCGAACACAGCTATGGGGACATGGGCTAAGTTGTCATGTGTGCTTATTACGGCCAAAATCTACCGGCACTGTCACACTGCAGTCGGCTGATCCTGTAGATGATCCACTAATAGACCCCAAATTCTTTAGCCACCCAGATGACATTAAGGTGTTGGTTCAAGGCTACAAAAAGATGATGGCGATTCTGAATACTACACCGTTACAAAAATACACTAAAGACCACTGTAAGCGCCCTGTTGACATCAATAATGATCGTGACATTGAGCAGGCCATAAGAGAGTCCGCGGACACAGTCTACCACCCAGTGGGGACTTGCAAAATGGGTAGTGACAGTGAAGCGGTGGTAGACGAGCGACTACGAGTACACAAAATACAGGGACTTCGAGTGGTAGATGCATCAATTATGCCGACCTTAATTGGGGGCAATACTAATGCGCCCACCATTATGATCGCTGAAAAGGCTGCTGATATGATACTGCACGACACTGTAACCTAGTCGAAACAGTATAGTGATCTCTAGTCCACTGGGGACATCAAGTTCATAAGTCTAACAATAATAAAAATAAACATGATTCAAAAACAGGTAGTATACGATGATGGTAGTCTCTCTATCACCATTACCAGTGGACATTCTGAGAGCATTGCCCGCTTCTTAGACAAGGTTTTATGGGGCAGCAAGGGAGTTATATACCGTCACAAAAACATCCGTCGCGATCTGTTATTACTCCCCAACCCCAAAACAATAACGCTGAAGAAAAACGATGTCATAATAGCCTCAATGGTCAGTACTCGCTCTCAAGTCAACGTAAATGGCCAACGGTATAACCTAGAATATTTTCGTTACTTCGCTGCCGCAGACAGTGTTCGAGGCACGGGTATTGTAAAGCAGCTAAGCGCCAAATTAATTCAGATACTGCTCGCGGATACAAGAAGTAAAACTATTTTTTATGGATGTATTGAAAAGCACAACAAGGTCATGCATCACATTGCCGAGAGTATGAATTTTAAACCCTTGGGAACCATCAAAAGCCTTGGGTTTAGTCGAGTGGCACCCAAGATAAGTCGGGAAATACACCATCTCACCGACTCAGCGGATCAAGACAACATACTGCGGTTACTTAAACAACTCTACAGCCAACATGGATTGGTTAACTTCGATGGTCTTTTTGCTGATAATAACTACTATGTGATTTGTGAAAATGGTGAGGTAGTGGCTGGCTGCCAGTACCAAAGGGGGCAATGGGCCATTACCCATATGAAAGGACGCTGGAGAAACTTTTTACTGAAAATAATTCCTAAAATACCATTTTTAAAAACCCTTATTGATCCAACAAACTTCGAATTTTTAGGCTTTGATAGCATCTTTTTAAAACCTGGCTATGAACACAAACTGCATATCTTGCTGGAGAGTTTATTAGCTCAGGAGAAATTGCGAGCCGGCCTATTTTGGATGGGAGAACATTGTCCAATTAGACGCCAACTCACTGACTTTGGTGGTTTGGGATTAATCCACTCTTTGGTCAAAAACACTGACGTCAAGGTGGTCGGATTGTCCAAAGGACTGAGCACCGACGAGTTAACCAAGATAGCAGACGCGCCAACGGTTTTTTCAGCGCGCAATTTCCTTTGAGAAAAATACATCGGCTGATATTGTCCAATGCAAAAACAACATTAGCTCATGGTAATAGCCTTTTGAAACGCTGGTCGAGACTCAATATTATTAATGTAGGCTTTTAGGTGAGTCATCTCATCACTCACGCAACCATTGCGGTTAGCCATAAAGCAGGCGTGGCCGAGCATAATATCCGCAGCACTGAAATGGCCAATGAGATAATCTTTGCCCTCCAACGCCTGATTTACCGGGAACAATGATTTGCTCAACAGATTTTCTGCCTGTCGCAGCGCATTTTCATCGCGACGATCCGGCGGCAATAAAAATTTTTGCACAACAATCTGATTCATTGGTGGCATGACCATACCTTCGCAATAGTGAAACCACTGTAAATAATAGGGAAATTGATCCGCATGTGGGACTGGCTTAAGGCCACCATTCTTGTGACGCTCAAGAATATAGTCAATGATTGCGCCAGATTCAAAGATGGAGACATCACCATCTTCCAAAACTGGCACTCTGCCAAGCGCGTGCCTTGCTCTATGTTCACTAGATTTTAAACCATCTTTAGTGAATGGCATTATATTTACGTCATAGTCCAGCCCTAACTCCTCAAGCAACCAAACCACTCGTCCAGCTCGTGATCCAGCAACAAAATGAACTTTTAACATAGGCTTTGCCTTCTAATTTATACTCTATATAAAATATCTGAACTATCTAGTTAATCAGCTAATGTAACGAAATAAAACGATCAATCTCATTAAACGCATGTTCTGCTGCCGACAAATCTGGGTAAAAAAACTGCCACACATGGGGCATGCCCGACCATATTTGCAAGGTTACACGTGAGCCGGCAGCTCGTGCTTTATTGGCATAGCGACGGCCATCATCTAACAAGATCTCGCTATCACTGACCTGAATAAGAAGCGGCGCCAAATCATGTAATCTTCCCAGTAGTGGCGATATAGAAGGATCAGTAGCATCATAAGGAACCATAAACCGACCCATAATTATCAGTAACCAGCGAGGCACTTTGATCAGCTTTTTGGCTAACGGTTTTAGCATAATATCAGTGTCAACATTAAATTTAACGCTGGGGTTGACCATACGCATGTCAGTCACCGGAGATAAAGCTACTGCGGCATTAGGCGCACGACGCTTAGTGTCTCGCACCCATGCTAATAATGATAAAGTGAGATTACCCCCGGCCGAGTCACCGGCGACATAAACCGAGCTTGCAACTGAAGATTCGCATGGTCCATTGTCTAATAGCCAGTCATAAGCAGTACGACAGTCGTCTATGCAGGCATTGCGTTTATGCTCCGGCGATAATCGATAATCGATTGCTAGCACAGCACAACGTGTGACCTCTGATAGCTTGCTGGTAATCACTCTGTGGCTTACAGGACTGCCAGCCATAAAGCCCCCGCCGTGAATATATAGCAATCGCCTACTAGAATCTGCATTAGGCGCAACAACCCATTCAGAAGGTACGCCGCCCGCATCAACTGAGTCTACAGAACTGATAATCGGTACATGGGCTCTTAGCCCATCCATAAACTCCCGCAGATGATCTATGCGAGTCTTTACTGGGCTTGATTCCCGGGACGTTGAGGCACTAGAAATTTGCTGATAAATCTTTTTTAAAGCTCTGGCATTATCAATACGAGTTTTAGAATCTAACGCAGGATAAAAGACCTTCCCAAGGGGAAGGTCATACTTTGAATTGACATCTCGCTGAAACCACAGGCAGCTAAAAAAAATAGTTAAAACGATAAACGTAATAAGCAGCGACACAGCGCTCGTCATTGTTAACCCTAGGCCGAATAACTTAGCTGGTTAAAGCGCTTCTGATGGAAGTCCCCATCACCAAAGGTAGTATTGATCATCATCAGACGCTTAACATAGTGACCTATATTAAGCTCATCCGTCATACCAATGCCACCATGAAGCTGGATAGCTTCTTCACCAATAGTCTTACCATAGCGGGCCACAGTAGCCTTAAGGGCATGAACTGTTTTCGATAGCGCTAACGCGTCAACTTCTCCCTGTTCAACACTTTTTGATTCGCAAAGTCCGCGATAGAGCATCGACTTTGTTTGCTCACAAGCCATAAAGGTGTCGACCATACGATGCTGTAGCACTTGAAAGGAACCAATAGGTGATCCAAATTGCTGCCGGGTCTTCGAGTAGTCTACAGTCAACGTATTAAGTGTCGCCATAATTCCTAATGCTTCTGCAGACAGACCAATTAAAATCTGCGGCATTACCTGCTCAATAAGATCCATACCTTCACCAACGGCATTAAGCAACTGACTCTGATCAACTGCAACATCACTTAGCGTCAGCGTCGCTGCACTCTGCCCATCCATCATTTTGTAAGCTTTGACATCTACACCAGGCGCTGTTGCATCAACGATAAACAGACTGACACCACTGTGGTCATACTGACTACCGCTGGTGCGGGCGCTGACTATAAACTTATTTGCAGTTCCACCATTGGCAACCACTGTTTTGACACCATTGAGCGTGTAGCCCTCTCCGCTTGCAGTTGCTGTGGTTGATACATCACTCATTTCATAGCGCGACTGTGGTTCCATATAGGCAAAAGATCCTAGGCATGCGCCCTCAATAATACTTGGGATGACCTGCTCCTTTAGTGCAGCGTTGGTGGAAGCTGACAACAGTCCGCCAAACACCACCACTGTAGACGCATAGGGCTCCACTACGATACCTTTGCCCATTTCTTCCATCACCGCTGCGATATCTTCTACATTACCACCAAAACCACCGTATTCCTCGGCAAAGGGCACCGACAGCCAGCCAAGTTCTGCAAACATCGACCAAAATTCGCGACTTATTCCATCATCTGATTCAATAATCCCGCGACGTGTATCAAAGTCATATTGCTCACGAACAAAACGAGAGACGCTATCTTTTATCATGGTTTGTTCTTCGGAAAACTCAAAATTCATCTGTAAACTCCTGAAATCTTTGTAAGGCCAAAACAGCCGTATTATAGGCCGAGAACGGCTTTAGCAATAACATTGCGCTGTACTTCGTTAGAGCCGCCATAAATGGTCGCTGCTCTACCGTACATGTATTTGCCACGGGCCTCAGCAGCAAAATCATGACCTAACTCATCATTACTCAACCCACTTGGTAAAGCACCGCCGTAGTTGGCAGCTAATTGTAGCTGTAACTCGTGAATTGCCTGGCTAATCTCCGTACCCTTTATCTTTAAAAGTGATGACTCAGGCCCGGGCATACCGCCAGATGCCATAGAGGCAAATACCCTTAGTTCGGTATATTCTAGCGCCATAAGTTCCATTTCGATGTCTGACATACGCATTTGAAAAACTGGATCTTCGATCATTGGTTTACCGCCATTCACTTCGGCAGTTGCGCGCTGTTTAAGGCCATCTAACATACGCTTAGAATCGGCAACTTCAGCCATGCCTGTGCGTTCATGGGCTAACAATGCTTTGGCATAGGTCCATCCCTTATCCTGCTCACCAATCAGATTTTCGGTAGGAACGGCAACATCTTCAAACAAAACCTCGTTTAAGCTGTGTTTACCGTCGATAGTGACAATTGGCTTGACGGTAATTCCTGGCGTATTCATATCGATCAACAAAAAGCTGATCCCCTCTTGGCGACGAATACCCTTGGAGGTTCTTACCAAGCAGAAAATCCAGTCGGCGTATTGCGCAAAGGTAGTCCAGATCTTGCGGCCATTAACAATGTAATTGTCACCCGCATAATCTGCAGAAGTGGTTAGTGCGGCCAAGTCTGAGCCAGCCCCCGGTTCTGAGTAACCCTGACACCACCAATCATCACTGCTTAGTATACGCGGTAAAAAACGCGCTTTTTGCTCTTCGGTGCCAAAGGTATAAATAACCGGCGCTACCATCTTTAAACCAAAGGGCACTACATCAGGGATACCTGCCAAGCCACGCTCGGTTTCATAGATAAATTTTTGAGTGCTAGTCCACCCGGTGCCGCCGTACTCTGTTGGCCAACCTGGAGCGATCCAGCCTTTGGCATGCAGTTTTTTCTGCCAGGCCACGATACCACTTTTGTAGTCAGTTTCTACGTTATCGCTCAAGCGCGTTGATGCACCGCCCTGATACTCTGCGGTAAAAAACGCTCTAACCTCATCACGAAATGCAATGTCCTCAGCTGAAAACTTAATATCCACTTTCTTAGCTCCTTTCTTGTGATTGCCATTCAGAACATGGCCATGGGTGTAACAAACTTTCTCCAACTTTAGGATATGGCACTGAACGCGTCAATAGATGGCAGTGAGTTTAAAAGCGTCCCACCGGTCATGTTCTGCGATAAAATTGAAATAACCTACAGAGTGACCTCTCAATGCAACCTCAGTAGAAAGGCTGCGCGCGCACCTTAACTGCACCCAACAACGAAATCGGCCAGTAGAATGTCTTGATATAAATAAAGCTCAGATCACTACAGCAGCCGCTAAAATTACTATTACACAGAAATAGCGAGCAAATTTAAATCTCAGCTGCTAAGTAACTAGCCTGACTAATAGCCGCCTTGGCGTCTAATTCTGAAGCTTTAAAAGCACCACCAACGAGCGTTGCCGACATGCCCAATGCGGTGATTTCATCAAACAGTGCACGTTTTGGCACCTGTCCAGCGCAAATAATCACAGTGTCAACCTCGAGCACTGATGGCATGCCGTCCACGCTAATGTGTAAACCTTGATCATCAATTTTATGGTACTCAAGGCCATTTAACATTTTAACGCCACGCTGAGCTAGCGAAATACGGTGAGTCCAACCGGTCGTTTTACCTAAGCCACGGCCAACCGGACTAGATTTTCGCTGCAGTAAGTAAACCTCGCGATCAGCTTTTGTAACGACAGGCTTAACGCCTGTGACACCGCCGCGAGGATGATTTTCAAAGTCTATGCCCCACTCTTTAGCGAATACGTCTCTATCCAACGCGCCTGACACCCCGCTGTGCATAATAAGCTCTGAAACATCAAAGCCAATGCCGCCGGCCCCCATAACGGCTACACGCTTGCCCACTTCACAGTTACCACGAATTGCGTCGATATAACTTACCACACTGGGATGATCGATACCTTCTATCTCTGGCGTGCGCGGCGTGATACCTGTAGCCACTACGACATGATCAAAGTTCTCCTGCTTGAGTTGCTCTGAGGACACTGTAGTGTTCAGACGAACATCGACATTATGTATTTCCAGCATACGCTTGTAATAACGCAGAGTTTCATAAAACTCTTCCTTGCCCGGTACCTGTTTGGCCAAATTAAACTGGCCACCAATCTCATTTACCGCATCAAATAGGGTCACGCGATGGCCTCGTTCAGCGGCCACGGTGGCATAGGACATACCGGCAGGTCCGGCACCAACAACTGCAATGTTTTTCGCAGCAGGAGTGGGCAAATAATTCAATAAGGTTTCGTGGGCAGCTCTCGGATTAACCAAGCAACTGACTGACTTGCCACCAAAGGTATGGTCTAAACAGGCCTGATTGCAGGCGATGCAGGTGTTAATTTCATCTTCTCTCCCTTCAAATGCTTTGTTGACCAAATCAGCATCAGCCAACATCGGACGCGCCATAGAGACGATATCTGCATGACCATCAACTAAAACCTGCTCAGCAACATCAGGCATATTGATGCGATTACTTGTGATGGTAGGAATCTTTAACTCTTTACGCAATCGACCAGTAACCCCAGCAAACGCAGCCCTTGGAACCATCGTAGCTATAGTTGGTACGGTAGACTCGTGCCAGGTGAAATGGGTGCTGATAATGGTTGCACCAGCTTTTTCCATCTCTTTTGCTAGTAAAACCACTTCATCCCAGGACATGCCACCTTGAAGCATGTCCATAGCCGCAATACGGAAAATAAGGATAAAGTTTTGTCCCACTTCAGCTCGGCACCGGCGCATAATTTCAAGAGGAAAGCGCATGCGATTCTGGTAACTACCGCCCCACTGGTCATCACGCTGATTAGTTTTTTCTACTAAAAAAGTACTCAGTAAATAGCCTGCAGACCCTATGATCTCAACTCCATCATAACCTGCGAGTTGAGCCATCTTCGTGCACTGCACATGGTCATCAATTTGCTTTTCTACTCCTGCCTCGTCCAGCTCATTAGGCACCATCCGAGCAATCCTAGACGGAATTGCTGAGGGCGCCACACAGGATGGAGTCCCGGCTAAGGGACCGGCATGCAGTATTTGCATACAAATTTTTATATCTGGATCAACTGCATGCACCGCAGACGTCACCAAACGATGGTCTTTTGCCTCTTCTGGGGTTGATAATTTTGCCCCAAAACCTCCTTCCATGTTAGGCGAAATGCCACCGGTAATCATCATACCTACACCACCTCTAGCTCGCTCTGCGAAGTATTCTGCCAGCCGTGGAAAACCATCATTAGCTTCTTCCAAGCCAGTATGCATAGAGCCCATCAAAACTCGGTTCTTTATTGACGTAAAACCAAGGTCTAAGGGTGAGAATAAATTTGGATATACAGCATGCTGTTTCATAAGGTTACCTATTTTTATTATTTTAGGTCTCTTGCACTACTACGCGACTAAAGTGAGGTAGCTTTTTTAAAGGCCGGACGCGATTTTAAACGTTCATAGTAGGCTCTGGTATTGGGCTTAAAACTCTCTGCTAAGCCCAAAGATTCGGCAAGATAGAGCGCAAAACCAACCGCAATATCAGCAACGGTAAAGCGATCTGCCACAAGAAATTGATGCTTTTCGGTCGCCAGCTCTACTGAGCGCAGCCGCGAAAAGAACCACTTAGTGTAGTCCTCTGCAACTGCAGGCTGTCGTTTTGCCTCTGGCTCTAAATGAGTGTAACGCAACACTAGTGTTTGCGGGAAAGTCAGGGTAGCGTCACTTCGATGCAGCCAATTTAGATATTCACCGTAACCAGCTTCAGTTACTCTCACCGCTAAATTAGTTGGTCCGTAGCGGTCAACCAGATACTGACTGATACCCGCAGACTCTGTCATCTGCACAACATCGATGTCGCCCGGTGTATCATCGATAAAAAAAGGGACTGTGCCTATGGGATTAATGTCAGTATAACCGCTGTGAACAAACCGCGGTGGAAACTGCATAACCTCAAGCTCGTAGTCAAGGTTCATTTCTTCCATAGTCCAAAGCGGTCTGATGGATCTTGATCCGGCGCAATGCCAAAGTTTTAAGGCCATAGATGTCCTTGATTTATAATAATTGTTTTCAATGTTCCATCTTCCCTAGCAATATACCACTCTTTGGGTAACAGCTAATTTGGATTAAGCATCTACGTGCCTCACCTTATCATTCATTTTCATTAATCTCTAAAAGTACATCATCAGTAGCAACCTGCTTTCCACGCACAGCGGTCACTTCACCCACAGTGCCATCTATTTCAGCCTGGATCTCATAATGCATTTTCATAGCCTCAAGCACGGCTAAGGTTTGACCCTTTATAACCTGATCACCTGATTGAACTAAGACATCCAGTAATAGGCCATGCATAGGTGCTAAAACTCGGCCACCACCGCCAATATCAACAGCTGCTCCATCGAGGATTATCTGGTCTTTAAAAAAAGCACTGCGTCCTCCAACAGAGCAATGCAACTGCCCCTGCTGCAGCCATTTGAACTGGACCACGCGTTTCAGTCCATCCACGTTTAATACCGATGAATTCACAGATATAGAGTCCACTTTAATGGTGATGATTTGTCCACTGGCGATATCTGTTACCTCATAGATGTTCACAGAACAATCTTTAGGAGAAATTGCAAGATCATAAATAATCTCAGCAAATTGGTATCGCTTACGCGATACCATAGCACTTGCAATAGTCCAATTCTTCAGCTCATGGCTGACCAATAAACTGCTATCAAAATGCATCTGAGTCTCTAAATAAAGCTCTATTACTGCCGCTATAGCACTGTCAGTAAAAGTTGGAATATAAATAGCTAAGTCCTGACTTGAAAATTCCTCTTCGATAAATGCGGTCGTAGCAGTGCCCGCTATAAACCGAGGGTTCTCTAGGCACTTAAGCAAAAAATCCTTATTGTTTGGAGTGCCAAAAAGCACAGTTTCTCTAAGTGCATCAATAAGTCTTAAACGAGCTGTTTCACGCGTAGGACCATAGCCAATAACCTTGGCTACCATCGGATCATAAAACGGTGAGATCGACTGCCCAGAAATTATACCATCATCGATACGCACACCGACCCCAGAGGCAGGGGACCACAAATCAACTGGGCCTGAAGCAGGTAAAAAGTCCTGACTGGGATCCTCGGTGTACAGACGAACTTCAATGGCGTGACCTTCTAAGCAGACATCCGCTTGACTTAATCCTAAGGAGTGCCCCTGAGCAACACTAATCTGTAGTGCAACAAGATCGAGTCCGGTAATAAGCTCGGTCACCGGATGCTCAACTTGTAAACGTGTATTCATTTCAAGAAAATAGAAGGAACCACTTTCATCCAAAAGAAACTCTACAGTACCAGCTCCTCGATAATTAACACTTTGGGCAGCTGCTATTGCCGATTTACCCATTTTTTCTCGAAGTGCCGAGGTCATTATTGGGCAAGGTGCTTCCTCAACCACTTTTTGGTGACGGCGCTGTACAGAGCAGTCTCGCTCGCCTAGATGAACTATATTACCTAAGGTGTCAGCAAATATCTGTATCTCAACATGCCGCGGTTTAATAATAGCTTTCTCTAAAATCAGCTCTCCCGAACCGAAGGCTCCTTCAGCTTCAGCACGTGCCAATTTAATTGCATTGCCTAGTTCAGCTCGATCATGGACTAATCGCATACCACGACCGCCACCTCCGGCAGCGGCTTTCACCATTAACGGCAAGTCAATTTTTGACCCCTCAGCCAACAGTACTTTATCAGACTGATCATGGCCCTCATACCCGGGCACGCAGGGCACACCAGCCTCAATCATACGGCGCTTAGATTCAGCTTTATTACCCATTACATCTATCGCCTCACGCGTTGGGCCAATAAATACTAAGCCTGCATTTTCGACCGCGCCAGCAAAGGCTGCGTTCTCACTTAAAAATCCATAACCTGGATGAATTGACTCAGCGCCGCTAGCAGTCGCTGCTTGTAAAATAAGGTTTGGATTAAGATAAGACTCGCCAACTGGCCCCGGACCAATACGCACCGCGTCATCAGCCAGATGGACATGGGGCGCTCCAGCATCAGCATCTGAATATACAGCGATGGTACGGTAACCAAGTTGCTTGGCTGTACGAATGACACGGCAGGCTATTTCACCGCGGTTAGCAACCAGAATACTATTAAAGTATTTCATAAGTATAATTCTCTAAATCATTGTTTATTAATCTTTATTACGAGCTTTATTTTCATTTTTTTAGCGTAAATCTTCATTCCAGTAGGCCTTGCGTTTTTCAATAAAAGCGGCAACGCCTTCCCTGCCTTCAGAGCTGAGCATGCATTGGGCAAAACCCTGAGCAGCAAAATCCAAGGCCTCTGATCGTGGTCGGCGCAGAGCTTCAAAGAGAATCCCTTTGGTCACAGCATTAGCACTTGGGGCGCAGACATTGATTTGTTGCAAAATAGCTCTACACTTTGCCTCCAGGGCTTCTGTGTCTTTAGCCACGTCATGGGCAATCCCCAAGGTAACGGCTTCCTGACCTTTAAATTTCGCCCCAGTCAACATCAGTCGGCGTGCTTGCATCAGCCCCACTCGTTCACAAACAAAAGGCGCTATCTGAGCAGGAGGAATACCAAGGCTGGTCTCGCTGAGCCTGAATCGTGCGTCTTCAGTGACTAAGGTAATATCAGCAACACAAGCCAAACCTAGTCCACCACCAATAGCTGCTCCCTCTACAAGAATAATAACTACCTGAGGTTGCTCATTAAGCATCATCATGACATCTCCAAAGGAGCGATTACTCTTTGCGACTTCAGTGCTATCGATAGCCTGCATCTCAGACTTGAAGCCCTTGATATCGCCACCAGCACAGAAAATACCACCTTTACCGCGCAACACAATTGTCCTGATACTGCGATCATCTCTAACCAAAGAAAGAACCTCCACAAGTTCTTCAGTCATTTGCGTATTCAATGCATTTTTTGCCTCTGGCCGGTTAAACCAAACATTCAACACTGACCTCTGCCGTTCGACTAGCAAATATGTCGTTGTCGGCAATTCTGTTTTACCTAAATCACTCATTGGGTGACCTCCACAAATAAGTTAAATACGTGCAACACCAAAACTGTTTGGGCGTAACTTTCGACAACGGCCTTCTTTTACTGTCTCGAGCAGCATACCCAGTGTTTTACGCATGTTGCGAGGATCGATCATTCCATCGTCCATCATATGGCCTGAGGTGTAAAAAGCATCAG
>JAQWYJ010000121.1 GCA_029254005.1 Porticoccaceae bacterium | reverse complement strand
AAGACGTAAAGACGTAAAGACGTAAAGACGTAAAGACGTAAAGACTATCGCCTTAGCCAATGATGATGACAGCGCATTCCTGTTTATCCATTAAGAAAAAGAAATGCGGCTTTTTTCTGGTCTGGTTTTTATAGCTATCTTTTACTACAACCAACACGCAACTCCTTAGTGTTCTCTAAAAATCATCAGCCTACTTTTGACACAGCATTATTTGGATCGACTTATCCATAGTTTTTAGGCAAAGACTACCGAAAAAAACCCCTGACTTTAATCTAATTAAAGCTCCTGGTTTCTGCTATCCGAGTATCGGCAGTTAAGGTAGACGACTTTTCTTTGTCATGATGGTCAGATGACAACCACAGATACACGGTTGGCAACACGAACAAAGTAAACAGGGTGCCTACGAGCATACCAGCCACCAAAATAATTCCTATACTGTTGCGCGCCTCAGCGCCGGAGCCATCCACTAGAACTAGAGGAAAGTGACCTAATACAGTGGCACCAGTGGTCATCAATACTGGACGCAAACGAGTGGCGGCACCCTGCTTAATTGCCTCTAACTTGTCAAGTCCACTGACTTGCATCTGATTGGCAAATTCGACAATTAGAATCGCATTTTTAGAAATCAAGCCTGCCAGCGTAATAAACCCAACCTGTGAATAGATATTAATGCTTGTTAAGTCTAAAAATGTGAATAACAAAGCCCCTGCGAAAGCTAAGGGCACAGACCCTACAATAACGATGAGTGGGTCACGAAAACTGTTGAACTGGACAGCGAGTACAAAAAACACAATGATCATTGCAATCCCTAAAACACCAGCCAGAGTGTTGCCCTCAGCGCGCATTTGCCGCGATTCCCCGGCGTAGTCCAGGGTGTAGTGTACCGGCAACAATTCTTTAGCGGCCACCTCAAGCGCACCTAAGGCTTGTTCTCGGGTGACTCCAGGAATCACACCGCCAAAAACTCGAAACGAATTTTTTTGTTCAAATTTTCCCAAAAAACGAGGTGCTGCGGTCCGCGTTAGACTCGCGATTGCAGAAAGAGGGATAAGATCTCCTGCTGGGGTGCGAATCTTGATCTGCATCAGCATGTCTGGATCAGAGCGTAATTCCTGACTCACCATGGGGATCACCTGATATGCCTTGCCATTGTAGTCAAACCGATTGACGTAATTACCGGATACTAGAAGACTCACTTCGCGACTAATATCATTTAAATTCATTCCTAGATCAGCCACTTTTTCACGATCAATATCAAATTTTGCTTGTGGCAAGTCGATACGTAAATCTGTATCTGCAAATAAAAATAGACCACTAGCGTATGCCGCCGCTACCATAGCCTCAGCATAAGGCAGAGCATCTTTAGCACTGTCGGTAGACTGAACGACCAACTCAATATCAAAATTACCAGCTGTAGGCAGCGCCGGGCTGAGTATAGGAAGACTTTTCACCCCCGTAACTGCAGATAACTTCTCAAAAGTTTCCCAGCGAAGGTCGTGAACGGTGACATCACGCTTGCTATATTCAACGAAGTTTTGCCCACCAAAACTACTGGCTGGCATAACAATTTGCCACATGTCGGTGGTTGCTGGGAGAGAACCCATCGCATCAACAACATGCTTCATATAACGGGTTGTATACTCCAGAGAAGCCTCAGCTGGACCCCTAGTAATAACTGATATCGAACCCTGATCTTCGGTAGGTGCAAGCTCCTGCTTTGAGAGGATAAAAAATGGGACTATCAACAGAGTGAAAAATAACGCTAGCACAGCAACCTGAGCATTACTAGCCAGGGTTGTATCAAGAACTTTTCTGTAGTGATATTGCAGAGCAACAAATCGTCCGTTAACCCATTGAGTGTAACGGCCCTCTTTACCACCCTCAGGGCATACATAGGCGCTCATAATAGGCGACAGTGTGATCGCCACGACACCTGAAATAAGCACTGCTATTGCAAGTGTAAAAGCAAACTCTTTAAAAAGTACGCCAGTTAAACCTGACAGAAACCCAATTGGTGCATAAACCACTGCAAGCGTAAGTGTCATCCCTATTATCGGTGATAACAGCTGTCGAGAGCTTTTCAGAGCTGCTTCTGTTCTGCTCATTCCTTGCCGCATGAAGCGGCCAACATTTTCTACGACAACAATCGCATCATCCACCACCAAACCCACTGAAAGAACGACGGCTAAGACGGTCAAAAGATTTAGAGAGAATCCCATTAACGACATTGCAGCAATGGCACCCAATAACGAGATTGGAATAGTTACCAAAGGAACCAGCGCGGTTCGAAAAGAGCCCATAAAAGCAACCACCACAATACCAACCAGTAGAACAGTCTCAATGAGCGTGATAAAAATCTCCTTTAGGGCATCACGCATGTAGGTTGTAATATCGTAACCCACTTTGATATTCATACCCTGCGGTAGAGTAGAATTTATCTCGTCAAGGGCCACATATAACCGATCAGCAATATCTATTTCATTGGCTCCAGGCAGCGGCCATAAAGCAATAAATATAGTTTGTCGCTGGTTGATACGGGCATCGGTGTTACTTTCTTCTTCACCCAAAGCGATTTGTGCAATATCCCCAAGGCGAACCTGAACACCCTTATCTTCCTTTATAACCAAGCGCTGAAAATCGCTAACCGTTTGAAGTCCAGTATTTGCCAGTAAATCAATACGCTGAACTGAATTCTCTGTGCGCCCTATGGTGGCGATGACATTGTTGGTTCGCAATGCTAATTCGACCTGAGTTGAACTTAGGTTAAACGCTTCCATTTTTTCTGGCTCTAACCAAACTCGCATAGCGGGCAACCGCCCACCAGGTAAACCCACCCTTTGAACACCGGGAATAGCCGCCAAAATTGAGGTTACTCGGCGACTCAGATAGTCTGTTGCATCAGCCCTGCTAATGCCTTGAAACTCTACGTCAAGGTAAAAACCTGCGTTAGGTCGATCGGCCCTAGACACCTCGACCGCCGGATCTTCGGCACCTGCAGGTAATTCAAAACGAATTTGATCTAATCTAGTTGAAAGCTCAGCTAAAGCGTTGGTACTATTTTCATTAAGGTTTAGCCACACGTTGACCTGGCTAAACCCAGCTGTGGTGACAGAGTCAATGTAATCAATTCCGGGGACCGTGGAAGCAGCTCGTTCGATAGGATCTGTAACAAACCCTTGTACCACGTCCGCTCCCGCACCAATATACGGGGTGCTAATCACTAGGGAAGAACTTTCGATTTGAGGAAATTGTGATACTGGGAGGTTAGTGGCAGCTTTTAGCCCCATCAAAATTAAAATGACACAAATAGAGATCGACAAGACTGGACGATGAACAAAAACGTCAGACCATTTAGATATCTCCAAGTCAGCAAATTCAGAATCAGTAAACTGCCGTAGCGTTCTATTAGTCATGGTGGTTATTTCACTATGGGTGCAGTAATAATTGGGGAAAGTGCCGGCGCCACTGCATTTACTAGAAGATTTTCTCTCAATTTAAATGATCCATTGGCAGCAACCCTTTCTCCTGCTTTTACGCCCTTTAAAATTATCACCGCTTGATTATCTTCGGGACCGAGTTCAACAGAGCGTTTTGAAGCTCGCTCAGGCGCGTCAGCACCGATCTCCGCAGCAACTAAAACATAGACATTAGCGCCCGTTGAATCATAGCGGATAGCAGACGCAGGCAACATGACTGCACTCATTGGACTACCAAATGGCACTCTAACGCGAGTAAAAGACCCGGGTAAAAAGTCATCATCAACGGATGCCTCAGCACGATAGCTTACATGGCGAGATGCTGAATCTACCCAGGAGTCTTTAGCCACCACCACAGCCCTGTTATTGGGATCCCCAACTACCTCAATAACATCCCCCAAGGCCGTTGATGCCTGATGCTGAGGCAAGTCAAAGTCGATCCAAACACTGCTATCTACGCCGATAAGCCGCGTGATAATAGTACCTGGGGCAAGATATTGACCAGCTCTTAATTCGTGCAAACCAGTGCTAGCATCGAAAGGTGCTCGTATCGTTTTCTTGAGAATTACAGCCTCCAATGCTGCAACCTGCGCAGAGGCAGCATTATATTGTGCCTGAGCATTATCCAGTGCTTCATTTGATACAACACCTTGGTCTACAAGACTAGTATTACGCTGTAGTGACAATCCCGCCAATTTAACCTCAGCAAGAGCAGCATCTCGCCGCGCCAACTCCTCACTGACATCCAAGCGTATCAATACCTGATCTTTTTTGACTCGCTGGCCACCGTCAAAACCTACCTCGATAATTCGGCCCGCAAGTTCATTAGTTAAGTTCACCGCGTTTTTTGCGACCACCTCACCGGTTGCTGTAACCTTATCCTGCCACTCAACCGATTGTGCTATGGCATACTCTACCGACTCCGCAGGCTCAGGAAACGACGCTCCGAAGGCAATTGCCGCTTGAATTTGGCTATATTTAAAAGCACCTAGGGCTAAAAGTACTGTCAAACAACTTCCTGTAACAATGGTCCAGCTGTTAACTCTCATAGGTAATCCTGTATTCACGTGCTAGTGGAGGTGTTTGGTTTAGTCATCAACCAACCGGTCCTGAATGAAAGCGAAATTCACTGTCAGGCATTTGGACCAGTTGCTCTTCTACCTTTGAAACTACGTTAATGCGTGCTTGAATAGATTCATCACCTGCCGCTTTTTGGGCTAGATATAAATAATCCTTATAGTGACGGGCTTCAGACGTTAGTAATGATGTATAAAATTCTTCTAATTCATCATCCAAATAAGGTGCAAGTTTGGCAAAACGTTCGCAAGATCGAGCTTCTATAAAAGCTCCTACGATAAGAATATCGACCAGGCGTGCTGGATCTTCATTTCGAACTGTCTGACGAAGGCCAGTGGCATAACGAGAAGCGGTAATATGCTGATAAGCAATATTTCGCTTCTTCATGATTTTAATAACTTGCTCAAAATGGCGCATTTCCTCTCGCACTAAGCGAGACATTTTGTTTAGTAATTCAAAATTATCGGTATAGCGGTAAATCAAGTTGAGCGCTGTGCTAGCGGCTTTCTTTTCACAGTTTGCATGATCGATCAACATAATAGCTTGATTACTGAGAGCATTTTCAAGCCATAAATCAGGTGTTGGGCACGGAAGAAATGCTTCAATATGGCCGATATCTGTCATAGTTTTTCTATCTTTAGGTTGAGCAATTAATAGTTTTTCCAATACTGCTAGCGCAACTAAACTGCGCTGGCATTCGCTTTTTAGTAGCCGGTATTATTTTGCTTTAATAATTTATACTGCGCTAAGACTGACTGAAACTGGTCTGGGTCAGTTGTAGCTTTCTTTCTATAGTGAGTTATCATTTTTTCCAAATATTGCTGATGCAGCGGATCTGACCAGTTCCACATTGTGTTTCCGGTACTTACAATTCTCTCATCACCTGCCGTAGAGACGTATAGCCCCTCATAAAATCGATTATTTTCGACAATAATACGCTCGGATTTTAACTTAAATCCGAGGTTAATCAATACTTGTCTTACTGCATGACTTCCATGCACAGTACACACCAAAAGATCAAACTCCAACCCTTGCGCAGACGCGTAGAGACTCTTGATAAATTCGATGGTTTGAAAGGCACCAACCCCAGCAATAATGAACAACTGAGGTGCAACGTCCGGGACAATAATAGCCTTAATATCCTGACATCGAACCTCCCAGTCAAACTGATTTAACGGAAAATATCGAGCCAGCTTCGTCTCGAGAGTGTCCATCTGATGCGCTAAAATATCAACAAAAATAACCTTTTCTGCCTGATGCTTTTGCAGCAATGACATTCCGAGCAGACCATGATCACAACAGCAATCCCAAATCAATGAGTATCGCTGCATAAGCATCATGTTTAGCGCATTGAGTCGCAACTTAGACTTCAACATTGGTTATTTTTTATCCGTTTAAGCTTGTAGCATCCAAAACGTGATTGATGCAAAAGAGCGATTTCAACTACATTGTTGCGACGTTTGACACTCAACTTCTCAGTCTTACAGTTTATCAGAGAGACAGTTTGATAAACACATAGCAATAGTCCACCAAGCTACATTTTATTATTTAGTTTTGCTTATACTGGGTATACCGCATAAACCTGTAAAAAAATTACAAGTTGCCGTATAATATCGCCAAAAATAATGGCAGTCCAACGCCAAAAACCACGTTAATAATAAGTTCAAAGGAGAAGCATACCGTGCTAGAAGCCTATCGCGCTCATGTTGCTGAGCGTCAACTACTAAACATACCACCCAAGGCCTTGGATGCAGAGTGGACAGCAGGACTCGTTGAGTTACTAAAGAATCCTCCTGCAGGTGAGGAAGCTTTTCTACTGGATCTTATTGCAAACCGTGTGCCACCTGGAGTTGATGAAGCAGCTTATGTAAAGGCTGGATTTTTAAGCGCTATTGTCAACCAAGAAATTTCATCTCCGCTAATCAATCGGTCCGCCGCGGTAACCCTATTAGGAAATATGCACGGCGGCTATAACGTAGCAACACTAGTATCGCTGCTTGACGACAATGAGCTTGCTGCGCAAGCTGCCGAGGTCCTAAAAACTACGCTGCTGGTATTTGATGCCTTTCACGATGTAGCTGAAAAGGCCGACGCGGGCAACATCCCAGCGAAGGCGGTCATGCAATCTTGGGCTGATGCAGAATGGTTTACCTCCAGCGATCCTGTGCCTCAGAGTACCAAAGTAATTGTCTTTAAAGCCACGGGTGAAATAAATACTGATGACCTGAGCCCAGCTCAGGATGCTTGGTCACGCCCAGACATTCCATTGCATGCCCGCGCAATGTTTAAAATGACACGCGATGGTATGCATCCAGAAGAACATGGTGTTACAGGTCCAATGTCACAAATTGATGAATTAAAGGCGCGAGGTTTACCAGTAGCCTTTATCGGCGATGTTGTTGGTACTGGCTCATCACGAAAATCAGCGACTAACTCTGTGCTTTGGTTTTTCGGTGAGGATATGCCCGGTGTCCCTAACAAACGTTCTGGCGGCATTTGTTTTGGTAGTAAAGTCGCACCAATATTCTTTAACACAATGGAAGACGCTGGTGCACTAGTATTTGAAGCCCCAGTAGATGACATTAATAATGGTGACATCATTGAAATACTTCCCTATGAGGGGAAAATTCTTGACGAATCAGGAAAGTTGATTTGTGAATTTGAACATAAGTCAGAAGTCATTTTAGATGAGGTTCAAGCTGACGGGCGTATCAATCTCATAATCGGTCGTGGGTTAACACAGCGCGCCAGAGAACATATGGGCCTACCTCCTTCCGATGCATTCCGTCATCCGACGATACCTATCAAATCTGATGCTGGTTACACGTTGGCTCAAAAGATGGTTGGCAAAGCCTGTGGTACAGTGGGAATTCGACCTGGCACATACTGCGAACCAAAAATGACTACCGTGGGTTCTCAGGATACCACTGGACCCATGACACGCGATGAACTCAAAGATCTTGCCTGTCTTGGATTCTCAACAGATTTGGTAATGCAGTCTTTCTGTCACACTGCGGCCTATCCAAAGCCTGTAGATATAGATACCCAACACTCTTTGCCGGACTTCATTATGAACCGTGGCGGAGTCTCTCTTCGCCCCGGTGATGGCATTATTCATAGCTGGTTAAATCGTATGCTCCTGCCTGATACCGTGGGCACTGGCGGAGACTCGCACACTCGCTTTCCTATGGGAATTTCGTTCCCAGGTGGTTCAGGTCTTGTAGCCTTTGCCGCTGCTACCGGAGTTATGCCTTTAGACATGCCAGAGTCAGTATTAGTCCGATTTAAAGGCAAAATGCAGCCTGGTATAACACTACGAGATTTGGTCCATGCAATTCCTTACTATGGTATTAAAGAAGGATTGCTTACAGTTGAAAAGAAAGGTAAGAAGAATTTTTTCTCGGGACGAATTCTTGAGATTGAGGGTATTGACGAACTCACCGTTGAACAAGCTTTTGAGTTATCAGATGCCTCGGCAGAACGTTCAGCGGCAGGTTGTACAATAAAACTTAGTGAAGCGTCAGTTACTGAGTATCTTAACTCCAACATGACCTTGCTGCGTTGGATGATTGCTGAGGGATATGGTGATGTCAGAACACTTGAACGACGCGTGCGCAAGATGGAAGAATGGGTCGCCAATCCGCATCTTATGGAAGCTGATGTTGACGCTGAATATGCCGCTGTGATCGAAATTGATCTTGCCGATATTGTTGAGCCAATAGTGTGCTGCCCTAACGATCCTGATGATGCAAAATTGCTCTCTGAGGTTTCTGGCAATAACGTTGACGAGATTTTTATTGGCTCCTGCATGACCAATATAGGCCACTTTAGAGCAGCGGGTAAACTGTTGGATGATGCAGGTAGCGTTGACTCTCGATTTTGGATTTGTCCTCCAACAAGAATGGATGCACACACACTTATGGAAGAAGGTTACTATAATATTTATGGTAAAGTGGGTGCGCGCACTGAGATGCCCGGATGTTCTCTGTGTATGGGAAACCAAGCGCGAGTACTGGCCGGTGCTACTGTTCTATCTACCTCAACACGAAACTTTCCCAACCGACTAGGTGACGGTGCAAATGTCTATTTGGCCAGTGCTGAGCTAGCATCTGTGGGTGGTATTTTAGGTCGATTACCGACGGTTGAAGAATATATGATTTATGCCGAAAAAATAGACGCCATGTCATCTGAGATATATAAGTATATGAATTTTGATCAGATAGCCTCATTTCAAAAGTCAGCCGAACGAGGTAAATTAATTGCTGCTGAACAAATCGTCGACGTAGCCTAAAGCTGCAACGCAGTCACAACAAAACTCACTCTGGATGTCGCAGTGGGTTTTGTTGTGCGTTGAAAAAAGTACCTAGGACCGAGATAACCAAGGATCTACAAAGTAATGGTCTGCAGAATATCGCCCAGCGCCGTAGGTCACTAAAAGACCCAAAAGCAGTGCCCAGTAGGCATGTTCAGGAAAAGAACCATAAGTAAACTCAATCACGGCGGTCATCACTAGCAAAGGAATAGCTGCTAGTCTTGTAAATAGCCCGACAAAAAGTAAAATCGGCATAACCAATTCGAAGAACGTCGCTAAGAACGCAGCCATGGCTACGGATATAAATGGAACTGTATATTCATACTCAAATAACATAAGTGTGCTGTCCCAATTATCAATTTTAGTCAGCCCGGCTAATAGAAATATCTTGGCCATCCAAAATCTAATGAGCAGTGCAACTACGTTAGTAAATTGTCTGAGTAATTCATTAATCTGAATGTATATCTTAAAAATCTGATTCAATGTTAATCCCTTTAATGATGCTAGTGAGTAACGTATTTCGCACCTTTTATCAAAAGCATTACAAAACTCTCTTTTTAGATTACACTTTTAGTATTTAACCTACTGATAAGCGACTAGATTTGAGTCTCTCGAAGATTAACGACAAAGCAATTTTGCTTAGCGAAGCTGAAGCCCATCAATCGATGGTTTTTGCTCAGAGTGGTGATCAATCGCATTATCAAAAACTACTCATCTCGGTTGAGTCTATGGCACGAGGATATCTCTCTAAAAGACTGCAAAACCCAAGCGACCTAGAGGACCTCACTCAAGAAATACTTATCTCGGTACATAACGCAAGACATACTTTCGACCTTGAAAAACCGATTTTTCCTTGGCTTTATGCTATTTTTAACTACAGATTTCAAGACTACCTGCGAGCTTATTACCGTGCGCGAAGGAATATTACCCAAGATATAAGTAATTCTGATGAGAGAGGTTTAGCTACAGACCCTCAGTTAGAATGGGAATATCGAAATTTTAGTCAAAAATTATTGTCATACTTGGTGCCTCAGCAACGAAGAATTATTGAAATGCTCTACGTAAATGGGAATTCGGCTGAGGAAGTATCGGCTTTGTTAAATATATCGGTATCTAATGTTCGTACCACAGCCCACCGTGCTATCAAGCGCATAAGATCAAAGGTGAATATACCATATGAATGAAGGAAATGACTTCATTAACTCTTTAGTTGAAGATGCAGCAGACACAAAGCCTACTGGATTTAACATAGCGTCGCGCAGTCGCTTAGTAATACTGTTTTTAACAGTCTATTTAAGTCTTATAATTGCCACAATAGGCCTTCGATCGGACTGGCACTATCAAGTAAGTCAGCTGAGTTATTCTATTGAAATAGCGTTGTCTATAATACTGATATTTTTTGCAGGTATTGCCAGCGTAAGGTTTTCCGTCCCAAGGGCCATCGGGAGATCCCCAGCAGTCTTTTTGCCTTTTCTAGTTGTTGTCCTAGGAATTGTAATATGGCAACTTGGCGGCGTTAGCCTTGATGCTTTAATAGTATCTTTAACAACGCCGTCGCTTTCTTACATTTCATTTGGCGTCATTGCAGGTGCCATACCCACAGCCAGCTTTTTAATGTGGCAGATGAGTCAAGGGTCACCGACTCAACTCAGATTTGCTGGGTCTTTGGCGTTACTATCTGCTAGCAGCTGTGGTCACTTTTTAATGCGCACGGTGGGGCAAGCTGAGAACTTTGCCGATGTGCTAGTGTGGTGTTATTCCCCTATAGTCATGTTAACAATATTAGGCCTGATCTTTGGACAAAAACTTCTTAAGTGGTAACGCTCCGGATAAATTGTAACGTTTATTGAAAAGAAAACGAATAGACCTCAGAACACCGTACTTAATTTTAACTATTACCATTCTGGAGAAAAATATGAGTAACAAAACAAAACTGATTATTCCAACAGCAGCTTTAATTGCGGTCGTTGGAGTTATAAGTCTGTCTAGCACTGAAGCTACTGCAGCGAAAAAAGATATGGAAAAATGTTACGGCGTAGCTAAAGCGGGAAAAAATGACTGCGCTAATGTTAGCAAAACTCACAGCTGCGCCGGACAGTCTAAGATCGATGGTGACAATGGGGAGTGGATTTATTTAGCTAAAGGCACCTGTAGTAAACTTGTTAATGGTTCACTGTCAGGCAGTGCCAGCTAAACGAGCCCTGTTACCTGCAGGGGGAGTGTTCCAAGACCCCCTGCTCACCTCGCTGTAGTAAATAAATTAGTCCAATAAACTAATCTATGGTGTCTTGCTGAACTAGTAATCACCAAGGACATGACCCATGAATTCAATTCCTTACCTTGGCTATGGCTTGGGGTTACGCAGCCAACATTGGGATGATGTTCTCAACAACAAACCCTGTAGTATCGACTGGTTTGAGATAATTTCTGAAAACTTCATGCTCACCAATGGCTATCCTCAGCAGGTACTAGAAGAAGTTCGAGCCGCATATCCTGTTGTAATGCATGGCGTATCTCTATCCATTGGCAGTCATGATCCGATCGATATGGCCTACTTAAAGCGCCTTAAAGAACTAGCAGACTGGCTACAACCTGCTTGGATCTCAGACCACATTTGCTGGACAGGTATAAATCACATTAACAGCCATGATCTATTGCCCGTACCTTACACCGAAGCCTCTTTAGCGCATATGGTGAACAAAGTGGACCAGGTGCAAAATTACTTAGGTCGAAGAATCCTGCTAGAGAACCCGTCAAATTATATGGCGTTTTCTGCTAATACCCTTAATGAATGGGATTTCATTAAACAATTACTTATCCGAGCAGACTGCATGCTCCTATTGGACATTAACAACATTTATGTAACCTGCTTTAATCATAATCTAGATCCAAAGAGCTACATTGATGCCATACCAGCCACCCGCATCGGCCAAGTACATTTGGCCGGTCATGAACATCATGGTAATCATATTATTGATACACATAACACCCATATCAATGACGATGTACTTGCTCTTTATGCCTACACTATGGCGACCAAGGGCTATAAGAATACTATGATTGAATGGGACAGTGATATACCTGCCTTTTCAACCATGTTGTCTGAACTGGATCGAGTAAGAAATTCAAGTGAAAAGTATCCACTGGTTAATTTTTCTCAAGAAAAGCCTGTAGTACAGGCTAACTACAATCTAGATAGTGCCAACGACTTACCATCCTTTAAAGAGTTGATGAATAACTTTCAGTCTTGTGTTTTAGATAATAAAAATCCTGGTGACTGGGTAGCGGACAAAGATAATTTCTCTGCAGCAGAACAACTAAATGTTTACCAATATGCATATCGCAAACGGCTGTTTAACGCAATTGTTGAGGATTATCCTCAAACACGAGAGCTGACAGGCGATAATGAATTCGACATTTTGATCAGAACCTATATAGAACACAACCCCTCTACATATGCAACTTTACAACCTTATATTCATGGCTTCGCAGATTTTTTAGCGCACCAATTATCTCCCCATGCAGAACTGGCTAAGACCGAGGCAATGATCAGTGAATTACGCAATCAACCACAAACTAAAACCGTTACCTTAGCGATGATTGCTCAGATAGAGCCCGCAAATATGCTGGACCTAAAGCTACGTTTAGCGCCAATGACTAAACTTGCAGGAAATACCCTATATATCTGTGACAAGTTACAGGTGTATCGCCAGAAACTTACTAATTTAGAATATGAGGGACTTAAAAGTATTGATCAAGAGAGTAGCATAGGGGAGGCGCTACAACGTCTCTACGAACATGATTTATGTACCGCGGACAACGCTCTTACAACATTGCAAGCACTACTCAGAGATTTTGTTCCAAAGGGCATCTTTGTTCGACCAGAGGACATTTAGAAAATGTCTAGTGTTCTAGAACAGTCATCTATGCCTCACATATAAGCATTTGTAGTGTCTGAATGATCGGTAACATCTTTTACCCCTTTTAACTCAGGAATCTTGCTCATAAGAGTCTTTTCAACGCCCTCTTTCAAGGTTAGATCCACCGCAGAACAACCTTGGCAGCCCCCACCAAATTCTAAAACAGCAAATCCATCATCTAACTCAGCCAGAGAAACCACACCACCATGAGAAGCAAGACCAGGATTAATCTCGTTGTAGAGCAAGTAATTGACCTTGTCTTCCAATGGACTGTCATCATTAATATTAGGCAGTCGTGAGTTTGGTGCACGAATAGTCAGTTGCCCGCCAAATTTATCCTCCGCGAAATCAACTTTCGCATCATCCAGAAAAGGGATACTGCGCTGCTCATAGTAGGCATTAAATTTTTCATACTCTACAATCATGTCCTCCTCATTGTGCTCACCAGGTCGACTGTAAGCAATACATGTCTCTGCTTTTGGAGTTCCAGGGTCTGATACAAACATTCTTATACCAATGCCCTCGCAATTCTGCTTGTCTAAGAGGCCTGCCAGATACTCTTGGGCCGATTCTGTAATAGTAACGTTTAACATAAAAAATCCTGATATCATGAAACATGTCTGGGGAGTATGTTACGCCATCCAAAGTCAATGGCCAACTTATTCAGTACACTACCTTTGATATGACTCTATCTTGTTAACATTTAATACAACGCTAGGCTGTAGCAATGATCAATGCGCGTGTACGGACGCTTGAATAGTGGTAAGATTGCGGGATTTTTGACCGTATATACAATGTTCGAGGTCGAAGACTTAATTCCCTATGCATCGGAAATCACTGTGAAAGAATCTGATAATAAAAACCAGCAACCAAAGAAGAAACCTAACTTAACCGCTCTTGTTTTAAGTATTCTTGCCGCCGGCTTTGGCGTACAAAGCGATAAAAATCGCGAGCGTGATTTTAACCAAGGTAGTCCTCTCGCGTTTATTTTAGGAGGCTTTTTATTCACTCTGCTTTTTATTCTATCTGTTGCTTTGATAGTTGGACTGGTACTGAGTAAAAGCTCCGGTTGACAAGATATGTTTAAAGCAAACCCTAATTTCTTAGCTGCATGAAATTAACTTCTCTTGCCCTAATTAAGGCTGTGAGCAGCGCTATTGACGATAAAAATCCTCTACTTCAAAGTCATCTATACTCTGTAAATCACTCTTAATAGCGCCCAGAAACCCTGCATTACGAGGCAATATCTGTGCAGCAAAAAATTCTGTTGTGGCAATTTTTTGCCCATAGAATCGATCTGTGCTGCCCTCTGCAATATGGGCGTGGGATGCAACTGCTAATCTAACCATTAACCAGTAAGATACTGAATTGCCATATAGCATCATGAAATTGTAAGCCGAGTCTTGGGCTCTTGATGCATCGCTTAGAACAACCTCAAGCGCTGTTTCACACTCATTAATAGTTCGCTGCAAGCTCTCTATTAGTTTATTGATTCTCACGGATTCAGAAAAACTAGCCGCCGCCGTATGTCTCATATTTTCAATTAGATGACGTAATCCCTCACCGCCGTCACGCAGACACTTACGACCAATAAAATCAAGAGCCTGAATACCATTCGTTCCCTCATAAATGGGTAAAATTCGTGCATCTCGCATATGTTGTGCAGCGCCAGTTTCCTCGACAAATCCCATACCACCGTGAACCTGCACACCCAGAGAAGTCACCTCCATTGATACCTCGGTACACCAACCTTTTACTAGAGGAGTAAGTATTTCAACTAAACGTTTATCAATCACTAAAGACTGCTCATCAATACTATGGTGACTTCGATCCTCTGCTGCAATGGTATAAACAGACATTGCCCTTCCCGCCTCAGTGAGAGCTCGCATCTGCAATAACATTCGCTTGACATCACCATGATGAATAATGGGCGCTCGCCCTTTTACTCCTTGAACTTTGCCCTGCACTCTATTCGCTGCATAACTTACAGCTTGCTGATAAGCTCGTTCGCCAATAGCTACACCTTGATGGCCTACTGACAAGCGCGCGTTGTTCATCATACTGAACATACACATTTGGCCCTGATTAACTGGCCCCACCAAGTACCCCACTGCACCTTCGTCATCACCATAGGCCATGGTGCAAGTAGGGCTGCAGTGAATACCTAACTTATGCTCAAGACCAACCGGGTATACATCATTCCGTTGACCCAAAGTACCATCCGTATTAACCAAAAACTTAGGTACAAGAAACAACGAAATTCCTTGATTTCCCTCAGGTGCATCAGGCAATCGTGCTAACACTAGATGGATAATGTTATCTACCTGCTGGTGATCGCCCCATGTGATGTAGATTTTTTGGCCCGAAATTAGATAGTGATCATCACGCTGAACCGCTCTACATTGCACAGCAGACAAATCAGAACCCGCCTGAGGCTCGGTAAGATTCATGGTGCCAGACCAAACACCGCTGATGAGGTTGGCCAGGTAGGTATCTTTTTGCGCTTTTGTTCCGTATAGATGGAGTGCATGTATCACTCCCCTAGTGAGCATTGGCAACAAGCTTAACCCCATATTGGCTGACTGCAGCATTTCTTGCACCACCACATCAACAACCCCCGGGAATCCAGAACCCTCATATTCAGGTGAGCCACCAAGACCACTCCATCCTGCATCAACCATTTGTTGATTGATCCCATCTAAGATGGGCGCTGTGACAACCGCTCGATCTTCAATATGCGTCTTTTGTCCGTCGGCGATAAGATTTGTCGGGGCAACAACGTGCTCAAAGAACTTGGCTGCTTCGGGCAATACAGCCTCAAGCATATCCTTACCGACATCTTGATAGCCTGGCCGCTTACTGTGCTCGTCGTAACCAACAAGTTCATCAAGAATAAACATGAACTCTTGGATAGGTGCTTTATATCCAGACATAAATAGGCCTCACAGAAAAATACATTGGTATCTAAAAAGGCTTACAGGGGGAATATCAGCCTTCGTGTCAATTTTCAGCTTTCATGCAGCGGCTGTAAACATAAACTGATGACTCGAGGGTCTATTCATCAGCATTAATTAAAGCTAGATCAATAACAGCTAAATCCATTTGGATTTCGCCACGATACACGGACATGCCAATGTTTACATAAAGTGGTATCAAGGTTTGCAGCGTCAGCAGATCTGTCCCCTTTAAAGCGCCAGTTAAAAAAGTACAACTTACACCCATTAAATCCCTAAAAATTGGTCCGCGGTTAAGTCATAACAGGTGCTATCTAACTCTGCAACCACGTGCATACTTGCTGATATTTTGGGTAATTCATAGCGAAAAAAGTATCTCATAGCTGCTATTTTTCCATTATAAAAGGCCGTGTCTGCCGTATCTCCTTTAGCCTTGCCCTCCAATGCCGCGACACCTTGCTTTAGCCACATCCACGCTACCACCAAATGGCCCATGGCATCCAAAAATAAAGTAGCATTCGCAAGTGCAAGTGATGGATCGTTAGCCTTATCAACCGCAGTAATAGTTCCTTCGGTCAAACTTAAGGCATCAATTAATTGCTGGCAAAATTTTGTCAACTGAGGTTCACTTCCAGCGGAACTAATCGTAGCCTCTATCTCCTCTCGCAACACAGCCACTGCAGCACCGCCCTGCATTCGTACTTTACGACCCAGAATATCGAGCCCTTGTATACCCCAGGTACCTTCATGGATGTGATTGAGTCGATTATCTCTGTATAACCGCTCTACTGGGTATTCTCTGGTGTAGCCATAACCACCTAAGACTTGAATCGCAAGTTTGTTAGCTTCCAAACAAAATTCTGAAGGCCATGATTTACAAATCGGAGTAAGTAAATCAAGCAGTAAATCTATCCGTTTATTACCGACCTCATCGCCACTGATTTTCTTTGTATCAATCAATTCGGCACAATAATAAATAAGCGTTTGCGCCCCTTCCACATAAGCTTTCTGAGCCATCAACATACGTTTAATGTCCGCATGCTCACTAATCATAATCTGTGAATCTTCCGGGTTACGATTCACCAGCGGACGTCCTTGGGGCCTATTACGTGCATAGTCCAAGGAGTATAGATATCCGCCCAATGCCGTCATAACTGCAGACATTCCCACAGAGATCCGTGCTTCGTTCATCATGTGAAACATGTTGGCTAACCCCTGGTTAGGCTCACCCACTAAAAAACCAATAGATTCTCCTGATTCACCAAAATTTAATAAACAATTTGTAGCACCACGACATCCCATCTTGTGATTTAGACCAGCTAGAGCGATATTATTATATTCTCCCAATCGGCCGTCGTCGTTGACGCGATTTTTTGGCACTAAAAATAAAGAAATGCCCTTCACTCCAGGCGGTGAACCAGGTATTTTGGCTAGTACCATATGAATGATGTTTTCGGTAATGTCTTGCTCCCCACCTGATATCCACATCTTTGTTCCAGTGACAGAATATGAACCATCGGCGTTAAGCTCAGCTTTGGTTCGAATATCAGCAAGTGAAGACCCGGCTTGAGGTTCAGATAAACACATTGTTCCAAACCAGCTACCATTTACCAGGTTGGGTAAATATTTATCCTTTAGCGCCTTGGATCCGCAGGCATTTAGCATATTAGCTACACCTTGCGTCAAAAACAGATAAATATGGGCCGGATTATTAGCACAGACGAACATACCATTAAGTGCTTGATCCATCATCCATGGTAATTGCAAGCCACCTATATCTGCATCATATGCAGAGGCGCACAGCCCAGCTTCTTGATAAGCTTCAATGGCGTCCTTTAATTCTGGAATAGTTTCTACTTTACCATCTACAAACGTTGGTTCATTGGCATCCAATTTAGATGCACAAGACAAAAATTTGTCCTCAGCTACTGTTTGGCAAAGATCCAACATGGCATCCAGAGACTCTCGATCATAGTCCGCATAACGATCAGCTGTAAGAATCTTTTCAAGACCCAGCGTCTCATAAAGCACGAAATCAAGATCTCGTCGGTTTACTATCATTGACATGGTATTCCTCTCTTCATTCTAAGGTTGTCTATTCTGTTTCCAACTATCACCGACAAAACTCTGGCAACGTGGCAGTTCTTACAATAACATCTTAATTTTATTCCTACGCAAGGTTAAACAGACTTGTACCAATTTTTTATATTGTTCAACGGAGGTACCAGCATAACCAATCAGTTGTCAGTGGCTACCAAAAAATCTCAGCCTACCGTTCAGCTTGCTCATAAAGTTTGTCGATGAGATCACTGAAGTGTTGCTTTTCAGTCTCACTAAAACAAGTTAATAGATCCTTTTCATAAGCGTAAGATATAGGAACTACCTCTTCATAAACAGACCAGCCAGTCACTGTCAACTTGAGCATTGAGCGGCGTTTATCTGCTGGATCAAAATCCCTAGACAATAATTTGCGCTGTAACAATTTACTGATCGCCCGACTCAACATTGATTTTTCAATTTGAGTTTTCGCTGACACCTCATCGGCAGAAATACCTGAATATTCGCCAAGAACCGCCATAATACGCCACTGAGTAACTGATAAACCAAACTTGTCGCTGTAAGTGGTTGCTATATTAGCACTAATTCTATTGGATAGAATTGACAACCGGTAAGGTAAATAGCGTTCCAATCGAAGAATTTTATGCTGCAGGGCTTTAGTAGTCATTCATTGATGATGCTTGACAACAGTTGCATTTTCAACCTATATTAGTTGCATATACAACTAATAAACTCAAAGGTCTTCCAGTGAACGATTTAAATAGCAATCCCATGGGCCTCGATGGCTTCGAATTTGTAGAATTTGCCTGCGAAAAACGCGGTCAATTGGAACCTGTATTTGAGATGATGGGTTTCATGCATGTTGCGAATCACCGATCCAAAGATGTAGTACTCTATCGTCAGAATGATATTAATTTTATTATCAACTATGAACCGGAAAGTCACGCCCATTATTTTGCAGATGAACATGGCCCTTCAGCATGCGGTATGGCATTTCGCGTAAAAAACGCACAACAAGCATTCGCACGTGCACTATCCCTAGGTGGTCAACCTATGAATATACCCACCGGCCCCATGGAGCTGCGCTTGCCGGCAATAAAAGGCATTGGCGGCGCGCCTCTCTACTTAATAGACCGCTATAGTGAAGGCAACAGTATTTACGATATAGACTTTGACTTTATCACTGATGACCGTCACCCAAATGGGTGTGGTTTCAATGTTATTGACCACCTAACCCATAATGTATATCGAGGCAGAATGGATCACTGGGCTAATTTCTATGAACGAATTTTTAACTTTCGCGAAGTTAGATATTTTGATATCACTGGAGAGTATACTGGCCTAAAGTCCCGAGCCATGTCTGCTCCTGATGGAAAAATACGTATACCATTAAACGAAGAGTCCACTCAAGGCGGTCAAATCGAGGAATTTTTAATGGCTTATAATGGAGAGGGTATTCAGCATATTGCCTTTTCCACCGACGATATTATTTCTAGCTGGGATCAACTAAAAGCGCGCGGCATACCTTTTATGACTGCTCCTCCAGACACCTATTACGATATGCTAGCTGATCGTCTACCAGGTCATGGCGAGCCTACAAAGGAACTTCAGTGCAGAGGTATTTTACTTGATGGATCTACCCAAAATGATGACCCAAGATTACTACTACAAATTTTTTCTCAAGCTTTAGTCGGGCCAGTTTTCTTCGAATTTATTCAACGCAAAAAAGATGACGGATTTGGTGAGGGCAACTTTAAAGCTTTATTTGAGTCTATCGAACGCGACCAATTAAATCGAGGCGTTATTGACAAGCATGAAGTACAGGAGGCATAGCCATGAACATTCAAGGTATTCACCATGTAGCCTATCGTTGCAACAATGCAAAGCAAACAGTAACCTTTTATCAAAAATTATTGAATATGGACTTTCAGTTAGCTATCGCTGAAAACAAAGTGCCATCAACCGGTGAACCTGACCCCTACATGCACGTTTTTTTAGATGCAGGTAACAACAATGTTCTAGCATTTTTTGAGGTGCCTAATTCGCCTGACATGCAGCCAGATCCAAACACACCATCGTGGGTGCAGCATATCGCCTTCAAGGTTGATTCTATGGACGATCTGATAGAGGCAAAGTCAAGAGTGGAGGATGCAGGTATAGAAGTGATTGGTCCTATAGACCACACACTTTTTCAATCTATCTACTTCTTTGACCCCAACGGCCACCGTTTAGAGCTAGCAGTTAACACCCTTGGACCTGGTGTTTTAGAGAAACTCCATAGCGTTGCCCCGGCTATGCTTGAGGAATGGAACGAAACCAAACGTGCACCTCAGCACGCAGCTTGGTTGCATGATGGCAGCCTTAAAAAGGACTAATAAATGAAACTTGCATCACTTCATCATGAGCGAGACGGGTCTCTTGTCGTGGTCAATAACAGTCTTGACAGCTACATATCTGCGAAACACATAAGCCTAACACTGCAAACAGCATTAGATAATTGGAGTGACTGTGAAAGTGAACTCGAAATACTAGCTGAGAAACTAGAAACTGGAGTAGTTACTGGCCTGCCGTTCAATCAAAGTGCCTGTATGTCGCCTCTGCCACGCGCGTTTCATTGGGCCGATGGCAGCGCATATGTCAATCATATTGAATTAGTTCGCAAAGCGCGTAACGCTCAGATGCCCGAGTCATTTTGGACGGATCCGTTAATGTATCAAGGTGGTTCTGATTGTTTCTTGGGACCGCAAGAAGATATTATCGTTGCCGATGAGACGTGGGGCATAGATTTTGAAGCGGAGGTCGCTGTTATTGTCGACGATGTCCCTATGGGTATTAGTGCAAAAAACGCCAAAAAACATATTAAATTAGTCATGCTAGTAAATGACGTATCTCTGCGCAATCTTATTCCTGCGGAATTAAGCAAAGGATTTGGCTTTTATCATGCCAAACCAAGCAGTTCATTTTCTCCCGTGGCAGTTAGTCCCAAGACATTGGGAGACCATTGGGATGACGGAAAATTGCACTTGCCTTTGAAGGCAGTACTCAATCATGCCTTAATTGGACAACCTAATGCAGGTGTTGATATGACCTTTGATTTTGGTCAATTAATCTCCCATGCGGCTAAAACCAGACCTCTCTGTGCAGGCACTATCATAGGATCAGGTACAGTCTCAAACATTGATAAGTCCCAAGGGTCCTGCTGTCTAGCCGAAGTGCGGATGCTAGAGGTTATTGCCACCGGTAATCCTATCACTGCATTCATGCAGTATGGTGACAATATTCAAATTGAAATGCACACTACACTTGGGCAGAGTATTTTTGGAAAGATTGATCAAACTGTTGTGCCCTATAAAAATCCAAGCTCTTAATGTTTGATGAGATCATTGTTCTATAACCTAATCTCTGAAATTCTGATAATAGTACCAACCGAATAATCATAAAATGTAAACTATTCCGCTAGAAATAATTAATTCGAGTTTCCGATCTTCAGGGTTTATTAACCAATCTTGCGCAGTTTAGACCTTTGTTAAGACCCCAAGGGCCATCTTTAGGAAAAACATACAAGGTCTTTCTAGCTTATAAATTGAAAATGTAGCTATAGAGGGCTCCCCTTCAAAAACGCAAAATTAGTTGCACCTCTCGAATTGGTCAGTACACTGCTAAAATAATAAGTCGTTAAGACAGGATTCAAAGAGAGGCACACAACATGATCGCGCTAGATAAACTTAACTGTGTGGCGGACATAAGTCGATATCAAGCAACAATTAATGGAAGCCGGATTGCTCAAATTTTTGAGGGTAGAGAAACGACCTATAGTCAACTAGATACTCGTGCAAGTCAGGTAGCTAACGGGCTTATCAATGCAGGATGTATCCAAGGATCGCGTATTGGCTATTTAGGCAAAAATAGCGATTACTATTTTGAGGTTATGTCCGGTACAGCAAAAGCTAACGTGGTTATTGCTGGAGTTAATTGGCGTCTGGCTATGCCAGAAGTTGAATATATATTAAACGATGCCTGTGTAGAAATACTTTTTGTTGGAGCAGAATTTTACGACATGGTCATGCAATTAGCACCAAATCTACCGGCAATTTCTCAGATTATCGCGATAGACGGCAACCATCATAAGTGGGTAGATTATTGCCAATGGCGCGATAGCCAAAATACTGCAGACCCTCTGTTACCCATATCGTTGGAAGACGATGTTTTGCAATTATACACAAGTGGTACAACTGGTCATCCAAAGGGCGTTCAGTTAACTAACGGCAACTATTTGGATGTTCTTGACCAAGCCGCGAACGGTGGATGGGGGGACTGGGACGAGGGCGAGGCTAGTATTGTGGCTATGCCAATCTTTCACGTAGCAGGAGTTAATGTCGGCGTTGTGGGCCTTGCCCAAGGGCTAGTCAATGTTGTCCTTAAAGATGTTGATCCTGTAGTTATTCTTGATCTTTTAGAAAAATATCGAGTTAAGTATGCTTTCTTTGTCCCAGCAGTAATTCTATTTATGAACAGCATTCCGGGAGTGCGAGATCGAGATTTTTCTAACCTAGATTTTTTGTTGTATGGTGCGAGTCCAATTTCAGAAGACGTATTACTTACAGCAAAAGACATTTTTAAATGTAACTTCTGTCAAGTCTATGGTCTTACAGAGACCTGTGGAGCAGGCACCATCTTGCCTCCAGAAGATCATGATCCAGCACGAGGCAAACTTCGCTCCTGCGGTAAGGCGGCACCTACCGCCGAGGTTCGTATTCTTGACAATGATGGATCAATTTTAGCGCCCAATCAGGTGGGTGAAATCACTTATCGATCTAAAAGCCTCATGAAAGGTTACTGGAACAATTCCGAAGCTACAGCTAAAACGATACAAAATGGATGGTTTTTCACAGGTGATGCCGGCTATATGGACGAAGAAGGTTATCTATATATTCATGACAGAATTAAAGACATGATTGTCTCAGGCGGCGAAAACATCTACCCTGCAGAAGTTGAAAATGCGCTCTTTGATCATGCTGCAGTGGGCGATGTTGCCGTCATTGGGGTGCCAGATGAAAAATGGGGCGAAGCTGTCAAAGCTGTGGTGGTTCTAAAACCCGGAGCAACAGCCACTGAGGAAGATCTAATTGCCCATTCGCGTTCTAAAATTGCCGGTTATAAGATTCCTAAAAGTGTTGACTTTACTGACACACTACCTAGGAATCCCACTGGTAAGTTACTGAAACGAGAGCTAAGAAAGCCCTATTGGCAAGGTAAAAATCGGCAAATTAACTAACGTAACGCAGATTACAGGCCTGCATTAAACGTGCTGTATTGGATAATTTGACATTAATCGCTGGGCCTTTGACTCGTCAAATAAAATTACTATAAAAAGAATTATATGAGAAATCACTGAACTGACAATTCAAACTCCTACTGGTATTTAACCTCTGGTCACTCAACAAAAAACAACGTTGATAAATTCAGTAACAAATTGTAATTCTTCAACAAAGATTAACAAGTAATAACCAAACCTTAGTAACTTTTCCTCCTCCACGGCAACCATCGAAAGCACAAAAACTATTTATTTTGCTAAAAGAGTGCAACTTTTTTACACCCTAGCGGAACTAAGTACCGTTTAACAGCATTAACATCCGCCGTAAAGTTTTGCTCACATAAGACGTTCACAAACAAACCGAAAGACACCTCACAGCCCTGTTTGCTTTAGTTCATCTATACAAGCGGTGCTCTCGTAGCGCTCCTTCAAACTTTTGCCTCACAAGCATATCGCCAATAGTTAACTCATAAGGCAGCCAGAGCCTCTTCTAGCCAAGCCATCCTATTGATATACCAGTTCTTCAAATGCTCCACTTCTTCTTGATAGGTGTCAAATACCACCGGATTGGGCCAAACGTAGATACCCAATGTTTGCCATTTATCATCATTTTCTTTTTGTGCCCAACGCAACTGTTCAGCATAGATCTCTATTTTGGATAGGATAAAATCTTGATTTTCCATAAAATATGAAAATCGCATATTCACCAACTGCACAAAATTTGGGTCCTCAAACAAACGATCGTACCATGGGTGATATTTAACCCAGAAACCTGCTGCATATTGACTGTCAGCATAATCAACGTTCCCAAAAGACAAATCAAAGTCCCACAAAGGGCCCATTTTGATACGTTCACCAGGGATTAAATGTAGATACATGCTAGAGAAAGATTGGGAATCAACATTTTTTGTTATCTCGCTGATCAGGTACCAATCAATAAAACTTTCCAAGTCGATGTGCGCCGCATATCCTTGAGTTTGACTTTTAAAATCATCACTAAACAGGGCATCTTCAAAGCCGTGAATCATGTTTTTAATATACATAAACTGACTACTCCCGGCAGTCAGTTCAGGTTCTTTAATGTTCACTAAAAATTCATCTGTAGCATTACTTTCAAAATAAACATCATCCGGATCAAGCCTGAATACCTGATCAAGTTCCAACAAAAATCCCGTGTCACCCAACGCTACTCTGTTGTCACCTTCCTCGACTTTTTGCGTAATATTGTAGGTTCCATTGTATTCATTGTTAACAAAGACCTCAGCAAACCGCCCTTGCGGCGTCCAATCTAAGTTGCTTATATAACCCAACTCAAATGCTATTTTATTGCGCAGCATAGTTTTGTCTGAATACTCAGCAAGAAACAACCATTTTTTGTCTCTGGGCATACCCAAAAATTGGGTCTTATCGCTTAATTTCATCTGAAATGGTTTTTTAGGGTGAAGCTCCCAGGTAGAATTGCCCCGACCACGAATTTTCATATCAATCAGATCAATGTCATCAGCTTGTCGTCCGCCCAACACAGAGGTTTGTCCAACCACATAATCATTTTTTGACTCAATAGGACTTTCATCCTCAGTCGAAAGATAAACAACTGGAAGACCCGTAAACACCGCTAGATCGACTGTATAATTTGCCACTTGCCCATCAGAAGACTCAAGACGATAGGTTACAGGCTGGGTGAAATTATTTGCGGTAATGCTACTTTCTTGTTTGCCATCGGCAACAGTAATCGACGTGCCTTGATAGTCAAAAGTCGCTTTCAATTGGGAAACATCAATAACCGTTTGGGTGCGCCCTGTAATTTGTTGATCAACAATCGATAGCGTTATGTCGTCTATTAAATCTGGATTATGTTCGGCCTTAAAAGTGAATACTGTAATCTCAGGTGGCGCATCCGCTACATCTAAAATAGTCACAGTAATCCTTAGCTCTGTTGATGCTATACCATCAGTTGCAAACACTGTCGCACTATAGGTTGACTGTATTTCATAATCAGGTGCTGAATTAAAAGTAAGAACTCCATCATCGCTGCCAATCCCAATATCTGCTCCTGAAATACTGAAAGTAATAGTGTCACTATCATCATCTCGAGCATTTACTGTTCCTATTGATAACTGATTCTCTTCCACACTGAATATTCCAGAAGAAATAAATATTGGCGCTCTATTGACCACTGGAGTAGATGATCCTGAGCCTCCACATGCAGACAATACTGCGCTAACAAAAGTGACGAAAATCACCATAATAGACTGTTTTATCATTATTTTTTCTCTCTTAAGCCGTCTAGAATTTCACTTTTTATTTGCAAATATGAGATTAATAGAAATACTCGAGCCATACACATACACATACACATACACATACACATAAATCTTAACTAAGCTTATCTCATTAGAGCTATATGCGTATTAGAACAAGCAAACCATAATAAAATGTGTACCTGTCAAGAACAGTCAATCACTTAAAAACCCTATAAAAAAAACGTCGTTAGTGCTACTAGTGCTCCGTGATCAACGTCGTTGATGTATCTTTAGAACTACGTCGGCGATGCAATTAACCATAAAGTCGCCGATAAAGTGACTTTTGACAGATACACCAACCAAATTTTATGCCTTAGGCCTGTAATCATTGATCGCTTTTATAGTTTTGACTAAAAGTTACAAATATTCTGGCAATTGAGTGTAGCTAAGCTAGAGACTAAACATTGTCCGCACTTTAAACGTTTAAAACGTGGTCTTACAAGTAAATCAGGCTACTAATGATGCCAGCACTCGACGCTGCCCCTCAAAGGGATGCCTACCGTGCATGGCAACTAAATTATCTAACAGCGCAACATCACCAGTCTGCCAAGGAATATCAAAGGTCAGCCTATCGGCTAAGTCGATCACTACTGCCATGTCAAAATTGCTAATAGGTGAATTATCACCAAAGCAAATAGACTTTCCACTCTTGTTACGGGTATCTTGCCAGCCCCTAAACGCGGCAATTAATTGATTAAAGAAAACTTTTCGACCATCCTCAAGCGTCTTTATCGCCGGTAATACAGGGGTTACAACACTCAATGAACCATCACTCTGCCACTGCCACTCATAGCCCAATCGTTTCAGCTTAACTTCTGCTTCAGCTTGAGTCTCAGCACTAAGAGTACTCGCCCAGCTTCGCCCCTGACCTGATGCTAGATCATTTTTTGGAGGCATAGTTTGCGAGTAACGTAGGCCCTTTTCTCTGCAAGACAAAACAAAGTCTGGAATTTCTTGCTCGAGCTGTTCTAACAAAATATCAGAACGACAGATAGGCGTGGCGCCGCCTGACTCAGACGCTTGTTCACAAAAGAAAAATAATTTAGACGGATAAATAGGCGTCTGTGCCATCTCATGATGAAGGAAGATAGAAACCGATGGCGGCGCTTCATTCGCAGTAAATACCAATTCAGTCCTATTATGCCTCACCGCGTTAGACAATGACTCGTCATAAGTGAAGCTCTCCCAACCAAAGGCTCTTATAAAGTCATCAAAGTTATGGTCATCATTAACCCCAAAGCCGCGAAATAAAACCGCTCCGTTGAGAGACAATTCTTTTTCAATACTTTGTTTATTGTCTTTAACCCACTGCCCTATAGATCTTGAATAATTATTAGCCTGACTAGCATAAACAAGAGGAAAAACACTATTTTCATAGGTGTGTTGGTTATCTATACTTGTTTTTTCAACGATTAAAGCACTCATTTAAATAGTATCTCTCAGTCATAAATAGCGTGAAAAGTGTTAAAAGCTCCTTCACAAAAGGCCCCGGGGTCATTAAAGCGACAATTTTTATTAAGCCCAGAAATAGCTTCCATTTCTACTTCTGTAAGGCTAAAGCCAGACAACGATAGATTTTCTATCAAGCGTTTGGGATTATTAGTCTTTGGTATTACTGCGGTGCCGCGCTGCAGACCCCATTTCAACACTACCTGAGCTGGTGTCACTGACGCTCTTTTTGCTGCTGCCACTACCACAGGTTCAGTCAGCACCGAATCTTTTTCCGTAGCCATATCAAGAGACACATAAGAAAGCGCACCCAACGGTGAAAATGCGGTTATCGCAATATTATAAGATTGTGCAGTTCTAATTAGTGACTCTTGAGTCAAGTAGGGATGCGACTCTATTTGTATCATGGCAGGCTTTATTCTTGCATAGCTCATTAAATCGTGAAGTAGGCCTGTATTGTAATTGCAAACACCAATTTTACGTACCAAACGCTTCTCGACTAATGTCTCCATAGCTCCCCAGGTCTCACTTAAGGGAACCTTATCAAGTACCATCGATGGTTCTTTATCTAGAGGGTTATGCAACCATTCCGGCGGGTAGCGATCATTAAAATCGACATACTCCAGAGCTATAGGAAAGTGAATCAAATACAGATCAAAATACGTAAGACCCAAGTCATTCAGAGACTTTTCACAGGCTGCCTGTACATGTTCTTGACGATGAAATGTATTCCACAGTTTAGAGGTAATCCATAGATCCTCGCGTGAACACAATCCGTTACTTATCGCTTTAGCAATACCCTCGCCCACCTGTTTCTCATTTCCATAGTCGGCTGCACTATCTAGGTGCCTATAACCAGCTTCGATAGCTTTATATACTGCTTCAGCTACGCTAGCTTGCTCTATTTTCCAAAGCCCCAGACCCACAGCGGGCATAAGCTGACCTGTTACATTAATTGCTTGTTTCATAGGTAATCCAGTTTATCCAAGGTAATGTGCTAAATTGTTATCCACCATAAATTGCCTTACATCTACTACTTGGCCAGTTTGCAGTGAGTGCTGCGCAGCACTAGCGACAATTATTGACCAAAGGCCCTGCAATGGCGTTGCTGGATCGCTTGCAATTCCATCTAGCTGATCCATGAACGCAATATGCTCATAGTAGGTTGCTCCATGATGACCGCTTTGCTCAATTTCTTGAGAATAGGCTACATGAGATTCCCGAGAAGCACCCCACTCACCCTTCTCGATACCAATGGTAGCCTCAGATGGTTTATTTTGATGAAAATTGAACGTTTCTTTGGTAGTCAGCCGTCCTCTCTCACCTGTAACGACTAACTCTTCAGTAAAGTCATGACAAAACATGTTAAGCGTAAAATTAGCGCGGACGCCATTGGCAAAATCAATTATGACAAAAGCATGATCATCAATATTGGCCGACCTACCCTGATGTTTAAGATCTAAAAAATTTACTGCCTGACCGCCAGAAGCATAAACTCGCGTGGCCAAAGAGTTTGCCATAAGATTGATCAAATCAAAATAATGACAGCATTTTTCAACCAGAGTACCGCCACTATATTCACTAAATTTGTTCCACTGATCTACCTTGTCCAAAAACGGCGGGCGATACTCGCTCATACTAATGGTTTTAATATCACCAATAGATTGTCTCGAGTGAAGTTCATGAAAGGCTTCAATATATTGCGCTTTGTAGCGATACTGTAAACCTATTTGCACAAATGAGGAATAATCGCTCGCCAACTCCACAAGTGTGGCGGAGTTTTCTAAGTTTGTTGCCATAGGCTTTTCTATAAAAATAGGCTTACCCGAAGACATCACCTGCTTTAAAATACTGAAGTGGGTGAAGTTTGGTGTACAAATCATTACCGCATCCACATTAACATCATTACAGAGTGACTCTATATCAGAATATAAGACAAGAGGTTGATCACTGTAACTCTGAAAATTTTGCTTCGCTACATCCATACTGTGAAGTTGCTGATCGTAAATACCATACACTCTCCCTCTACCGAGCAACGAGCAGACATACATATGCTCCTGACCAATGGTTCCTGTGCCGATAATCGCTAACCGGTGATTAGGTTCAGGAGATTTGTAAAGATACTTATGATCATCTGGAATATGTTGCTGACTTGAGGCTTTTTCAAAAAAACGTAATCGTTGTTTGGTCACTGAAAAATATCCAACTGGCAAAACGTTAAATAAGTGTACCCAAAGCACGTAAAAAAAACAGTAACCAAGTGCTATTTTTCTATTTTATCGACCAATAACACCAAGCTTTAATAACACTATTAGTTATTATTGCCATGGAGCCATCACTATTGCCCTTATTAGTCTCTAAAAAAACCTTCAATAAGTTATGTGTTACACGCCCCCCCATTACCCTATTTAATAAATTCTATTTGATTTACCATAGCGTCAAAGTAAAAAAAATTAATCACTGTTAGACGTTCGCTGACAAACTGGTGGCAACATCATGAGAGTATTAGCAGCGCTTAATAGTGGCAAAAATTATTATGGGAGTAACAAGTGAGTAAAGTTAATCTGTGTTTAACTATTTTAAGCTACATGCTTTTTTTTAGTGGCCACTGTTGGTCGATTGACCAGCTCTACACTCACCAACCCGCAGTGACACCAGAGCTTGCGTTCAAAGGTACTCACCCCGTGGGAGTTACTAGCACCAAAATAACGGACTCTAAAAGACTTAATAGCAAAAATTTTATAACATCAACCGAGCGATCATTAGTTCTTGAAATCTGGTATCCCTCTGATTTATCTGACACCGATGAAGCACTAAAACAGACCACCACTTATAAAGATGTGACACGTTTACAGAAACCGTTTGAAATACAAGGAACTGCATTTCGAGATACTCCCATCCTTACTGCAGAGCCCTTTCCATTGATTATTTTATCTCATGGATTCACCGGTTACCGCACACAAATGTTTTATTTGGGTGAGCACCTTGCAAGCCATGGTTATATAGTCATTGGTATTGACCATACTGACTCCACCAATGCTGATGTTTTTGATGATTCAACTCGCACAACTGGATTTATCAGTACTCTTTACAATCGTGCACGCGATCAACAGTTTGTTTTAGATTATTTTTCTGCAGATAAAAAAGTCCTTCCAGTGATCGGTTTAAATGAGCAGATTGACACCAATAATGCGGCAATTATTGGCCATTCAATGGGTGGCTTTGCTGCTCTTAATACGGTGGGTGGGTGCTATAATTTTAATGCCAAACAAATGAAAAAACTCGGCGCTCCGCACATAATAGCTAGCCTTTTACCTTTTCGCTTAAATTCCTGTTTTGCTGGACAAGAACAATTAGACCCTCGATGGAAAGCTATTCAGGTGTTTGCTCCCTGGGGCGGTGAATTTAATGCTCATAATGAACAGGCGATGAACAATATTAGCGTACCATCATTGTTCCTGGCCGGAGATCAAGACAACACCTCAGGATTTGAAAATGGTGTCAAGAAACTTTTTAAACAAATTGGGTCAGAGCATAAATATATGTTGGTCTATGAAAATGCGCGGCATAATATTGCACCTCACCCAGCACCGACAGCTTCCTTTGATAGCGATTTTGAGCTGGGTCACTACGCAGAACCAAGTTGGAATATAGAAACTATAAATCGTGTCAACAAACACATAAGCCTTGCTTTTTTAGACTGCCACGTCAAAAATAAACCGGATCGGTGCGAGTACCTTCCTGTTAGAGAGAATATCCAACAGTATTTAGGTAGTGACGGAAAATATACTGATCCGTGGCCTGGATTTAAACATCTTTGGGGTAGTGGGATACGATTTTATCGACCATAATAATTACCTTGGCTATGCATAAAACCTCCGATACCACAGAAATTATGCTCAAATAAGAAAGGCTAAGTACTATGTTTGGTGTTTGTTACTACCCGGAACATTGGCCCCCATCACAGTGGGAGCAAGATGCAGCAATGATGTCTGAATTGGGTATTACCTACGTCCGTATTGGTGAATTTGCTTGGTCAAGGCTTGAACCGGCCCTAGAAGTACTGAACTTTGATTGGTTGGATCAGGCTATTGATACTCTAAATAATGCAGGGCTCAGTGTAGTCATCTGCACGCCAACAGCAACACCGCCCAAATGGCTAATAGATCAACATCCAGAGATACTTCCTGTTGATCCCAGTACTGGCATCACGCGAGGGTTTGGCTCTCGACGACATTATGATTTTTCCAGCGCAACATATATAGAGCACTCTCTTCGAATTACTCGTGCGATGGCTCTGCGCTATGGCAATCATGAAGGTATTTTAGGCTGGCAGACTGATAACGAATTATGTTGCCATGAAACGACTCTTAGTGGCTCACAAAATGCTCGTATCGCGTTTCAACACTGGTGTGAAGATAACTACCCTACCATAGAGAAACTAAATAGCGACTGGGGCAACGTATTCTGGTCTATGGAATATCGTCAGTTTAGCGATATAGAGCTACCTATTTTTGCGGTGACTGAGACTAATCCAGCCCATCGTTTGGCCTATCAGCGCTTTTCATCCCATCAGGTGGTCCAATACCACAATCTAATGGTGAATGAAATTCGTCAACACACAACTCATCAATTCATCACACATAACTTTATACCGATGAATGAAACTGATGTGGACAATTTCGCCTTAGCAGCACCATTGGATTTCGCCAGCTATGACAACTATCCGTTGGGGCGAACCGACCTAATGCTTACCGGTGCACCGACAGAACAGCTACGTCGTTACATGCGTACTGGACATCCCGACTTTGCCACCTATTATCATGATCAAACTCGCGGCTTACTCAACCGTGGATTTTGGATAATGGAACAACAACCCGGGCCGGTTAATTGGGCCAATAATAATCCACGCCCGGCACCTGGTATGATTAGGTTCTGGACCCTAGAGGCCTTTGCTCACGGAGCAGACTGTGTATGCTATTTTCGTTGGCGCCAAGCACCCTTTGCCCAAGAGCAAATGCATGCTGGTCTGCTGCGACCAGATAACTCAAAAACCGAGGCGTGGTCAGAAGCTCAGCAAGCAATCTTGGATATTACAAAACTAGACATTAACAGCGAAGATTCCAAGCCAGCTTCAGTTGCTATTATCACCGGCGCTGAGGGACTATGGGTTAGTTCCATAGAGCAGCAAGGTGAAGCTTATGATTTTAACGATGTGCAATTTTCATATTACAGCGCCTTGCGCGAACTGGGGGTAGACGTAGACTTTATTCCTATGGAGGCTGACTTCTCACCCTACAGTCTGGTGATCTTGCCCAGTCAGCCAATAATCAATGACGATTTCGTTAAAAAATGCAAATCCAGTCAGGCGCATTTTATCTTTGGCCCAAGAACTGGTGCTAAAACTGCAGAATTTAGCTTTCCTTCAAATTTGCCTCCAGGATTACTACAAACATTGATCCCAATCCGTGTACTGTCTGTGGAAACTCTTCGTAAAGATTGCACCGAAGTCCTGTATTGGAATAATGATAAATACCTTAGCGGTTCTTGGCGAGAGCAAATAGATCCCGGTGATACCGAAGTTATAGCTACATACCACAACAATGACCCCGCAATCGTACGTCACGAGCATTGCATTTACATAGCTACTTTGACCGACAGATCTTTTTTACTGGATTTTTTCCACGAACAATGCCTACATCATGGTATAAAGACTCATAGATTTGGTGAAGATATCCGTGTGTCCCGTCGTGGTAAACTTATGTTTGCATTTAATTACGCAAATAAAGAACGACAGTTACCACTGAAGTCAAACACCAAGGTTCTCTTGGGCTCTCCCACCATTCAACCTTTAGGTGTTACCGTCTGGATCACAGAAGTGTGAATAAGCTAATTATAATAACAAACAGGAGTAATTCTTGAGCGAACAAACCATACAACTTGCAGTATTTTGTTTAGTACTAGGGGCCATTGCCACACTTACATACATAAAATGTAGAGGAAAAACTAATCGCTCTGTAAATTCTAATAAAGAGTATTTTTTAGCGGGTGGCGGACTCACCTGGGTTTTTGTGGCCGGTTCAATCACACTGACTAATCTAAGTACTGATCAGCTTGTTGGCATGAATGGCAATCAAATGCTATTGGTCGCCCTTTGGGAACTTTCAGGGTTTGTTGGGCTAATGATATTGGCAAAAGTTTTTTTGCCGGTGTATTACCAAAATAACTGTACTACCACTACAGAATTACTGGAACGACGTTACAACAGTAAACATGTGCGTGCCTTGGTATCTGTAATGTTTTTATTCATAAACGTGTTTGTGTTCCAGCCCGCTGTTATTTATACCGGCGCACTATTCATGATTTCCATGACTGGAATAGATGTCGAGCTACTTTCTATTGCTATTGCCTTCGCCGTATTTGGTGCCGCCTATGCTGTTTTGGGTGGCCTTCGCGCCGTTGCTGTGTCTGACACCTATGGTGGAGCATTAGTCTTGGTGATGGGTTTGTTAATAGTTGTTCTTTCCCTAATAGCAATCGATTTTGATTTCAGTGGCATTCCGGCCGAGCGCTTAACCCTAATTGGTGACAGTGAGTCACCCATACCATGGCATACTTTGCTGACGGGCATGCTGTTTATTCAAATTTTTTATTGGAGCACCAATCAAACTATTACACAGCGCGCTATGGCAGCTCCAACAGTAAGCGAAGCTCAAAAAGGTGTTTATGCAGCAGCCTTTATTCGAGTAGTTTTCATTCCCTCCATGGTTGTTATTCCCGGTATTGTGGCATTTAAACTTTACGGTGACATTGGTGATCAAGCCTATGGTCGTATTGTTGGTGATTTGTTACCCAATTGGTTGCTAGGAGTGTTTGCTGCGGCAATTGCTGCTGCAGTACTCAGTACCTTTAATAGTTTGGTTAATTCTTCAGCCGCTATGTATGTTTGTGATATTCATGAAGCGTATGTTAATGACAAGCCGAATCTACGCGTATTAAGTGGTGCCGCGACAATGATATTTGTAGTGATCGCAGTAGCCATGGTACCTATCTACGCTCAATCTGAAAGCATTATTAATCTCCTACAAGAACTTTGGGGACTCATCAGCATGCCCATACTCGCCTGCTTTACCGTCGGTTTGTTGTTTAGTAATGTTGATTATCGCGCAGCGATTATCGCGGTAATTTCAGGCGTGACAATGTATGCAGCTTTCATCTGGATCTGGACGCCTTTGCACTACATTCATATGATGTTTTTTACCTTTTTTGCCTGTATTGGTCTGGCATTATTTATTAACCGATTTATATTGGGCAACCGTGCTGAATTTATTGGGTTGCAGTCAGTAACACCAAAGCAAACAACACCGTAAAAGATACTATTGCACCTGAGCAAAAACGTATAAATCAAGTCTATTTAAATCTAGGAGAAAAAACATGAGTGAGATATACACTCCCCCAAAAGTTTGGACATGGGATACCGAAAGTGGTGGCCGGTTTGCTAAGATCAATCGTCCGATTGCTGGTGCCACTCATGATAAAGAGCTACCTATTGGCAAGCATCCACTGCAGCTCTATTCTCTGGGCACGCCGAATGGCGTTAAAGTAACTATCCTTCTAGAAGAACTTTTAGAATTAGGTATTAGCGAAGCAGAATATGATGCTTGGCTGATTAATATTTCTGATGGCACTCAGTTTAGCAGCGGATTTGTAGGCATCAATCCTAACTCAAAAATTCCGGCATTGGCCGACCATAGTGGTGACAATCCGATAAGAGTCTTTGAATCTGGTGCGATCATGCTTTACATTGCTGAAAAATTTAATCATTACGTGCCGTCGATAGGCTCGCCACTTCGCGCTGAATGTTTATCTTGGTTGTTTTGGAATATCGGAAGTGTTCCTTTCCTAGGCGGCGGTTTTGGGCACTTCTATGCCTATGCACCAGAGAAATATGAATACCCAATCAATCGGTACACCATGGAAGTTAAACGACAGCTGGATGTACTAGATCAGCGGCTGGCAGATAATCAATATCTCTGTGGTGATCTATATACCATAGCCGACATGGCCAATGTTGCTTGGTATGGGGCATTAGTGTCAGGCGTTTTGTATGAGTCTGGAGAGTTTTTAGATGTGGCTACCTACACCAATGTCATTCGGTGGGCTCAAGAACTCCAACAGCGACCTGCGATGAAGCGCGGACAACGTGTTAATCGAGTATGGGGCGCGGATGAAAAACAATTGGCAGAACGTCATAGCGCCAGCGACTTTGAAACCCATGGCGATAATAGTTAAGACCCTGCTTAAAACGGTCATTAAACTGTTGATTAGAATAGAAAGCACTTATCTATCCAAATATCAAAATCATTAATGACACACAATACGTAAGCTATATTAGATAGAAAGGTAGATAAGCAACAAACAGCCAGTGCGGCGGCCTTTCGGCGTTGGCTATAAAAACACGTCTGAAGGCCAAATAGCACTTATGAAACCTGCAAAATCATTGGTAAGGACTGAGCAGACAGTCCATTGGCAAGGTTTAACTTCAAAAAAACAGGCTCCGATTATCTCAGAGCCTGAGTAAACTCACTACTAAGCTACAATTCAATCTCGTTTGTATAGAGATTCGATAGTACTAGACGCTATCGTGCTACCATTAATCATGTAACCAGCCAATGCTCCAGAGGCATCTGCAGGTAAATCAAGTGAGTCCACTGACAGTGCGTGTACTGTAAACCGGTAGTGGTGCACACCATGACCAATTGGAGGACAAGCACCACCAAAACCTTTTACGCCATAGTCATTTTTAATTTGCATACTCCCTTCAGGTAAGCCACTTTTATCGGCACTACCAGCCCCTGTGACTACTTCATCAACAGTGATCGGAATATTAACTACTTGCCAATGCCACCAACCACTGCCTGTCGGCGCGTCAGGATCATAAGCGGTAATTGCAAAACTTTTTGTATCCGCAGGTGGATTAGACCACTTTAGATGAGGTGAGAGGTCTTTACCGGAACACCCAAAACCGCTAAATTCTTGGGCTTTAGACATGAACTCACCTTCAGTCATATCAGTGCTACTAACCATAAAGGAATCAGCCCATACAGGTGAAATAAGTGTTATGGCCATCATAAAATTCAGTTTAATACTCTTGAACATAATATTACTCGTCTAGGATAATGAAGTGGCCGGCGATTGTACCGACAACACTAGTTAACCTTTACTATCAAAACGACCATTTATTCGCTTTAATCCGCCATTTTAGTTAGACGAAGCTCTGTGGGTGTCAATCCAAAACGGTGCTTAAAACGTTCTGTAAACCGTGACTGTGACTGATAACCACAGGCATCAGAAATTAACCCTATGGGTTGTTCTGTTGTTTGTAATAAATGCACGCCCAGTCCTAGTCTAGCAAGGTCTTTTATCTGCTGAATACTGGTTCCTTCCCGCTTGAGCTTTCGCCGCAACGTCGACTCGCTCAGTGCAAGCTGTTCACATAGGATGGGTGTTGTTAATCCAGTAAAACCTTTAAGTAGAAATAACTCATGGAGGCGATTCTTTAGCATTGGAATACCCAGCAAAGAAGAGATATCCTGATATCCCAAATATATCAAAAGCTCAATAATCTCCCTTTTGCGTAACGAGAGTACAGCCGGCGGTGCCCAGAGCGCACTTTGTACAAACTGTTGTAAACATTGTTCTAAAAGCGTTGACGTTTTCCCGACAAAATAATTTTTTTTACTGCTGATGCTACTCTCTAGCCCCTTGATATCCTCATAATCAAAGTCAATAAGAAGCGCATAATAGGCCTTATTCTTGGGAATGTTTCGCATATTCACCGCAGGACTATCAGATAAAAAGATAAAATCACCCGCCTGACAGGTAATTTTATTTTCTTGACCAAGCACCTTATCGCCACTCAACACCACAATTAAAAGCGGCTTTGCTATAGGGACATTCAATAGGTTTTGTTCTTTAATAGAACTATACACAGAAAAAGGAAGCTCCTGCTCACTGGCATTAACCTGTTTTACAATCTCTAGTAATGATTTCACACCAACTCCAACTGTCTGATACAAAGGTTAAACAATAGCTTATCGTTCAAGTATAAAGGAGCTGATATAGACTCAACGCACTAGCTCCACAGTAAAATCACATCACTGATTAACGCACCAATGAATACTCATCTTGGCGATTTGTCGAGCATACTCTAAAGGATTAGTAACTGGCCTCATTATCCACATTGAGCCTTCGCAAATGGAAAATTAGCATAGTCTCTGGATGCATTATTGGCAACTGCATGCCCATCTTTACTAAAACATCACCACCTATTACAGAACCCTTGACCTGCTCTATTGCGGATTTAGATGGGCCGATAAATTTTGGTGGCCATACGACATTCAGTTCATACTTAGAATCGATGTCTAAGCCAGTAAAACGTAATTTTCCTGCAACACTATGTAAAAGGCTCGCCTGTTGAACATAAGAAAATAGTGCCTCTGAATGGTCCGGCGCCAACACTCCGAAAGCAGTCTCATTTTGAGGTACTTGTAGTCGCACTAATCGCCCACTATGCAGTAATTTACGATGCTTCTTGTGTAATTTCACAGCCGCTTTTAACGTCTGCTTTTGTTGTGTATCTATGTCTAACAGATTCACTTCAATACCCATATGACCAAATAGAGCCACACCTGCTCGAGTGTCCATACTGATACTACGACCGGTAATATGGCAATCTCTTGGCCCAACATGGGCACCCATGATTTCTGGTGGAAAAAACATTGAAAAACCCTTCTGAATATCTAAACGATCAACTGCATCGTTACTATCAGACGTCCAAATGCGATCAGTGTAGCGTAATATTCCAAAGTCAGCCCGACCGCCACCGGAGGAACAGCTCTCAATTTCTACCTGAGGATGCGCCTCTCGTATACGTTTCAATAAATCATAGAGCGCTACAACTTGATGATGAGTTGCGGCCTGCCCTCTGCCATTACCTGGCTGGTATACCGCACGGTTCATATCCCACTTCAAATAACTAATTGAGTAATCCGTCAACAATGCATCTAGTCGTTCAAACAAATAATCCTGTACTTCTACACGCGTCAGATCAAGCACTAGTTGATTTCTAGATAGTATCAAGGGAGCTGGATCAGCATTGAGTATCCAATCGGGATGCGCACGGTAAAGGTCACTGTCAGGGTTAACCATTTCTGGTTCAACCCATAGACCAAACTCCATGTTTTTCGCCTGAACATAATTAATCAATGGGCCCAAACCGTTGGGAAAAACCGATTTATCAACAAACCAATCGCCTAATCCTGCTTCATCTGATTTACGATTTTTAAACCAACCATCATCTAAAATAAAACGTTCTGCACCTACATCTGATGCGCTATCGGCAAGATCACGGAGGTGCTCAAAAGATAGATCAAAATACACCGCTTCCCAGGTATTAAAATGCACGGGGCGAGGCTTATTAGCGAAATTCTGATCGACTAAGTGATTGCGAATGTAATTGTGAAAACATTCTGATAATGCGGATAATCCACTAACCGTACTTGCACCATAGAGTATTGGCGAGCAATAAGACTCACCTTGCTCTAAACTCATTTCCCCGGGATAGAACAGCTCACCCAACTGTGCATAGGCACGACCAGTAAACATCTCTTCGACACGAATATGATGATTTCCACTCCAACCTAAATGCAGGCCATAGGCTTCACCAGAACTCTCACCGGTCTGATCCGTATGAAGTACTAGACCCGGAAAACTATCATGGGACGTTCTGCCCGAACGATTCTCACGAACATAAGCACCGGTAAAGCGGTCTATATTTTGTCGTTGAAATTCGTTAGCCCAACGCCCAGTGAAACCAAGAATTTTCGTGTACTCGGCGGGTAATGGGATACAGGGTGCATCACACCGATCGACCCAGAGCGTAGCGTTACCAAGATTAGTAATTTCAGTTGTTCCAGTTAAAATATCAGTTTGATCATCTAATGTTAAGCGATGAGTTAGCTGTACCTGAGTTCCAGAACAGATCGATTTTATGACTAGCTGCTGAGATGAAGCCTGAACTGACTCAATTACAGTAGATATTGCCCACTGCTTTCCCTGTCGATGTATTTGCACCCCAGGACATCCTGTAAATCCCGCTGCAGTTTCAGGCGATAATGCTATCGCCGCCTCCTCTGGCTGGCAGGCCGGCAACTCTTGGCGAATAGAGAGCGAGGCTAAGACACCTCCATTATCTATAGTGTTAAACTTGGCGCCCCAATACAGAATTACAGGTGCCCTGCCGCGGCAATCTACGATCAGACTGCATTTATCACTCCTCAGCGTATAAAATGGTCTAATAGCATTAATCATAGCGGTTTATAAGTTACATCAATGTGGTTAAATTTAGCCATAAAATAGCCCCCGCATAAAATCTCTACTACGTTAAACAGTGCCCACAAGTCACCAACATAAAAATGGTATTTCTTATATCTCAGTAATCGCTTATTCCACAAAATTTTCTATCGCCACCTGAATAAAATAGCAGCATTAATAATGAGAGGTAGATTTTCCTTTGTTGAGGTAGATCCACCATGTAAGGCCATTGACCACAGTTACACTGGTTATCAGAGGCACAAAAAGCGGGCTAAACCCGCCCACTACACCCACTGGTGAAAATAGTAGGTATAAACCAATCACACACGAAATCAAGCTAGTTGCACAGGGCACTGCGTAGCGCCACGGTTGCATATCTACCTTGTGGCTCCTTTCATAGCTCCATATATGCTGATTAGGACGGCGATAACCCACCCATAACATAATGGCTACCTCGATAAAAAATAGCACGGCATACAAGTGAATAAAGTGAAGGGTAACAACATCATCTAATACAAATTTTAAAATACCGTAGGTAACAACATGAAATACAATGACCAGCTTAGGGCCCAGAGGAGGTACTCGTGTAGAAAAGAGACCAACAATAACAATCGCGATCACTGGAATATTATAAAAACCTGTAAAAATACGGATAATTTGCCACAGTCCCTCAGGCGCGAATTGTAATAATGGCGCCACCACAAATGAAAACAGAGCAATAACAATTGAGGCCATTTTAGCCACTTTTAATATTCTCTGATCAGAAATATTCTCGCCCCTAGCTTTTTTCCAAGGTTCATATACATCCAAACAAAATAGTGTTGCGGCGCTATTGAGTAACGAGTTAAATGAACTAAATACCGCGCCAAGCAATACTGCCAAGAAAAACCCCGAGGCATAAGTGGGTAGCACATCTCGAATTAATCTAGGATAGGCAAGATCAATCGTCTCAAGACCTTCGGACGTGCCCGCACCACCATAGAGATGAAAAGCAATAACCCCAGGAATCATCATCATAATGGGGACTAACACCTTAAAAAAACCAGAAAATAGTACGCCTTTTTGTCCCTCTGCAAGACTTTTTGCACCCAAGGTTCGTTGAATGACATACTGATTGGCACACCAATAAAACAAGTTTGCGAAAATCATCCCGGTAAATAGTGTCGCAAAGGGTGTAGGATCTGTTGAGGAACCAACGGCATTTAATTTTTCGGTATTGGTACTTGAAATAATTTTCAAGCCAGACACAACACTACCCTCCCCTAATAAAGACAGCCCCAAAAGGGGTACCGAAATACCAATTAGTAGGAGTCCGATGCCATTCAAAGTATCTGATACTGCAACCGCTCTGAGGCCACCAAACACAGCATAAACCGCACCCACACTACCAATAACTATAATTGTAAGCACTAAAGATAGGCTGTATGAAAAATTAAACAGATTTGGAATATCAAATAACTGAAGTACCGCAATAGAACCAGAGTAGAGCACTGATGGAATTGTTACCAAACCATAGCCAAGCATAAACAATATAACTGTGAGACGTCTTACATCATCATCAAATCGATTGTTCAAGAACTCTGGTAAGGTTGAGAAAGCACCCGCAAGGTAGCGCGGCAAAAAGATAAACGCCATGCATATTGTTGCTATAGCTGCTGTGACCTCCCAACCCATACTGGAAAGATTAAATCCGTAAGCTGAGCCATTAAGCCCAATCAATTGTTCCGCGGAAAGATTAGTTAATAGCAATGAACCGGCAATAAATAGTGCGCTCAAATTTCGCCCAGCCAGAAAGTAGCCATCTCGGGTAGAAGACTCATTTTTTGATTGCCGGTAAGAGACAAAGGCTACCAACACCATAAAAAAAACACAGCTCAGAAGAGTTGTAGCAATATCTTGACCGTCCATAGAGATCCCTGTAATTTTCGATATTATATCTTTTTATGCTACAAATTAATCGGAAAAATAAAGCAAGGTAACAAATCAAGGTGTAAATCAGCGTTTACTAGATCAAATAACCAACTAAGTGCTTTTAACCAAACACCCCTAGAAGTTAATACTATCTCTCTGTAGACTGATGCTATGACCAGTTTCAGTCCGATACATAGCCAATACTTAGCCAGACGCCCTGCCATATTATTTATGCTGTTATACGTGATTTTCAACAGCTTCTCAGGGCCAACGGCGGCTGATACCACCGCGTCTTTTTTGGTGGGCCGTGGGATGTCAGATATTACAGGCCCTAGTTATGGCATACCAATATGGGGATTTGGTCGAGCGGATCAATTAACAGAAGGAATCCATATTCGCCAGCATTCTCGTGCTTTTGTTGTCGCTCAAAGCGCAGAACCTAACAAAAGAGTGGTATTTGTAAGCGCAGACTTAGGCAGTATCGAACACCACATTACCCTGGCAGTTATCGATCAATTACAACAACAATACGGCGATGTCTACAGCATTAAAAACGTGATTCTGAGCGCCACTCACACCCATGCAGGACCAAGTGGCTACTGGCATTCACGATCAGATCTTGGGTTTGACGGTGGTTATTACCCTGAACACTTTAACGCTATCGTTTCTGGCATAGTAAAATCAATTAATCTTGCTCATAATGACCTTAACGTTGGGTCTGTCTATCTTGCAAAAGATCATCTAGCCAATGCTGGAGTCAATCGCTCTGTTATCGCCTACTTACAAAATCCACAGAGAGAACGCAACAAATACCCCGGAGACACGCCCACTGAAATGACGCTGCTGAAATTCATGCATGGCTCAGAAAATATAGGCATGATTAACTGGTACGCACTGCATCCCACCGCGATGAATTTCAACAACCACCTTATTTCTGGTGATCATAAAGGATATGCCTCGTTGCAAATGGAGAATCAGCGCAATATAAGTAATCAAGGCAAAAAGCCCTTTGTTGCCGCGTTTGCTCAGTCTGATCCCGGCGATGTGTCTCCAAATACTAATTTAAACAATACAGGCCCTGGATCAACCGATGTTCAAACCACTAAGATTATGGGTGAGCGACAACTAGTCTTAGCTCAAAAGCTTTTTGATCAGGCAAATATACCTCTTAGCGGATCTATCGAGACGCGGCAAGTCTATGTCGATCTATCGGACTATCAAGTTACTGATGAATTCACAGCGGCTGGTCCACAAACTACCTGCCCATCGGCCTATGGTTATTCTTTTGCAGGAGGCTCAAGTGAAGATGGTGGCGGCCACTTTTTATTTGAAGAAGGTATGACCAAACAACGCTACGTTTTAGACCTGCTGGTTGGTTGGCTAACAAAGGCACCCAAATGGACCGCTGCAGTAAAAGAGTGTCAGAGCCCAAAACCTATCTTGTTTGAAACCGGCAGCGGCCAACCACCTTTGCAATCACAAATACGCTCAATCACCATAGCGCGCATCGGCTCATTGATTATCATTGCCCTTCCTGTGGAAGTTACTACTATGGCGGGGCGTCGGCTTCGCAGAACAATCATGGCACAGTTGGGCAACTGGGCCAAACATATTGTTATCGCAGGCTATTCCAATGGTTATGCTGGCTACGTTACTACTCCTGAAGAGTATTCAATACAGCAATATGAGGGTGGTCATACTTTGCACGGGCGCTGGACATTGGCAGCCTATTTACAAATCACTAGTCAATTGGCCAAGGCTTTAGAAACTAATACCGCTGTAAATTCTGATAGTATTTATGACGATTGGCGTGGCAAATCCTCAGAAAAATCGCTGTCTAGGGGGGACAACTCCAGCTTACCAGAAGATCTTCACTATGGAAGCCCTCAGGCTCAAAACAAGACACAATATCGTCCCGGTGATTTAGTAAAAGCCAACTTTTGGTCCACAAATCCAACCGAAAATTACCCTGAAGTCGACAATTATCTTTTAGTTGAAAAGCAAACATCCAATGGTTGGCAGGCGGTGGCTACAGATGGCAGTTGGGAGACAACCATCAGCTGGCACCTAAACAAGAAATCTTTCGTTGCAACTGCCCAATGGCAGACCTCACCAACGATTGCAAATGGAACCTATCGTCTTACCCATCTGCACTCGGATGCTATTATTTCTGAGCATAGCGTCGAGTCGCAAACGATCTATATTGACTAGCAGCCTACCTGTTTTTATGTATCAGAGCTTTGAGGCCTGTCAACGAGCTGGCAACCATTTTTGGTAGGCTATGATTGGACAAAAGATCAGTTGGATTCGACTTCTTTGAATAAACACATTGGATGATGCTCAGACCAATAACGTAACTGGTAATTATGTGAGCCTAGTAAATGTGACGCCATCTAACTTACGTGGCTATGCGGCTAAAATTATAATCTTTAATGTATCTGAATCTATTTAACTCTAATATTTTGCACATAAAGGCAAAAAATTGCCCACTGCCAACGCAAAAAAGCATAGGCTAGTCATTGATCATGCTAATTTAATTTACCTCAAAGGTCACTTAACACATCACTCAAATCTCGTGTCCTAAGCACACTGCTTTAACTCAGCTTTGCACCAGCATATATAGCTGATGCAGATTAAAGCCGATGGACATAATAACACTCTCCTAGGTATCTAGCGTCCATACTAGCAATAACCAACATATCATTAAGTGCGGAAAAACCGGCAACCAAATCGCATAAAATAGGATAGTCACCTGAAATAGTATAGTCGCCTGAAACAGTATAGTCGCCTAAAAGAGTCAATAACGACTGAGGGGAGCGGTGAAAAGCGTCTCCTCTCCACTCTAACCGCTGACGGTCATACTCCAGCGACCAGCTTCAATCGATTAGCACCGAGGTCATTAACAATCAAAACCAAAATCAGCACAATCTATTGGAGACGCGGGCCGGAATAAAACCGACGATAGCGGAATTACAATCCACAGCATTACCACTTTACTACTGCGTCCTTGTAAGAGAGCTTGCATAATCAACCTCTCGCGGATGATGTCAGGAGGGGACGCTGTTCTAAGCATTATCAGCAAGAAAACAACTACTTCCCGTCCTCCTCGCACAATTGCGCTGACCCTTAACCTCGATACTGTGAAGTAGAGATCATTTTTTGTCGCGCAGAAGAATAAAGACCACTATAGCCTCCAGATTTTTATTGCCTAGTTTGCCTTAGTCACCATAGATGTAGCCAAAAATACCCCGAAAACAGCTTCCAATCAGTAATTCTAACCCCTACTACAGCGATGATTATAGGCGGCATTAATGGTGGCAAGCCCCTAGTTTCCTATAGACTTGATAGCTTCTGATAGTACTGTTTTACGAAATCATTAGGCTCAGTAATCGCAGCAAGGTGCTTTACTTTATGAGAGGTAAGAGCTCCACCTAAATCACGAGTGGGATCATTATCAGTTAGGCCATGAGCAACTGCATATTTGAATACTTGACTAGCTGTTATCTTTACACAATTAGCTGTTTCATAGCTTCCCTCAGCTTCAATTTTCTTTAGACAATGTAACATTTGAGGTGGCGTGATCTCCTTAACCGGCAAGGAGCCAATAGAGGGAAACAAACGCTTTTCTAGAAACACAACTTTTTTCTTAATTAGTGATCTCAGCCAAGCCACGAGCTATGTCTCGATCAAGCCACTTGAGAGCTATAGCTTTGACGCTATGCTCAGTTACTTCCTTGCGTTGAACTTTTACGCTTTGCTTGAGCTGGCTTGAATCAATGCCGTTGCGTAATTGCATACGAGCATCATCTTTACCCTCACGAGCCATTTGAAGTGTAACTTCAGGATATACGCCTAAAGCTAAACATTTCTCCTTACCATCAAAACGATATTTGTAACGCCAATATTTCGACCCATTTTTATGAAGGAGTAGAAAAAGGCCTTAACCGTCGGAACGTTTATTAGGCTTTTCAGGTTCATTGTACCTAGCATTTTTTACAGCTTGATTAGTCAGAGGCATGTTTATTTCCTCATGTTTTTTTCAAATGCTATACCCCCCAGATATACCCCCACAATGCGTGAGATTGAATGGAGCGAAACGAAGCAACATGAGACAAATAAAACGCTGTAAGCCATAACCTTAAAAGGTTTCAGAGACAAATTGAGGTTTAATAACACAGGATGAAACAGTGTAATGGTGCCCGGGGCCGGCCTAGACAAATTGTCCGCTAAAAAATTTAAAGCCTTATATAGCGCGGCATACAGCTTG
>JAQWYJ010000052.1 GCA_029254005.1 Porticoccaceae bacterium | reverse complement strand
CGACCACTTTCCGGCTTGTAAAGTTTGCGCCCGTAGCTCAGCTGGATAGAGCAACGGCCTTCTAAGCCGTGGGTCGCAGGTTCGAATCCTGCCGGGCGCACCATCTTCAATGCAGCCCTTTAATAATAACGTTTAATGGTGGACGTAGCTCAGTTGGTAGAGCCCCGGATTGTGATTCCGGTGGTCGCGGGTTCAATCCCCGTCGTCCACCCCATTAACGCAGTAGTTGGTTGCCTGATGCGCTAGCGTCTAATTCCAATGTTTGTAGATCCGCTTCCAGCACAGATAAGTATAAAAACTACTGTTTCTGTTCCAGTGGGACCCTCTAACGATGACTCTAGGTAACAACTCCGCGCTAAAACTGTTTTTTGCGATAGCAATACTTTCCTGTTTATCGTCCTGTGGGGGAGGCAATGGCGGCAGTAATATTACCACTCCACCCCAGCCAGTTTATACGTTGATTATAGATTTCACTGACGGTGGCACAGTGGATACAAATGGCGGCGTTTATCCTTCTGGGACTGAATTAAGCGTCACTGCTGTTGCCAACGAGGGCTATCTATTTACTGGATGGTCCGATGGTGATCCCAACCATACTAAAAATATCACCGTAAACGCCAATATTAACTTGAAGGCAGTTTTTTTACGTCAGTTAGAACTGAATCTTAGAGTACATATTATACAATCTGATCCTTGGATTCACTGGTCCGGTAATGCAATGAGCGCATGGGTCACCAGCGATGACCTAGCAACTAAAGTAATCTCAAGAGTAAATGAAATTTGGCGTCAAGCAGGCATAAGTTGGACCATCGAAGGCATGATTGAGGAGCCCATCAATCAATATTCCGAGTACCTTACTGGCATTGATTTTATTGTAAATTCATCAATTGATGATCAAGGTGAACCGGATCGCTCTCGATTACCATTATTATATAGCCTTCAGCAACCAAGTAACCATAGTAGCCCTCGCCAGTTGCAGGGAAATTTGTTTCATGTCTATATATTTCCGTTCGTGGGCAACTCCTCTCTCGGGGATGCTATGCAAGAATTTGGTTGGCATTCTGTGGTGGGAGCATGGTCAAACAAGCACAATGACGGAAATGTTCCGGAAAAAGTGTTTTTACTAGACTCCGAGTCAAAACCGGCTCGTGGTTCTTTATCTCGCAGTATCGCTCGTCAACTGGGCCATGTGCTTGGACTATCAAATTCTTGTGATAACTGTTTAATGTCTGCAATGGGCGATCAAATTGATGTGCCCCAGAGGAACGTAGCACGAACAGCAGCAATCAGTCGAATGTCCGAATCAGGTCAAAATGTAAAATTACTTACACTAGGCGATAGCTACACAATAGGTCAGAGCGTTTGCTCCACATGTAACTTTCCAGAACAACTCAAAAAGAGTTTGAAATCTAAATTCCTTGAACAAGACACTGTCAGTCTCGAAATAGTGGCAAAGACGGGGTGGACAACAACGAATCTGCAGAATGCAATCGACTCTCAAGACTTGGCGAACAATTATGACCTGATTACCCTGCTTATCGGTGTCAACAATCAATACCAAAAAAAAACCTTTAACGTATATGAAACAGAATTTGCAGCGCTTGTCGACTCAGCGATCGCTTTATCTGGGGGAGACATCAACAATCTAATTGTAATTTCTATACCCGACTATTCATTTACGCCATTTGGCCAAAATGGTAATCCTGAGGCCACCAGCAGAGAAATTAAGCAGTATAATGATTATGCTCGAGCTTACTGCGAGGCTAGAGGTATAGCATTCATCTATATAACAGATATAACGCAACAAGGCCTTGAAAATCCTGATCTAGTGGCTTCAGATGGTTTACACCCTTCTGAGTTAGCCTATAGCAAATTTGTAGAACGAATTGCGCCGGTGGCATTAATAACCCTGCAATAGTGGAAGCCGATAGAACGCTAGAACCGTACGACAGAAAGACAAATTAGACAATTTAGTTAGTACTTATACGGCTATTAACCATTAGAAATCAACTATCGTGACATACCATCGCTAATTATTATGATACACAGCAAACTATGGATTCTTGGGAACATTTAGGTGTGTTGGTCCTGAGAGTAGATTAAAAGAATATATCCACCATTATTGTATGGGCATTTTAGCAGACAACTCTTGACTCTATAACGTCACAGGATTGTGTGAACTCTTGTATTACCTGTACTAGAAAAAATCTATCAACCTAAACTGTGTGCTTGGTTTGCATAACAAAATACCTTTTCAAATAATGTGACATCTGTTCTACTCTACTGCCGATCAACTCTAAGAATGTCTGTTTAAAATTTACAATGCCGAGGAGTTATTATGAAGAAGTATTGCATTACTCTATTAGGGATGTTGCTGGTCAGCTCACTAGCTAGTGCTAGTCCAAGGATAATAATAACCAAGGCTACACTCATAGACGGTATTAATCCTGATAGACCAAATATGACGATGATTCTAGACGGTGATAAGATAGTATCAATAGCAGATTCACAGCAGCCTTACAGCCAACGCCCCACAGACAAGATTATTGATGCTGAGAATAAATTCATCATCCCCGGATTATGGGATGCGCATGTGCATCTAACCTTTATTCCTGAAATTGATTATCAGACGTACTATGATTTATTCCTAAAAAATGGAATAACGAGCATAAGAGACACTGGCGCCGTTATGTCTAAGCTCACACCTGCGATCAACTATGCATCTAACAACCCTTATGCAACACCAAGACTATTTTTTGCAGGACCGCTTATCGATGGCGCAGATAGAGTTTATAAAGGCGAAGAACCTGGTTTTCCAGAATTATCTATTGGTATTGATGAAAGTTCGGATGTTGACCAAATTGTTGACAATTTAGTTACTCAAGGTGCTAGCTTTTTAAAGTCCTATGAAATGCTATCGCGTCCAACTTATTTACGTTTACTGGATATCGCAAAACAAAAAGGCTTGAGGGTAACAGGCCATATTCCTTTAAGTATTAGCCTAATGGACGCTATAGATGCAGGACTTGGTGGTATGCAACATATAAGAAATCTCGAGCTAGCCTGCGCAAACGATGCTGAGGGTTTACAAAATGTGCGGACAGATCTGTTAACAAATTCCAATAATAAGGCAGGGTCAGCATTGCGATCACAAATTCATAGTTTGCAGCGTTATAGTGCTATCGAAAATTTTGATGAGCAGCGCTGTACCAAGATTATACAAGCACTAGCCAGGCATAATGTCTTTCAGACTCCTACTTTAACGATAAATACCTTTGGATCTCAACGCTTGTATAGCGATCAAAATTGGAGAGATACCTATGATTACCTTCCACCACTTATCAAAGAATCCTGGTTAGCACAATCACTAGCGCTTTCGGATAATTCAGTTGATGAAAATGCCCTTATTTTTGAAGATTGGAGCATGAAAGTTGTCAAATTGTTTAGCGAAAACAATGTTAAAATTTTAGCCGGAACTGATACACCTATTGGGTTTTTGACGCCAGGATTTAGTCTTCATAAAGAACTAGAATTATTAGTTAAAGCTGGTCTTTCGCCCCGAGAGGCATTAACCTCGGCAACGGTTTCCCCGGCAGAATTTTTCAATCTACAGACACAGATGGGCTCCCTAGATGTTGGAAAAGTCGCCGATGTTTTAGTTCTCAATAAGAACCCACTTGAAGACATTCGACATACACAAGATATTAACCTTGTAATTGCAAAGGGAGTGCTTCAATCTAACTAAACATCTTTGACTAATTGAATAGAAATACCTATCGTCTAATTGTGAGCTGTACCCTGTTGGGCAAAAAAAGGTTGCGTTATCATTGATCCTTGACTATTTTAGCAGCCTAGTTTTTTTAACCGCATAAAAGGAATCAAAATGCCTGCTCTCATACTCGATGGCAAAGCCCTTTCACAGCAGTCTGAGGCTGATCTTGCTCAGCGTGTCGCGGCTATCAAGGAAAAAAATAAAGGCCAAGCGCCAATCTTAGCAACTATTTTAGTGGGTGCAGATCCTGCCTCTGCTACATATGTAAAGATGAAACAGAATGCCTGTAAGCGCATAGGAATGGAATCAATCGCCGTAGAAATGCCTGCAAGCACCTCTACCAGAGAGCTTTTAGCAAAGATTGATGAACTAAATATGAATCCCAATTGCCACGGTATTCTTTTGCAGCATCCGGTTCCTTCTCAGATCGATGAAAGAGCATGCTTTGATCAAATTGATATAGCGAAAGATGTTGATGGTGTTACCTGTCATGGTTTTGGACGAATGGCAATGTCTGAAGATGCCTTTGGTTCGGCAACACCGCAAGGCATTATGCGAACTCTTGAGGCCTACAAAATTGAACTAACAGGTAAGCACGCAGTTGTGGTCGGAAGGAGCCCTATTTTAGGCAAGCCAATGGCACTTATGCTGCTTAATGCTAATGCAACCGTTACTATTTGTCATTCTCGTACTAAAGATTTACCAGAGCTTATAAAACAGGCCGATATAGTCGTCGGCGCAGTAGGTAGGCCTGAATTTATACAAGCCGAATGGATAAAAGATGGTGCCGTTGTTGTTGATGCTGGATATCATCCTGGCGGAGTTGGTGATATCCAATTGTCACCCTTAGTAGACCGTGTTTCAGCATACACGCCGGTGCCTGGCGGAGTTGGACCAATGACCATTAATACATTAATACAACAATCTGTTATCGCCGCGGAAAAAGTTCTCTAAAGCTGGTTTTTCCTCCCGCTTATTTTGTCGATCATGTCGGCAATCGCGTCTTGGGCGAACGGCTGGGTGAGAGAGTTTATTTGGCGACTTGTTTCCAATTCAATAATTTCGTTGTGTTCGTTGGTTCCCCCTGCGGCACGCAATGTCTCTTTGGTCTCAACTAATAGCTGCTTTGGCAGATTTTGAATATTTTCTGTAAAGCTAAATGCACTATTGATTAAGTCATCAGCAGGAACACAGGCCCACGCTAGGCCCTTATCTACGGCCTCCTGACCAGACAATGATTGTGAAAAAAGTAGCATTCCCGCTGCGGTATTCCAATTGGCTATCTGACGTAACATCCATGTATTACCCCCACCTGGATGCAGTCCTAAGCCGAAGAACCGGGGCTCAAAACGCGCATTTTCACTTACAATTCTAACATCGCAACCGACCGCCATATTAAAACCTGCGCCAACTGCAGGTCCATTTACTGCTGCAATCGTCGGCAATGAACATTGTGCTATACATAAAAAACCACTATATATATTTTCTAGTATGAGCTTGTCAGGCGTTATGTCTGCTAGCTGACCGCCTGCGCAGAACGCAGAGCCACTACCTGTAATGATTAGTGCCTTCACCTCAGGATGGGCCTCAGCCTGCTTTACATACTCAACCAACAACTGGCATACCTTTAAGTTGAGCATGTTGCGTTTGTCTGGATTATTTAAGGTAATCAGGGCTATATTGTTGCGAACTTCAAAAAGTACCAAAGACATGCTAAATCCTTTATTGTTAGCGTCTTAACATAATAACACCCACGCATGAAAGAAGCTCTTTTGTGAGGTATAAACAAAAATGAAATCAGCTAAGTCTCTAGATAAATATATAGGTACCAACACGCTAGTCGCGCACAGGGGATTTCAAGCGAAATATCCTGAAAATACGGTGTTATCCTTAATCAAAGCCATTGAACTAGGAGCACTGTATATAGAGTTAGACATTCAATTTAGCTTAGATAAATTACCAATTATCTATCATGATGATACGTTGGAGCGCGTCAGCGGAGTGACAGGGTCTGTCTTTGAGCAAAACCGTGATGACTTACTGACATTATCAGCCTTTGAGCCAGGGCGCCTAGGTGAAACCTTTCTTGACCAAACCATAGCTCCCTTAGAAGACTTGGTAGATATCTTGCACGACCATCCGCAGGTAACCGCATTTGTCGAATTAAAGGCTGAGTCTATTGCTCATTGCGGTCGTGAGCTGATGATATCCCAGGTTCAAAGAATTTTATCATCAGTAGCTAAACAAACCGTACTGATGAGTTTTGACTATGAATTAGCTAATATCGCACACAAGGCTAGCTGGCCATCAATAGGAGTGGTACTGGAACGGTGGTCTGATTTAGACTCCTTAGCTGTAAAAACTGCCGCTCCGGACTATATCTTTGCAGATCACCAGATAATTCCAGAAGACCATAAAATACTACACAGCCCAGCCCATCAAGACACAATTCTAGTGGCTTATGAGGTGGGTAATAAGGCGCTAGCGCAGTCGTTATTAGATCGTAATGTTGATATGCTCGAGACCTACCAACTTGAAAATCTTTTAACCGAAAGTTAACAGATAAGGGCTAGGCCCGCCGCCATGTTGTGCCCTCTCGACTATCCTCGAGAACAATACCTGCATCCAGTAGTTGCTGACGGATTCCATCGGCCCCAGCATAGTCTTTACTATCTTTGGCAGTCTTACGTTCTGCAATTAATGCCTCTACCTCTTCTGCAGGTAAATCACCCTTGTTTCGCGCTAGTGTAAACCACTCTTCAGGATCATTTTGCAATAGCCCAAGTATGCCGGCCAAACCCAATAGTTCTGATTGTAATGTCTGTCTATTCGGCCCCTTGGCAAGATGCATCTCTTTAGCAAGCCGATGCAGCTCACTGATTGCAACTGGCGTGTTTAGATCATCCAGTAATGCCTGATAACCAAGACTACTAGTATTTAAATCGGGTTCTACGTAGCTACAGCCTCGAAGATACCCATATAACGTATCAAGGGATCGCCATGCACTGTCTAAAAGGGTTTTGTTAAAATTCTGTTCGGCCCTGTAATGAGCGGACAAAATAACAAAACGCAGCACCTCACCGGGAAAATGACCCAGTAAATCCCTCACAAGGCGAAAGTTGCCCAAGGATTTAGACATTTTCTCCCCGTCAATATTAATAAAACCATTGTGCATCCAAATATTAGCCATTGCTTTACCATCGTGTGCACAACAGCTCTGCGCTATTTCATTTTCATGGTGAGGGAAAATCAGATCTTGCCCACCCGCATGAATATCAATAGTCTCTCCAAGATGTTTTTTAGCCATGACAGAGCACTCTAGATGCCACCCCGGACGACCTCGTCCCCAAGGGCTTGACCAACCCGGTTCATTGTCCGACGAGGGTTTCCATAACACAAAATCACCAGCAAAACGCTTGTATTCCGCCACCTCCACGCGGGCACCGGCAAGCATATCCTCTAAGCTACGTCCTGATAACTGCCCATAGTCAGGCATAGATTCCACAGCAAATAAAACATGTCCATCGGACACATAGGCATGCCCTTTACTGATAAGTGTTTCGATCATCACGATCATTTCAGGAATATGAGCGGTAGCATAGGGCACGATTGTTGGTTCTAGATTATTAAGAGCCTCCATATCTTCGAAATAAGCTGAGGCATAGCGTGCCGAAAGAATCGATATGTCTTCGTTTAGTTCTGCTGCAGCGGTCATTATTTTATCATCAATATCAGTGATATTGCGGGCATAAGCAACTTGAGGATAAATACTTTTTAACACCCTAAATAAAGTATCAAAAACAACCACAGGGCGAGCATTACCAATATGCACCCGATTATACACTGTTGGCCCACAGACATACATTGTGATGCGCTTACTGTG
>JAQWYJ010000042.1 GCA_029254005.1 Porticoccaceae bacterium | reverse complement strand
ATGATGGTGGTTGAGCAGCTTAAAGAGCGCCTTGGGGCGTTACCGGTGCCATTACAGTTGACTATTGGTGCTGAGGAAAGTTTTAAGGGTGTCGTTGATCTGGTTAAAATGAAGTCGGTATTATGGAATGACAGCGATCAAGGTATGACATTTGAGTATGCAGACATTCCCAAGCAGATGATGGACGAATGTCTTGAAATGCATGAGTATCTTGTTGAGGCCGCAGCCGAAGCTACTGATGAATTAACTGACAAGTACCTTGAGGGAGATAAACTAACGGAGGCTGAGATAAAGCATGGTCTTAGACTTAGAACGCTTGCTAATGAGATTGTTCCGGTGCTGGGCGGCTCTGCCTTTAAGAACAAAGGTGTTCAGGCGATGTTGGATGCGGTGGTGGAATATTTGCCATCACCCACTGAGGTCAAGGCTATTGAGGGGGAGCTTAGCAATGGTGAAAAAGCAGTCCGTAGTGCTAAGGATGACGCGCCATTTTCAGCGTTAGCTTTTAAAATTGCTACTGATCCCTTTGTTGGTACTCTTACATTTATGCGTGTGTACTCTGGAACTTTGGAGAGTGGCACTGCAGTTTATAACACGGTCAAAATGAAGCGTGAGCGTGTCGGTAGGATGGTACAAATGCATGCTAACAGCCGCGAAGAGATCAAAGAAGTTTTAGCTGGAGATATCGCAGCAGCCATTGGCCTTAAAGACACCACTACAGGTGATACGCTTTGTGCTGAAAATGCGCAAATTGTGTTAGAGCGTATGGAGTTTCCAGAGCCAGTTATTTCTGTTGCAGTTGAGCCTAGAACCAAAGCCGACCAAGAAAAAATGGGTGTTGCATTAGGTAAGTTGGCTCAAGAGGACCCCTCTTTTAGAGTTAAAACAGATGAGGAAAGTGGTCAGACGATTATCTCAGGTATGGGTGAATTACATCTTGATATTTTAGTTGATCGGATGCGCAGAGAGTTCGCAGTAGAAGCTAATATAGGTAAGCCTCAGGTAGCCTATCGAGAAACGATTCGCAACAGTTGTGAAATTGAAGGTAAATTTGTTCGCCAGTCAGGAGGTCGAGGTCAGTATGGTCATGTCTGGTTGAAATTTGAACCAGCCGAAGATGAAGGTGCCGAAGGACTAGACTTTGTAAACGAGATAGTTGGCGGTAGTGTGCCTAAAGAATATGTTCCAGCTGTTGCGAAGGGAATTGAAGAGCAAATGCAAAATGGCATTCTGGCGGGTTATCCTCTGCTTGGTGTTAAGGCAACCTTATACGATGGATCGTACCATGACGTGGACTCTTCTGAGATGGCCTTTAAAATTGCCGGATCTCTGGCAACACGTAAGTTAACTGAGTTTGGTGGTGCTGTATTGCTGGAGCCAACTATGAAGGTTGAGGTGGTAACTCCTGAGGAAAATATGGGCGATGTTGTGGGAGACTTAAATCGCCGTCGCGGTTTAATTCTTGGCATGGAGGAAAGCTCTGCAGGGAAGGTAATCAGCGCGGATGTACCCTTGGGTGAAATGTTTGGCTACGCCACTGATCTCAGATCAGCAACTCAAGGTCGAGCTACTTTCACTATGGAATTTAAAAAGTATTCTGAAGCTCCAAAGAACATTACTGAGGCAGTGATGGCAAGAAATATGAGCTGAGTTTTTAGTGGTTAGCGATCTGTATAAAAAAACCCGGTGATATCAATCACCGGGTTTTTTTGTACGTTTAGCTCTGTTTTATTTGGACGCTTTGAGCTCTTTTGCTGCAGCAATAACATCGGTTGCAATATTTTGCGGGCAAGGTAGGTAATGAGCAAATTCCATAGAGAATTGACCACGGCCTGAGGTCATAGTCCGCAGGTGACCAATGTAACCAAACATCTCTGAAAGCGGCACGTCAGCCTTAATTCGAACACCAGTAACCCCTGCTTCTTGGTCTTTGATCATTCCGCGACGGCGATTTAAGTCGCCAATCACATCACCCACATGATCTTCCGGAGTATAAACATCAACTTTCATAATTGGTTCAATGATTTGCGGACCAGCCTTCGGCATTGATTGCCGGAAAGCACCTTTAGCGGCAATTTCAAAAGCAACTGCTGAGGAGTCAACTGCGTGGAACCCGCCGTCATAGAGTTCTACTTCAACATCTAATACCGGATAGGCCGCAAGCGGACCTTCTTCCATCATTCCTTTAAAGCCCTTTTCGATAGCTGGGAAAAATTCTTTTGGAACATTACCACCAACGACACTAGAGGCAAAGGTAAAGCCTGAGCCTGGTTCACCAGGCTTGATACGATAGTCAATCTTACCGAATTGTCCAGAACCACCAGATTGTTTCTTGTGGGTATAGCTATCTTCAACAGGCAGGGTGATGGTTTCACGGTAGGCAACTTGAGGCTGACCAACGATTAAATCAACACCATAAGTACGGTTGAGAATATCTACTTTGATGTCTAGATGGAGCTCACCCATGCCTTTCAATATAGTTTCACCTGAGTCCTCATCGGTTTCCACGCGGAACGATGGATCCTCGGCAATCATTTTACCGATGGCGACACCCATTTTTTCAGAACCACCCTTATCCTTGGGCTTAACGGCTATTGAAATAACAGGCTCTGGGAAAATCATAGGCTCAAGCGTTACTGGATGTTTAACATCGCACAGTGTGTGACCAGTCTGGACGTTTTTCATGCCGACAATAGCAATGATATCACCAGCTTGGGCGCGATCAATTTCATTACGGTCATCCGCATGCATTTCAACCATACGTCCAATGCGTTCGGTCTTTCCAGTGTATGAGTTGAGAATGGTTGTTCCCTTTTCCAATACCCCCGAATAGATACGAACAAAAGTTAAGGCGCCAAAGCGATCATCCATAATTTTAAACGCCAAAGCTTTTAATGATTCGTCCGTAGAAACAATAGCGTGATCGCCGGTTTCGTCGCCATTCTCATCGGTAAGTGGCTGAGGCTTTACGTCCGTAGGACATGGCAAGTAATCAACAACTGCGTCCAAAACCATCTGAACACCTTTGTTTTTAAATGCTGATCCACAATAGGTTGGGAAAAAATCGAGAGCGATTGTTCCCTTGCGAATACATTGTTTAACCTGCTCAATAGTAGGCTCTTCACCTTCCATATATGCCATCAACAGATCATCGTCTTGCTCTAAGGCAGTTTCGATCATTTGCTCCCGATACTCTTCGACCTTGTCAGCCATGTCAGCAGGTATATCAACAATCTCATAATTCTCAGGCAAGCCAGAGTCGTCCCAGACATAAGCTTTGCGCTCAAGTAGGTCAACGAGTCCAATAAAGTCTTCTTCAATACCGATAGGAAGACACATTACCAGGGGATTAGCGCCTAATACATTTTCAACTTGATCAACTACTCGCAAAAAGTCTGCGCCCATACGATCAAGTTTGTTGACGAAAATTATTCTAGCAACTTCAGATTCGTTAGCATAACGCCAATTAGTTTCTGACTGGGGCTCAACGCCACCGGAGCCGCAAAATACACCAACACCGCCGTCTAGGACTTTGAGTGAGCGATAAACTTCAACGGTAAAATCAACGTGTCCAGGAGTGTCGATAATATTAAATCTATGATCTCTCCAGTAACAGGTCGTTGCCGCAGATTGAATGGTGATACCGCGTTCTTGCTCCTGCTCCATGAAATCTGTAGTTGCTGCGCCATCATGAACTTCGCCAGTTTTGTGAATTTTACCGGTAAGTTTAAGGATTCGTTCTGTAGTTGTGGTTTTACCCGCGTCAACGTGGGCAAAAATTCCGATATTTCTGTAGTGTGATAAGTCAGTCATTTGCATACTCAATTTTTTGAAAGTCTGGGTATTTTTGGGTCTAAAAACGCGCGCGAGTATACAGGATATTCTTAATTAAACGGAGGAAAAAACTCGCTAAGGAGGATATTTCTGCCAATTTCTTTGAATTTAGTGAGGAAAAAGCTATTTTCGACCTCGAATAATGGCGAGAGAATCGGAAAAAGCCAAAAACTTATAAAAAAATCTTAATTTAGAGCTAAAGACCGTTGACTATGCTGAGTTGAAGTATAAGATGGCGTCCTTCGAGTTATATCCCTGTTTCAAAGGCAGGTGACGTGGCTATTTAATAGTTAATTTAACGTGTTTAACGCCTGCTGAGGAGATACTGAGATGGCTAAAGAAAAATTTGAAAGAAGTAAGCCGCACGTAAACGTCGGCACAATTGGTCACGTTGACCATGGTAAGACTACGTTGACAGCGGCGATGACTCGCGTATGTGCAGAGGTTTTCGGTGGTGAGATGCAGGCCTTTGACCAGATTGATAATGCCCCTGAAGAGCGCGAGCGCGGTATTACTATCTCAACGGCACACGTTGAGTATGACTCAGCAGATCGTCACTATGCCCACGTTGATTGTCCTGGACACGCCGATTATGTGAAGAACATGATTACTGGTGCTGCTCAGATGGATGGTGCTATTTTAGTTTGTGGCGCAACGGATGGTCCTATGCCTCAGACACGAGAGCACATTTTGCTATCTCGTCAGGTTGGTGTTCCTTATGTAGTTGTGTTTTTGAATAAAGCTGACCTTCTTGCTGAAGATTGTGGTGGTGTTGGTTCAGAAGAATACGAAGAGATGTTAGAGTTGGTAGAGATGGAGCTACGCGAGTTGCTTGATCTTTATGAATTCCCAGGAGATGACACGCCAATTATTGTTGGTTCTGCACTGATGGCTCTGGAAGGTAAAGATGATAATGAGCTTGGTACTACTGCTGTTAAGAAGTTGGTTGAGGCGCTGGACTCATATATCCCTGAGCCTGTACGTGCGGTTGATCAGCCTTTCTTGATGCCAATTGAAGATGTGTTCTCAATTGCTGGTCGAGGAACAGTTGTGACTGGTCGTATTGAGCGTGGTGTGATTAAAGTTGGTGAAGAGATAGAAGTGATTGGCATAGCTGACACGGCGAAGACGACGTGTACTGGTGTTGAGATGTTCCGTAAGTTTTTGGACGAAGGCCGAGCTGGTGAGAACTGTGGTATTTTGTTGCGTGGAACAAAGCGTGAAGAGGTGCAGCGTGGTCAGGTACTGGCTAAGCCTGGTTCGGTTAAGCCGCACACTAAGTTTGAGTCAGAGATTTATGTGCTGTCTAAGGACGAGGGTGGTCGTCATACGCCATTCTTTAAGGGTTACCGGCCTCAGTTTTACTTCCGCACTACCGATGTGACAGGCGCTTGTGAGTTGCCAGAAGGTACAGAGATGGTTATGCCGGGAGACAATGTACAGATGACGGTTGAGTTGATTCACCCGATTGCGATGGAAGACGGTCTTCGTTTTGCTATCCGTGAAGGTGGCCGTACAGTTGGTGCTGGTGTAGTCGCTAAAATTATTGAGTGATAGTTAGTCGATAGAAAGGGGCCTTGACGGCCCCTTTTTTGTCTTTTTTGTTTTTGCAGGTGGCGCAATAACTAAAAGGACAAAAAAAACAGGGTGTATCTATTTATTTGCTTGACAGTTATGCGGCGCGGCACTAGAATTCGCGCTCAATTTTCGGGGCTAGTGTCAGCACAATAAACAGTCAGACTCGAAACAAAAGAATAAACAGCGGAGCTTTGCTGACATGCAGAACCAAAGTATTAGAATTCGTCTTAAGGCTTTTGATCATAAATTGATTGATACCTCGACACAAGAAATTGTAGAGACAGCACGACGAACTGGCGCTCAGATTCGTGGTCCCATTCCATTGCCTACGCGCAAAGAGAGATTTACAGTTTTGATTTCTCCGCACGTAAACAAGGATGCACGAGATCAGTACGAAATTCGTACACACAAGCGTTTGATCGATATCGTTGAGCCAACAGAAAAAACTGTTGACGCTTTAATGAAGTTAAATCTTGCTGCAGGTGTGGAAGTTCAAATCAGCTTAGGTTGATTTTGTAAAGAGTAGTTCGGTGGATAGTCGCCGAGCAACATATATAGTGTAACGCTTTGAAATAGGCGGCCGTAGCGGGTAAGAGCCCCGTACACGTAAGAGGTTATAAAATGAGAATAGGTATTGTCGGCCGCAAGTGCGGTATGACTCGTGTATTTACCGAAGATGGTGTTTCT
>JAQWYJ010000008.1 GCA_029254005.1 Porticoccaceae bacterium | reverse complement strand
ACCAGCTGAGCTAACCACCCTCTAGAGAAGGGCGCATTCTACCGAACTCTAGAAGACTGTCAAACTTTTTCTGAGCCTATGTCCATATCTTTCTTATCGTTCTTGTATATAAGCCCTGTTTTGCTTGATGTAATAGCAGCAAAATGTGGATCTGTTAAGAATTTAGTATTGAAACTGCTGATCGGATTCCAAACGTGTCAGACAGCATAAATATTCAAGATGGCATAGTTATCACTTTCGGGTTTCAATCTAAGCAGAGGGTTCCTTGCCAAAGATATTGATTGACTCATGCATTTTGAAGGTATTAACGCCGCTAAAATAATGTGAATAGTCTTGAAAATGGTTATCAGCGAAACCGTTGTGTCATAGATTTAGCAGTAATTGAATGTAGCGTTGTCTTCGCTAGGTTGTATTGAGGTTACAGAAAACTGTGACAGCTATGCCGTATATATTGGAGCTTAGTTTTTAAATCTCAATAATATGTTTTTAAACGTTCCCACAGTAATATTCCTAGCATCATTAAAATAGGGATACAGCACAGTAGGACCATAGACTGCCAACCGATGAGATTGAGCGCCCAACCTGCTGACAGGGCAGCAACGGCTTGAAATGAAAACACCGTAAAGTCATTCACACTTTGGGCTTTAAACCGTTGATTTTCTGTGTGAGTAGATGGCAGCAATGTCGTTCCCGCAATAAAGAGAAAATTCCATCCTATTCCCAGTAACACCAGTTGTGACCAAAATGCACCAGCGCTAGTGTTATGGTAGCCAATGTAAACCGCTATACAAAAACACGCTAGCCCCATTAGCATCATACCTCTCAATCCAATGAAGCGGAGTATGATCGGGGTCATAAAAGAGGGTAAAAACATTGCGGCTATATGGCTTTGAATTACCCACTTGGTGTCTAACAGAGAGTGATGATAGATTTCATGCATACTGATGGGAGTGCCAGTCATTATAAATGACATTACGATATAGGCAATGGAACCACTGGCAAGAGCAAGACAAAACGTTGGGTTGGTCAGTAACATTTTAACCGATATATTTGATTTACCCGATTCAACTTTGAACATCGTTGGTGGTGTGTAAAGTACAAGAAGTAGGGCTGAGAGTAAAATGCATAAAATGGCTAGTAAGAATGATCCCTGGTATGCCGCACTAAAAAGGTCTTTACCTATAATGGCAATTTCAGGGCCTACGAACGCTGCGATAATACCACTACCCATGAACATTGATGCAGCTGTCGCTCTGTATTCAGGGGCCACTGATTCCATGGCGGCAAATCGTCCTTGCAGCAGCGTTGCATTAAAAGCACCAAGGGCGAAAGATGCCATACAAAATAAGTTAAAGCTGCGCAGCTGCAGGGCGATAATAGCGAGAAAACAAACCACGATACCCAAGAACAAAAAAGTGTAGAGTCCTTTTTTTCGACCGTATCGTTGCATAGTTTTTGATACGAAAATTACGCTACAGGCCGTTCCTAAGATCATCAAGGCAATGGGCGCTGTCGCCCAGTCAGGAGAGGGAGCTAAATTACTACCGGCAAGTGTACCTGCCAAATGCATCAGTGGTAGTGTAGACCCTGCTATTGCATTACTAAGACTGAGTATCCACGCGTTTTTAAATGCATTTGAAAAGATGATGCCCATGCTTTTGCTCCAAGTTTAGTTGAGTATGGAGCCTACACATCAACTATTTACGCAATCATCATACCCGAATAATGTCGATAATGTTGAAGGATTCTTTGATGATTAATTGTTCGCTGCTGTATAGTGAAGGACTTAATCTCAACTATACCTCTACTACTGGTTTTTTCTATGGTTACAGTCGGAACTTTCAATAGCTTGCAAGTCATAAAGCAGGTGGATTTTGGCGTCTACTTGGATGGGGATGATTTGGACTCTATTTTGTTGCCTAAACGCTATGTGCCACAGGGCTGCGAGATAGGCGACTGGATTGATGTGTTTTTGTATTTTGATTCCGATGATCTTCTTATAGCGACTACTGAAAAGCCAAAAGTTGGGGTAGGCCAATGTGAAATACTCAGTGTGGTCGATATTAATAATGCTGGTGCTTTCATGGATTGGGGTTTGCCCAAAGACTTGCTGGTACCCTTCAACGAACAACAAAAGCCTATGGAAGTTGGGTTCTCGTATGTAGTCTACGTTTTTCATGATGAGCAATCTGATCGTATTGCTGCTTCAACCAAATTAAGTCATCACTTGGATGAACATCCCGTTTGGTTGAAACCTCAACAGCAAGTTAGTTTGCAAATTGCCAGTCGCACAGAATTGGGCTACAAGGCCGTCATTGACAACAAATATTTAGGTCTTATTTTTCGTGGAGATGCTTTTCGTCCGCTTAAAATTGGTGAGAGGCTCCCAGGTTTTATCAAAACCATTAGAAGCGATGGCAAGATTGATCTTCTAATCTCGCAGGCGACACTGCAGGGAGATCACTATCTGTCTGAACAAATCATACAGTTTCTAATAGAGCAGGGCGGATCTTCTAATCTAACCGATAAAAGCAGTCCCGATGATATTTATCGTCGCTTCAAGGTGTCAAAAAAGAAATATAAACAAGCATTAGGCAACCTTTACAAGAGTAAAAAAATTCGTATTACAAATAACAGTATTGCCCTAGTTTTATAGAATTAGAGATTAGCGGTCCGCTTATTCCGGTTTTGCTGGGTCTTTCTTGATTCTTTTGCTATGATTAATAAGAGAAACTAATAGATATATTTACCTTATTAATTTGTACGAAGTCACCAAGTGATACAGGATTGTTGGGCGTATTCAATAAAAATAACTATTTCTATGCTATGATATCGACTCGTTTGAATATTTGACATTCATGATGCTCGACTTATCATTCTTTTAAGGGGAGAAACATATGTTTCACAAAACAAAAGTAAACCGCGCAGTTGCCTCGGTTATTGCGGCAGGGTTCGCTGCAAGTGGTGCCAGCTTCGCTGCATCTCAAGCAATCGAAGAAGTCATAGTAACGGCTACGAAAACATCGGCAAGTACCCAAGATATTGCGGTTTCAGTCTCTGCAATAACCTCAGAAAAACTTGATCAAATGGGCGTATCTAATTTTGAAGATTATCTCATTCAGTTGCCAGGAGTAACTGCTGGCGGCAGTGGCCCTGGTCAAAATACTATTTATATTCGTGGTGTTGCTTCAACGACACCAGCAATTTCTATTGCAGGCGTGGCTGGTCTTGCGCCCAACGTAGCCTTCTATCTAGATGAACAGCCTTTGGCCCAGCCCGGTCGTAACTTGGATGTCTATGCTGCTGATTTGAATCGCGTTGAGGTATTAGCTGGCCCACAAGGTACACTATTTGGTGCTAGTTCTCAGGCAGGTACGGTACGTTTGATTACCAATAAGCCTGATCCAACAGGAACCTATGGCAAGCTTAAGATGGGTTTTGGAACAATTAGCGAAGGTGGTACAAATAATAATTTTGAAGCCATGTATAACGTTCCTGTAAGCGACAATATCACTCTTCGAGGCGTTGTTTATAGTGATAGCAAAGGTGGTTACATTGATAATGTTCAAGGTTCTCGAACGCTTGAAGAAAGTGCTCGCTTTCGTGTAAACGGTTTTGTGCGGTCTAACGGGGTACCAGTTACAACTCGTACAGGTTTCCAAGGTGGTGGCGATTATGCCGATACGGACGGAGATGGCTACGTTGACTTGCCTAATGTAACCTTCATTGCTGCAGATAACTCAGATCTTGTGGAAGAAGATTTTAACAAAAGCAAATATACTGGTGCTCGCTTAAGTGCATTGATCAATTTGGGTGATGATTGGGATTTACTGCTATCTCATACGACCCAAGAATTAGACTCAGACGGAGTATTTTTTGCTGATCCTGACTTGGGTGATCTTCAAATCCAAAGTTATGTAGATGATAGCTTGGAAGACGAGTTTGATAACACTAATTGGACTTTAACAGGACGAATAGCTGGTTTGGATGTTGTATATACTGGCGCCTTTACTGAAAGAACCGCAGATCAAAACATCGGCTACTCCGATTATATGTTCGTTGGCCAGTATCTTCCTTACTACATCTGTGATGGATCAGTGACATATCCAGGTGCCGCAAATAATGAGGGTCCAACAGGCACTTGTTATGCGCCTGATATGTCTGCGCCAAGTCATTCTGAAACTGAAGTAACTACTCATGAAGTCAGGTTCACAACCGATCAAGACAAGAGCATGCGTCTAACTGGTGGAGCGTTCTTCAGCGATACTACACTGGAGGAGCGAGTAAGCTTTACTTACCCAGGCAGTATTTTGGCGCAGGGTTGGACTGCTGCTAACGGGCCAGGTTTCTCTTCGCACAACTACTCATATGGCGATGGCTTTTTGTCTTCAAACGAACCTTTTGGTCCCGGTGAAATCTTCAGAAATGATATTCAACGTACTGATGAGCAAATGGGTGTCTTTGGCGAGTTGAGCTATGACGTCAGCGATGAGCTATCTTTGACATTAGGTGCTCGCTATTACGACATCGAAATTGATTTTGACGGTAGCGCCAACGGCTCTTTCTATAACTTCTGTGGTGCAGCTGTTGATGCAGCCACCTGTCCTGATGCCCAAGTATTTGGTACCAACATTGCCGATTTGTATGATGGCGATGGTGTTTATCAAGGCCAGACAGAAGTGACATTCCGAGGAGCCTCTACGCCAACCAGCATTGCTGATGTTCCTGATAAGGCTACAGCTGACGGTACTATTTTCAAGTTCACGGCGTCTTACACGCCATCTGAAGATGTTCTGCTTTATGCCACAATGTCAGAAGGGTTCCGTGCAGGTTTCTTAAACCGCCCCGGTGGTTATGTTGATACTTCTGGTACTTACACTGTTCCCTTTGAATTTGGGACAGATGATATGACCAATATCGAGTTTGGTTGGAAAAGTGATTTGATGGATGGTCATATGCGTCTCAATGGTAGTGTATTCTTAGCGCAGATTGACGGGTTGCAGACCACTATTTTTGACCCAAGTATTGCAAACTTGTTCTTCTCTGATAACGCTGCGGATGCCGAAGTTAAAGGTATTGAAGCTGACATGATCTGGGCGCCAAAAAGTTTTGACGGTTTAACCATTAGCGCTGGAGTATCCATACTAGACTCTGAAATCACAAAGACATTAACAACATCTACTGACGTTGTTGCTGGTGATTCTTTAGCCTTTGCTCCTGAGTTACAGGGTAATATTCAAGCGCGATACGAATGGCAGGCAGGTTCAGGTATGACTGCTCATATTATGCCGCACTTGGCCCATTCCGGTGAGTCATACAGTGATATTATTCGGATCAACAGAGATCGTATCCAAGGCTGGACTATGGTGGGACTTACTGCAGGTGTAACAACAGACACCTGGGGTGCCGAGTTATTTATTGACAATCTTACCGATAAGCGAGCAGAACTTTCTCGTAACTATATCAATGATAGAGAGCGTATTTCCTATGCTACTCCAAGAACTTTGGGTGTACGTATGACCTACAATTTCTAAGGTGAGCTAATAAAGTCATTGTGTAATGTAAGAATATAATGCCCCTCTTGAGGGGCATTATTTTTTGGAGAAAAAGTAATTGGTGGATCATAAAATATCAGAGGATACAGCTGTAGAGCCTGACTTGACTAAGGCAAAACAGTTAATGCAGGCAGGAAATTTTAGCGATGCTCAAAGATTATTGTCGACCGACCTGTATGAGTTTCCTGAAAATGAAGAAGTTATCTATCTTCTAGCTGCTTGTGAGCGATATTTAAAAAACTACTCGTCCGCACTGAAGTTACTTTCTAATCTCAAGCAACTTAGTCCAGATCATAGTAGGGCTTATCAAGAGACTGGTCATGTTTACAAGGCATTGCACAACGCAGATGCTGCGCTAACTGCCTACAGTCAAGCTACACAGCTAAATCCTGCGTTACTGGCAAGTCTGCGAGCACAAGTCGAAATTCTTGAATCACCTGAACGAATAAATAAGATCGGACGCTTAACAGATGTCGTTTTAAGGTTAAAGCAGCAGCTCTCAACGCTTGAGTCTACGCCGAAGCCTCTAGTTGCAGTGATCGACCTTATCTCTCAAAATAAACTGGTCAAGGCTGAACAAATTTGTAAGGCATTTATGCAAAAAAATCCTCGACATGTGGAGGGTTTGAGACTTTTGGCTGATATAGCTAGTCGATTAGGTATTCAGGAGGATGCTGAGTTTTTATTGGAAAGTGCTGTGGCTTTTGATCAAAATAATACTCGCGTGCGAATTGACTATGTACAGGTGCTACGGAAACAGCAGAAATATGCACTGGCATTACAACAAGCAGAAGATTTGCTAAATATTGAGCCTGATAACCCCCAGTTCCAGTCGGTATTTGCTGTCGAATCGATGCAATCCGGTGACTATAGCGCTGCATTAAGTATGTTTGAATCAATTTTGGCCATTTTACCAGAAGACCCAGTGACGCTAACATCAAGGGGACATGCATTGAAGACCCTTGGTGAAACCACCCAAGCGGTAGACTCCTATCGTCGGGCTATAAAGAAGCATCCTGCGCATGGTGAAGCTTATTACTCAATGGCTAACTTAAAACTGTTTAGTTTTACAGATCAAGAAATTGTTGCTATGGAGTCCCAAGAGAGTAATCCAATGATCTCGCATATGAGTCGTATATATTTAGATTTTGCATTGGGCAAAGCATATGAGGATAAAAAATTATTTGAAAAAGCCTTTAACTTTTATGAACGAGGGAATGCTGCTAAGAAAATTCAAAGCCGCTACAAATCTAGTGATTTAACGACCGAGTTCCATGCACAAGCTAAGGTTTTTGATTCTGATTTTGTTGCTAAGCACAAAGGCACTGGGTTTAGTGCGCCAGATCCGATTTTTATTGTTGGCTTACCAAGATCTGGCTCTACTTTGCTGGAGCAAATATTGGCCTCTCATAGTCAAGTTGATGGCACTATGGAGTTACCTAATATTTTGGCTCTAGCTCAAACGCTCCGGCGTGGCGAGCGAATCAGTAATATCAAGCATTATCCGGACGTTCTTAAGACTCTTAATGCCGAAGATTTTCATTCATTTGGTGAGAAATTTATTCAAGATACTAGGGTTCATCGTGGCTCGGCACCTTTCTTTATCGATAAAATGCCAAATAATTTTAGGCATATTGGGATGATCCACCTAATTTTGCCTAACGCCAAGATAATTGACGCTCGGCGCCATCCCATGGGCTGCTGCTTTAGTGGCTTTAAACAACTGTTCGCTGAAGGTCAAGAGTTTAGCTATGGACTTGAAGAGATAGGTACCTATTACAAGGACTACGTGGAGTTAATGGATCACTGGGACAAGGTCCTTCCCGGTCGAGTGTTGCGAGTTCAATACGAAGATGTAGTTGCTGATTTAGACACTCAGGTCCGTCGAATCCTTGAATATTGTGGGCTACCTTTTGAGGATAGTTGTATTAGCTTTCATGAAACTGCGAGATCAGTGCGTACGCCTAGTTCCGAGCAGGTCAGACAGCCGATTTATAATAGCGGCTTGGAACAGTGGAAGAATTTTGAGCCCTATCTTGACCCTCTAAAAAGAGCCTTAGGTTCGTCGACCTTTTGATATATAAATAATTAGTATTTTAGGAGAATCTTTATGTCCAGTGTATTGATGACTGAAAGTGATATTCAGCAACTTGTAGTTGAGTGTCTGAGGGCCAATGGCTGTAACAGTGAAAATGCAGCGGCTTTAGGGCGTACTATTGGTGCTGCAGAGCGAGATGGCAGTGCATCCCATGGTTTATTTCGTATGCCAGGCTATATCGCCTCACTGCGCAGCGGTAAAGTCGATGGATGCGCCGTACCCGTCATAGAAAAAATTTCACCCTCAGTAGTAAAGGTTGATGGTAAGCGGGGGTATGCTCCCCTCGCACTAGAAAAAGGCCGGCCGGCACTTATTGACGCGGCTCGTGAAAATGGTATAGCGGCCATGGCACTAGTTAACGTGCATCATTTTGCCTCACTTTGGGTGGAAGTTGAACCCATTGCCGAGGCCGGTTTGGTAACGATGGCCTTTACTACTTATAAGCCTGCAGTGGTACCAGCAGGTGCGAAAAAACCCCTGTTTGGCACTAATCCTATGTGCTTTGGTTGGCCTAGAGGCGACCAACCTCCGTTAGTTTTTGACCAGGCCTCTGCGTCTATGGCTAGGGGTGAAGTGATGATAGCTGCCCGAGATGGCCATCCGGTTCCCTTTGGCACCGGCGTCGATGCAGAGGGCGAATTAACCACTGATGCTGGAAAAATTATTGACGGAGGTGCATTACTGCCATTTGGTGGCCATAAAGGATCTACCATTGCAATGATGATTGAATTATTAGTTGCTGGTTTGACCGGAATGGATTTTAGTTACGAGGCGCAGTTAAATGACAACGATGATGGTGGCCCGCCAAATGGCGGCGAGTTTATGCTCGCTATCGATCCCAACAAGTTTGGGGATGCCGATAACTGGCTAGCCCATTCTGAGGCTTTTATAGCACAACTGGCTTCCATGGAAGGCGCCCACATACCAGGCGATCGACGTTATCAAAATAGAGCTGCTCATCAGACGTCTGGCATCTCAGTGAAGCAAGAGGTTATTGATCGTTGTCGCGGATTTATAAGCGAGCAGTAAAAGGTCGTGTAGATAGAGTCAAACCTCAAAAGCATTTTGTTTGTCTGGTGCTCTCGGAGTTAATCCTAGCCGCTGCAAATGAGCTGGCGTTTCTTTCACAATAGTCTCAATCATCGCTTCAGCTGCTGGTGAAAGTGTCCAATCGTGTCGGGTAATAAGACAAATATCACGTCTCTTTAGGGGCTGCAATAGTCTTGACCTGAGATCTGGATCTGACTTAGGTATGGCCAAAGAGGGCAGCACACTAACGCCTAAATTCGATCTTAACATCGCTAATAAAGTAGTGATATTTGGGAAATCGAATTTAGGCTCACTCAGTAGTTGTCGCGACCGCATGTTTTTTGTAATGCCAGAATCTAAAAAGGTCTCGTTTTTAAGCATTCGCCAAGTTATTGGCTCATCGCTAGTAGCAAGACTATGATCACGGTGAAAGACTAGTTCTAAGTTATCGGCAAACAATGGCGTAAACTTCAATAATTTGCTTTGCTGCCAAATACTACCGATACCAAAGTCTACTGCATTACGTTCCACTTTTTGTTGAACACCTCTTGCAGTATCGTCATTGAGCATTAGATTTACGCCAGGAAAACGTTCTGAAAAATGTTTCACAATTGGCGGTAATAACTGTGTGGCCACGGATGGCACAATGGCGATGCTAACATTTCCCACTCGTTTTTCGGCAGTGGCTTTCAAATCCAAAATGGCAGTATCAAAATCTCGTACCAGTCGCTCCGCAATCGGCATAAACTTTTCACCTTCCTTTGTTGGAAGAACACGACGAGTGGTTCTATCAAGAAGCTTCATACCGACAAATTCCTCTAGCTGCTTTATGGATAAGGTAATCGCTGGTTGGGTGCGTGACAGTTCCTCTGCTGCTTTGTTGAAGCTGCCGTATCGAGCGACAATAACGAACGTTCTTAAATGTCGCAACGTAATATTTATATACTTCATATCAATCCCTGTGGTCTCGAAGATTATTATAGAACTAGGGTTAATTTATCAACTTACCATAAGTTATTTTTATATATCTATATAAATTTGTAAATAGATTTATTACTCTAATGAACCTATCATGTTCTCACGTTGGTAAAAATTTAGTTAATGCTTATCTGATAAATAAGGAAAAGATATGGCCGATGAAGTGTATCAAAATTATATTAATGGGCAGTGGGTTGATGGCTATGATGTCACGTCCAACATAAATCCATCAGATATTAGCGACATTGTGGGAAGCTATGCTAAAGGAGACTCTGGGGATTGTTTATCAGCTATTGCGGCTGCTAATAAAGCTTTTGAGGGTTGGTCACAGAGTGGTCTTGAACAACGAAAAGTGATTTTGGATAAGATTGGCGCTGAGCTAATAGCCAGAAGTGCTGAAATTGGCGAAGTCTTAGCCCGGGAAGAGGGTAAGACTCTCGCCGAGGGTGTTGGTGAGGTTGTCCGATCTGGGCAGTTTTTCCAGTATTATGCGGCTGAAGTACTTCGCTTAATGGGTGAGAGTACTTCTTCAGTGCGACCTGGGGTAGATGTCGAGGTTCACCGAGAGCCACTGGGTGTCGTAGG